>NZ_JBFANV010000012.1:0-176075 GCF_040674955.1 Nonomuraea sp. NPDC049695 | reverse complement strand
CGTGCGTACGCGACAGGTCCGCGATCGCCGCGGCGGCCTGCTCCGCGGGGTGGAACATGGACAACCACAGCGCGAACCTGGACAGGGCGGCGTCGGCGGCCAGTGTGCCAAGGTCGGCGTCGGTGACGAGGATCCGGCTGGCGCGCAGTCGTTCGACGGCGGTGTCGATGTCCTCGGGTGCGACGTCGTCGATGAGGGCGTACAGGTCGCTCTGCTCGACGGGGGCCTGCGCGCACAGGCGGATCAGGCGGCGCAGCGGCGGCTGCGCGCGTTCCAGCGTCTGGCCTGTTGGCGGGAAATCGCCGAGCCGCACGCGCTCGCCGGCATCGTCGATGAAAAGGGGGAAGGCCGGATTCACTTGAATCCTCGGCATGGAAGCGACTCCCGGACGGTTCGAGGCAGGGCCTTCATGCTGCGGTCATTTCATCGATCTTGGACTGAGCTGACCGAGGCAGGGCCTCCTGCGGGCTTGGGAGCTCCGCAGGAGGCCGCATGATGGTCAGCAGCTGGAGCCGAAGCCGGTGGTCTCGACTTCTTCGGCCTTCTTGATCTCGATCGTCATGCTGCGTCCTTTCATCGATCCGTCCAGAAGGAAGGGAACGCGGACGACGTTAGGAGCGGTCACTTCCCATCTCCTTCTCTTTTCCTTCCACTGCGAGAGGCCAAGCGGCTGCTCGACATCTCCGGGGCCGATCCCGACGGAGTGGCCGGTGCGTTCGCGTCGTCACAGGGCCATGTCCAGGGCGTCCAGTACGAGCGTGGTGTGCTTGGTCGGTGAGGCGGCCCAGCTCAGGCGTGGTGGTGCGGATCTTCTTGCCGCGCCGGGCACCGTGCGGACCGAGGGCACGCATCCGTCGCTCGACGGTGCAGCGAGCCACCCGATGCCCTTCCCGCTCTTGGCGGCGTAGTACGTGCTGGCGGACATCTTGATGTCGTGCTCGGCCAGGCGCATGAGCCGGCGGCGTGCCGGACGGGGGCCCGTCAACCGGTGGGTGCCGTCTTGCTGCCGAGTGCGCGCTCGTCGTGGCGGGCTGCCCTTTCACGGCGGGCCTGTTCGCTTCGGCGTGCCGCCTCGGCGCGGAGGGCTCGCTGGTTGCGGTGGGCCACCATGACGACCAGGGCTGCCAGCAGCGCGGTCACGACGGCCGCCGCCGCGAGTGCGGTCCACGTGGCCGCGTCGGGGTGGATCAGTGACTGGCCGCGCAGAGCCTGCCAGGCGGTGATGGCGAACACGGCGCTGTAGCCGAAGATGACGACTCCGGCCAGTTGGGCGCGTACGCGTTCCCGGCGTAGCCAGCCGATCCGGGCCCCAAGGAAGGTCAGAACCAGCACCGTGAGCACGAACATCTGGATGGAGTGCAGGCTGATGAAGTGCGGAGCACGCAGGTCGCCGCCTGTGGTGCTCCAGTTTGTGATCGGCATGCCGCCGCCGTCCGGCGTCCCGACACCGTGTCCGCCGACCAGCGGGACCGGGTTGCCATAGGCATCCTCGACCGTGCGCGGTCCGGCCGATGATGTCGACCCGGTGATGAAGGACGCCAGCGCCATACCGAGGACGGCCAGCCCGAGCCCGGCACGCAAGGACCAGGTGAGTGCCGCGTCACCGATGCGCTGGAACAGCAGCATGACGGCGACGACGAGGCTCGCCCCGAACAGGCCGAACACGCCGGTCTGGAAGATCCGCTGCCCGATCTGGTCGAACGTGTCGGTACTGGCGTTGAAGTGACTGTAGGTGCCGCGGGCGGCCTGCACCGCGATGAATCCGACGTCGATCAGCCCGGCGACGGCGAAGAGCGTTCCGACGGCCCACATCGTGCGCCGTGCCCGGCGCAGTTGCGGTATGAGCCAGGCGAGCGTCGCGCCGTACATGACGAACGACACCCCGAACTTCAGCGGCTTGGCCCACACCGACTGGTGCATGAGCTCACGACCGTCGACGAAGAGGCCGACGCCCGCGACGACGACGAGCGCGGACATGGCCGCCACCATGATCATGAGCGGCTGGTGCCACGACCGTACGTCGGCATGCGAGAGGGACAACTGGTCTCCCAACCGGTTCATGCCGCTTCCGATCCCGTACGGTCCCTGCTGTTGTGTGCGGCGGCACGCATGGAGGGAGCGCCGTACGTTTCTTGCCTGGTTGTGCCGTACGCCCGCCGAGCTCCTGCGTACGATGTACTCACTGTCATGCGTACATCGTAGGAAATCAGCCGAAAAACATCGATCTAAAGCGTTCAATTGCGCTAACAAAGTGCTCTAGTGTACTAGTAAGTGAACTAGTACACTAGAAGCTGGTATCGACCAGCCGTGAAGGAAATGAGGGGCGCCGATGGCCTCGGCCACACATCGTCCAGATCCGCCCTACCGGCGCATCGTCGCGGAGTTCCGTACTCGGATTCTGGCCGGCGACCTGAGGCCCGGCGATCGCGTGCCGTCCATCCGGCAGATCGCCCAGCGATGGGGCGTCGCGGTCGCCACCGCGACCAAGGTGGTGGCGGCTCTGCGCGAGGAGGGTCTGGTCGAGGCGAGGGTCGGCGCCGGTACGGTGGTCAGCCTCCGCGCCGGCCGGAACGAGCGGCCCTCAAGTCCGTCCGGGCCGCCGAAACCACGGCAAGCCGGCGCCCCCAAGGGCTCGCTGAACCGCAGGTACGTCCTGCATGCTGCCATCGCGATCGCCGACGCCGAAGGGCTCGACGCCGTATCCATGCGACGGCTCGCGGCCGAGCTCGGAACGGGCCCGATGTCGCTGTATCGGCACGTGACCGGCAAGGACGAACTGGTGACGCAGATGGCCGACGAGGTGTTCGGCGAAACGGAGCTGCCCGACCCCGGGCCGGAGGGATGGCGGGCCAAGCTCGAGCTGGTCTCCCGCCGGCAATGGGAGCTGTGCCGACGACACTTCTGGCTGCCCGAAGCTGTCTCGTTCACCCGCCCTTTGCTGGTGCCGAACATGATGGCCCACACCGAGTGGACCCTGCGCGCACTCGATGGGCTCGGGCTACCCGCGCAGATCCGGATCCGCGAAGCGCTCACGCTACCCGCGCTGGTCAGCACCGTGGCACTGTCCATGGCGCAGGAGGCCGAAGCCGCGCAGGAGACCGGTATGACGCTCGACGGCTGGCGACTGATCCAGCGCAAGCGCGCCGACGAACTCCTCAGCAGTGGACAATTTCCACTCCTGGCGCAGGTCCCCGAGGAGACGGTGTCGGACCTGGACGGGATGTTCGACTACATCTTGGGACGCCATCTCGATGGGTTCGCCGCCATGGTGGGACGGGGGTTCGACTCGTCCTCGGCGACCGATTGACCCTGGGCGGCGGGCGCCGTCGGCGTCTGGCGGGTGGCGGTCAGGTAGGCGACCGCCGCCCCGAAGACCAGCAGCGCGGTCCAGACGTTGAAGCGCAGCCCCAGGATGAGTGGGGCGGGGTCCATGCGCAGCCACTCGATCCAGGCGCGGCCGGTGGTGTACGCCGCGGCGTACAGGGCGAACGCCCTGCCACGGTCCAGCCGGAAGCGCCGCTCGGCCCAGAGGACGAACCCGGCCACACCGAGGTCCCACAGCGACTCGTAAAGGAAGGTCGGATGGTAGGTGGCCGTGGATTCCATGCCCCGCGGTCGGTGGGCGGCGTCGATCTCCAGCGCCCAGGGCAGGGTGGTCGGCCTGCCGTACAACTCCTGGTTGAACCAGTTGCCCCAGCGGGCGATCACCTGCCCGAGGGCGATCCCGGGCGCGGCGGCGTCGGCGAAGTCGCGCAGCGGAATGCCGCGCCGGCGGCAGGCCAGCCACGCGCCCAGGGCGCCGCCGGCGACGGCGCCCCAGATGCTGATCCCGCCCTCCCAGATCGCGAAGGAGCGCAAGGGGTTCTTGCCGGGGCCGAAGTACTGCTGCCAGTCGGTGGCCACGTGATAGATCCGCGCACCGATCATGCCGAACGGCACGGCCCAGGTGGCGATGTCCCCTACCGTGCCACGCTCGCCGCCGCGGGCGGTCCAGCGGCGCTGGGTGACCCAGATGCCGACGGCGACGGCGAGCACCATGAGCAGGGAGTAGGCGCGGATGGGCAGCGGGCCGAGGTACCAGACGGCTTGGGACGGGCTGGGGATGGCTGTCACACCGTCGAGTCTGGCTCCGGTGCGGCCGCACGCACATCGAGCGGGACACCGATCGCCGGGTCAGTCGACTGGTTGATGCCGGAGCGGCGGGTGGCTGATTATCGTCGGTGCTGTGGAGTCCTGGGAGCGGTCCCGGCGCCGGTGGCAGCACGCCTTCTTCGCCTCGTGGCTGGTGCTGACCTCGGCCGGACCGCTGATGGAAGTGGGTCAGGCCCTGCCGGTGGCGCTCGTGGCCGGGCTGGCCGCCTGGTATGCGGTGTGGTTCGTGCTGCGCACGCCTCCTGCGGGTGAGGTGCCCCTGCCGTACGTGGTCGGCGGCGGGTTGCTCTGGCTGGGGCTGTTCGCGATCGACTCGTCCTTCCTGGTGGTCGGCCTGAGCGTGCTCGTGCCGTACTGCATGGACGCCGTGCGCGTCGGGCTGGTCGCCGTGCTGTCGTGCGCCGGGGCCTGGTTGTGGCACAGCTACCACGAAGGCGGGTCGATCACCTGGACCGAGATCGCCATCACCGCGCTGATCGCGATCAGCGCGGCCACCTCGGTCGGGTACTTCTATTCGGTGGCCCGGCAGAGCGCCGAGCGCAAGGAGCTGATCGACCAGTTACAGGCCGCCCAGGAGGCGCGGGCGGCGGCCGAACGGCAGGCGGGCGTGGCCGCGGAGCGGCAGCGGCTGGCTCGCGACATCCACGACAGCCTGACCCAGGGGTTCGCCAGCGTGGTGATGCTGCTGGAGGCGGCGCAGGAGCGGTTGCCGGACGACCGGCACCTGACCCAGGCGTTGCGGGCGGCCAGGGAGAACCTCGCCGAAAGCCGCCGCGTGGTGCGGGCGCTGCGGCCCGGTGAGCTCGACGACGGCGGCCTGCCGGAGGCGCTGCGGCGGCTGTCGGGCCGGCTGTCCGACGAGACCGGCATCGACGCGCATACCGTGATCACCGGGGCGCTGCGACCCTTGGACGCGCACATCCAGGTGGAGCTGCTGCGGGTGGCGCAGGAGGCGGTCGCCAACGCTCGCCGCCACGCCCATGCCGAGCAGGTCACGCTGACCCTGTCGTACATGGAGGACCTGATCGTGCTGGATGTCCACGACGACGGCGACGGCTTCGATCCCGAGCGGGCCGCCGCCGGCCACGGCCTGGTGATCATGCTTGAGCGGATGGAGCAGCTCGGCGGCACGCTCCTCGTGGAAAGCGCGTCCGGGGAGGGCACCACGATCGTGGCCAGCCTCCCGGTGGTGGCGCGATGACCGGGCGGGTCGCGATCCGGGTCCTGATCGCCGACGACCATCCGGTGGTACGTGACGGCATCCGGGCGATGCTCGGCACCCAGGACGATCTGGAAGTGGTCGGCGAGGCGGTCTCAGGCTCGGACGCGGTACGGCTGGCGCGTGACCTGCGGCCGGATGTCACGCTGATGGACCTGCAGATGCCCGAGCTCGACGGCGCGACAGCGATCAGCCGGATCCGCGAGCACGAGCCCGGCGCCAGGGTGATCGTCCTGACCACCTATGACACCGACAGCGACATCTCCCGTGCCATCGACGCCGGAGCGATCGGCTACCTGCTCAAGGACACCCGCCGTGAGCAGCTGTTCGACGCCATCAGGGCGGCGGCCCGAGGGGAGAGCGCCCTTTCGCCGGCGATCGCGACCCGGGTGTTGTCGTGGGCGCGCTCCGACGCGCCCGGCGCCCTCAGCGGGCGGGAGATCGAGGTCCTGGGCGCGGTCGCCCAGGGGATGAGCAACAAGGCCATCGCCGC
The DNA here is from genome assembly GCF_040674955.1 of Nonomuraea sp. NPDC049695. Taxonomy (NCBI): domain Bacteria; kingdom Bacillati; phylum Actinomycetota; class Actinomycetes; order Streptosporangiales; family Streptosporangiaceae; genus Nonomuraea; species Nonomuraea sp. NPDC049695. The sequence continues at coordinate 170,211 of NZ_JBFANV010000012.1, read as the reverse complement.
CCACCTGTGCATCAGCGAGGCCACGGTCAAGACCCACCTGCTGCACATCTTCGCCAAGCTCGACGTCGACGACCGCACCGCCGCCGTGACCGTGGCGGCCACGCGGGGGATCATCCGCCTTGGCGGCTAGGAGAGGTCTTTCGCGCTCGCTGAGTTGAGCGGCCGGCGCTCGCGCAAAGACCGGTCCTTTCGGGTCGGAGCCGGCCGTTCGGGGACCGGGCCACCCTCGTAAGTGGCCGCCTCAGGCAGCTGTGCAGCCGTCTTGGGCGGACGCGCCCACGTACCGCGTCAGCACCCTGCCTGAGCTGGCGTTTCTCGCCATCGGATCACCCGTCAAACGGCGCGTACGCCCGTACGGAGGAGCCTGTCGGACAGGCTGACAACACCGATCTTCTTGCGGACACGTGAGCAACGCGGAACGTTGAGTTCCGCCACACGGGAACCGCCGCCACCGCCTGAACCAGGAGTAACGATGAAGCTGCCCTCACGCGCCGCCGCCCTCATGCCGGCCGTCCTGTTCACTTCGCTGATCGGAGTGTACGGGGCGTCGTCGGCACAGGCGGCCGACGCTGGGGCCCTTCCGAGCGTGAACATGGAAGCCACCGTCAAGGCGGCCCAGATCGACCCGCGGCGGCCCGACAGCACGCTGACCCCGGGCGCCAAGGCCAGCGTCCTCCTCGTTGAGCAGGCGCTGCGTGACCGAAGCCTCCTGGACGCGAAGTGGGTGGACGGTTACTTCGGCACCACAACGGTCGCCGCCTACACGAACTACCAGAAGTCGCTCGGCCTCACCGGTCTGGACGCCAACGGCATGCCGACCAAGACATCGCTCACCAAGCTCGGCACCGGCCGCTTCAAGGTCACCAACGTCATCGACCCGGGCACCCGGGTGTCCACCGGCGGTTTCGTCGTCAACACCCGCACGCGAAGCATGCTGGCGGAGGCCAAGCGACTGCTCGGCCGCGACCTCAAGCTGGATCAGGGTTCGTACAACCCCGGCGGCGACCCCACGTCCGCGGGCACCCACGACGGCGGCGGCGTCGTCGACGTCTCGGTTCAGGGGATGAACTCCGCCACCCGCACCGCGGTCGTCCGCGCGTTGCGCCTTGTCGGCTTCGCCGCATGGCTGCGCAACCCTCAGCAAGACGACTGGCCGTGGCACATCCACGCCGCCGCCATCAACGACACAAGCCTCTCCGGTCAGGCCCAGCACCAGATCGGTGACTACTACCTCGGCCTGAACGGGCTCGCCGGCCGTGGCCCGGACGACGGCCCGAAGGTGACCATCCGCACCTGGGAGGAGTACCAGCGTCGCTGACTCACTCGAACCCCAATCCCAGGCTCCGCAGACCCATCCCGAATCCCAGATTTCGTAGACAGAAGGAGAACAGCATGAGAACGGTAACCAGGATCCTCGCCGCGGCAACCACCGCGATGGCGCTCGGTGGGACGGTTCTCGCCACCGCATCGCCCGCCTCAGCCGCAAGCCGCGACGGCATCTGCGATACCGGCGAGTTCTGCTACTACTTCAACAGCAACAACCAAGGATCGGTCTCCGACTTCACCGAATCGGTCGACGACTACGCCACCACCCAGCCCACCTGCTACGACTTCAAGGGCCCCGGCGAAGGCAAAGGCCAGTGCATCAAGAACGCCGCCGCCTCCGCCTGGAACCGCAGCAGCAAAACCGTCCGCGTCTACTACAACAGCGGCCACACCGGCACCTACCAGGACTTCGCCCCCGGCGCCAAGGGCAACCTGAACGCCACCCTCAAGAACCAGAACGCCTCGCACGAGTTCGGCCCGACGTCCTCGGGGTCGCGCACCAACATGTCGTACTCGCTCTACGCGACCAGCGGCGGCTCGATCACCTGTGGCTTCGACGGTTACAGCTCCACCCCCGGCCGGCACGAAGGCATCGACATCGCCCGCAGCATAGGCTCGAGTGTGCACGCCCTGGTGGCGGGCACGGTCATCAACGTCGCACGCGGATCCACCGGCAGCGGGGGACTTTCCACGATCGCCATCTACAACTCCGCAGCGAACAAGACGGTGATCTACCTGCACTCCGCTCCTTCCTCCTCCCTGCGCGTGGGCCAGTCGGTCAGCCGCGGCCAGGTCATCGCCACCGAGTCGTGGCACGGAGTGGGGAGCAGCTCCGCCGCTCACACCCACGTCGAGATGCGCCCCGGACGGACCACGCTTGCGGCCAAGAGCGTCGGCGACCCGCACCTGGACAACCCGAACCCGACCTCGTTCTGGAACTCGCAGGGCTACAACGTCCGATAACGCTTCGCGGTCACTGACAAGAAGAGGAAGACGACTGTGCCTTTACGAACGGTCCGGCTGATCTCGCGGGTCGCCGCGGCGACCGCCGCGATGGCGCTCGGTGGGACGGTCCTCGCCACCGCATCGCCCGCCTCAGCCGCAAGCCGCGACGGCATCTGCGATACCGGCGAGTTCTGCTACTACTTCAACAGCAACAACCAAGGATCGGTCTCCGACTTCACCGAATCGGTCGACGACTACGCCACCACCCAGCCCACCTGCTACGTCTTCAAGGGCCCCGGCGAAGGCAAAGGCCAGTGCATCAAGAACGCCGCCGCCTCCGCCTGGAACCGCAGCAGCAAAACCGTCCGCGTCTACTACAACAGCGGCCACACCGGCACCTACCAGGACTTCGCCCCCGGCGCCAAGGGCAACCTGAACGCCACCCTCAAGAACCAGAACGCCTCGCACGAGTTCATGGGTTCCGCATCGCCGACCGAGTGCAAGACCGACGGTACGGACACCAAGCTGCCCACGACGATCCTCGTCTACCGGAAGGACCTCGATCGCGTAGAGCGGGTGGACTTCAAGACCTACGTCAAGAACGTCCTGCCCAACGAGTGGGTGTCGAGCTGGCCGACTGAGTCACTCAAGGCCGGGGCGATGGCCGTGAAGAACTTCGGCTGGTACTGGGCGCTGCACTCCAACCGCAAGACGTCAGACGGCCGGTGCTTCGACGTCTACGACCACACGTCGAGTCAGGTGTACGTGCCCGGCTCCGCGAAGGCGGTGACGAGCGCCGCGGTGGACGCGACGTGGGGCACCCGGCTGACTCGCAGCGGGAAGATCTTCCGGGCTCAGTACTGCTCCACGACGACGGCGTGCGGCAACTGGGTCGACGGGGACTGGATGTCGCAGTACGGCTCTCGCGACAAGGCCAGAGACGGCTGGAGCTACTCCAGAATCCTCAATTACTACTACACGGGGATCGTTCTCGGCTCCTGACCCACTGAGGCCGTCCCACTCCGGTTCCCCGCCGTGTCACGCACGGCGGGGAACTCTTCATTGTCCTTCGACGATGATCTGGAAGTTGATCGGCCGGCTTCCCGGGAACACGACCGCTCCCGAACCGTCCACCATCTTGAATCGCACGTAGCACAGGCCCGGCTTCCTGGGCGTGGTGATGATGGTCTGGATGTCGACTGTCTCGCCAGGTTGCGTGTCCTTGATCGGCACGTCGGAGATGGTCTGGCATTGATCAGCTTGCTGCGTGGGGTCGAGGCGACGCAGCGAATATCCCTTCCATGGCACGTTCCCGGCGTTCTTGAGCCGCCATACCTTGGTCATGGTCTGGCCGGGACCGACGCGCGTGCAGTCGGCCAGCGTGACATCCTCGATGAACGCGGCCGCATCACCCTTGTACAACGGCGGGGCCCAAGGCGGGTTGGTCGAACGTACCGGGCAATCGGCCGGGGACAGCGCGGCAACCGACGGGCTGCCGGTCGGGCTCAGGCTGTGCCCCTCGGGCTTGGAGCCGCGATTGACGGCGACCACGACGAGAACCGCCGCCCCCATGATCACAGCCGCTGCCGCGAACACAGCCGGACGGGTCAGCCGCAGTCCTCCTCTGCGCCCCGACTCAGGAAGCAGAGGCTGCACGTCGCCCGCGAACTCGTCGGACGGTGGCAGCGGCGTAGGCACGGACGCGGAGGTCTCTCCGGCCGGCCAGGGCGCTTGCGACTCGAGGGCGAGGTGCACGGTACGAAGCTCCACAGCGCCTGTGGCGGAGGCTGCGAGTCCACCGGACGGAGGGGCCACCGAGGTGTCCACGCGCATCGAGGGATTGCCGGCGCTCGCCGATCTGACCGCCCTGTTCGCTCTCTCCCAGAGTTCACGGTAATCGGCCGGGTCCGCGTCGCACGCCTTGACGAACTCGACGGTGGTCTCCCAACTCGGGAGCCGGTTACCCTTCGTGGCTTCGTGCAACGTCGTGTGAGAAATCGCCTTCGAACGGCCGGACATCTCTCGGAAAGGTGGATTACCGACCGCGTTGCGCAGTTCTCGCAGGGTAGTCGCGAAATCCTCGATTATCTCCGCCCGTGCACGCCTGTCGTCCACCGTGTGAAGGTAACAGCACCCAAGGTGTTCACTCAACCCGAACCGGAATGTGCGCGAAGCCAGGTCGGGTGAACGCGCGAAAGGCCATACGAGCTCATCCCCGCCGCGCCTGAAAGCGGCCGCGTACCAGGCCGAACAGGCCCTTATCCAGGCCGAACGCGACGAAGGAGACCCAAGAAGCCACCCAGACCTCCGCCCTCACCCGATAATGATGGACATAGACGATTACGCGTAGGAGTCGGGGCGCTACAAAAACGGGATACCACGCTGACCGGAACGCGCTCAGCCGAGCCGGTCTCGGTGGCGTATGTTCACAACATTTGTTGACAGATAATTACTGTCGGCTTTTGATCCGTAGGTTCCGGGGCGCCACACTTGACTCGTGTCGGATCGGACCCCCACCTTCGCTCGCGACGCTGCGACCGCCGCCTATTACGAGCAGCGCGCCAAGGAGTACGACGAGTGGTACCTGGCGCAAGGTCGCTTCGCGTCACTCAACCCACCCTCATGGCACCTGGAGGTTTCGCGCCTGGTGGACCTGGTGGGTCGGCTACCGACGGCGCGAACTCTCGACGTCGCCTGTGGCACCGGCTTTCTGACGCGTCACCTTCGGGGGGTCACCGTCGGGCTGGACCGAGCCCTGCGATGGTCGCCGTAGCACAATCGCGGCTGCCCGCAGGCGTGGCCGTCGTCGGTGACGCACTGAACCTCCCCTTTGCCGACGGAGCCTTCGACCACGTGCTGACGGGCTATTTCTACGGCCATCTGCCACTCGACGAGAGGACGGTCTTCCTCTCCGAGGCGCGGCGCGTAGCCGGAGAACTGGTTGTCATCGACACTGCCCTCCGCCCCGGAGTCGAGCCCGAGCAATGGGTGGAGCGGATGCTCAACAACGGCTCTCGACACCGCATCTACAAGCGCTACCTGACCAGCGCCCAGCTCACCGGAGAACTGGGCGGCGAGGTGCTCTTCGAAGGGCAGAGCTTCGTCGCGGCTCGCGTGACGTGGTCGAACCCGTCCTAGCGGCGATAAAGATCGATGCGGTTCCCGCTGGGGTCTGCCACGCACGAAGACCGCGGCCTCCTTGGGTCCGTGCGCGACAGTCAGCAGGAAGAACTCCTCACTCGGCCAGGCACCGAACTGGAAGGAGGAGATCTCTTCGTTGAACACCGCATCGAACGCGGCCTGGTAGAACGAGACCGACTCGGAGATGTCCGTGACGTTGATGGTCACCTGGACGATGCGCGGGGTCTTGAGGTCAGGCATAGCCACTCCGTGTTCGATGTAGTGGTCCACCACGCGGACCATGCGGGAAAGAACCTGGGCAGACCTGGGCACGATCCACCAGCCGCTCTCGGTGCTGTTGCAGCACGGTGTGCAGCGATTCGCCGTACGGGTCGTCCATGACGGCGCGCACGGCGTCGATCGGCACATCGACGCGCCGCAGCGCACAGATCAGCCTGGCTTGCCGGACCTGCTCAGGGCGGTAGCGGCGATAGCCAGTGACCGGATCGACGACCGCCGGCCGCAGCAGGCCGAGTTCGTCGTAGTGCCGTAAGGCATGGATCGACAGGCCGCAAACCAGGGCGAAGGCACCGATACCTAAGAGGTTGTCGCTACTCACCCAGACAGCATCCGGTCTCGGGTTACCCGAGAGTCAAGCGGGCATCCCCAACGCTTGTGATCTTCAACGGCGTGCACGGTCGGCGACACGCGAAACGGCTATGGAAGATCTCAGTGTCAGGCAGGCAGGTTCTGTGCATGTGCGGCCGATGGTCATGTCCAACTGCCGTCTCAGGTGAAGTGCTCGCGGGCAACGGCCTCGGCGTCAACACCGTCCAACCATTCGAGCGTGTAGGTTCCCGTGTACCAGTCGAACTGCGAAGCGGCGAGCTCTCGAAGAGTCTCATCAACGTCGTCACCCACAGCGTCGCTGTAGGTCCACTTGCCCTCCGCGTCACGAAGGGCGACATGCCAGTGCGGCAGCTCTCTTCCGTTGGTCCATCTTCGCCGCCAGAAAGCCCCTTCCACCTGCCACCAGACTTCCATCTCCAAGTGGGCGTAGCCAGCGAGCGCGCCCTCGTCGAGAAGTCGAGCGACACGATTGCGGTAGGGGCCGAGACGCTGGTCAACAGGATCGGGTCCGCTCTTCCTCATGGCACGGCCCATCCTGCCAGGCAGTGCACGCCGCTTGCGTACGAGGACCCTCGCCCCATTGTGGAGATGCTTCGCGCTGCCTACTTCGGCCTCGCTTTCGTCACCGGTCCGGCCTCGGCCGCGCCACCTGCGGAGATCGGGTTCCTGTCAGGCTCCGGCGGCGTCGAGGCGGGCGAGCTGCTCCCCTGTGAGCTTGACGTCGAGCGCCGGCAGCGCCGCCTCGTACTGCTGGATCGTGCGCGGCCCGATCAGCGGCACGATCGCCGGCGAGGTCTGGTGCAGCAGCCAGGCAAGGACCAGCGCGTTCGGGGTGACCCCGGTCTCGGCGGCCACTTCGGCGGCAACGGCGAGCCGGGCCTCCGCGTCCGGACCCTGGTAAGGGTCCATCGCCCCATGACCCGCGCGCTTGGCGGGGTCGTCGTAGATGCCCTTGAGGATCGGCGAATAGGCGACCAGGCTCAGGTCGTCGTGTGCCTGCAGGTAGTCGAGCTGCTCGTCGTCCACGATGGACGCGTGCCGGAGCCCGGCTCGGCGCCGCAGGTAGGAGTGCTGCTGCTGGAGCGCCACCGGCGCCGGCCAGCCGTGCTGGGCGCACAACTGGCGGATCCGCTCCAGCCGCCAGGTCCGTACGTTGGACCAGCCGATGTAGCGGGCCTTCCCCGCCTGGACGATGCCGGCCAGCGCCTCCAGCGTCTCCTCCAAGGGCGTGGCACGATCGTCGACGTGCACGTAGTACAGGTCGACATGGTCGGTGCCGAGCCGGCGCAGGCTGCCGTCGATGGCCTCCCGCAAGGTCTTCGCCCCGGCCCCGACGAACGTCCGGTAGGCGGCGTCCCAGTCAGGCCGGCCGTCGGACCAGACCGCGTCCAGGTCGCGTATCACGGCGCTGCCCTTGGTCGCGAGGAACACCTGCTCGCGACGGCCGGTCCTGGCCAGCCAGCGGCCCAGCAGCTCCTCGCTCTCTCCGCCGTAGCTTCCCCGGCTCTCCCACCAGCAGTAGCAGTCGGCGGTGTCCAGGAAGTTGCCTCCGGCCTCGAGGTACCGGTCGAGGATCGTGACGGCTTCGTCCTCCGGCGTCACCGTGCCCATGATCATGCATCCCAGGGCGAGCTGACTGACCTGCTCGCCCGTACGGCCAAGCTGCACAGTTCTCACGTGATGTGCTCCCTTCTCGGTGCCGCCGACGCTAGGAGCTCGAGCGCACTCCAGGTCAAGGGGTCAAATCTCCAGACGCGTGATGTGCGCTCACATCGTGTCACTTCGCGCCGGTATGCGGCGTCTTGAGGGCATGGTCGAACAGATCGTTGCCATGAGAATGGGCGGCGAAAATGCGGGCGTGTAGAAAAATGTAGATACCTGGGGAGAACAAGCAGCGATGGCGCAAGGGATCAACCTGGCAGAGGTGTATCTCGCCAGACATGGACAGACGACGTGGAATGTCCAAGGGCGCCGGCAGGGGCACCTCGATTCCCCGTTGACGGCCGACGGCGTTCTTCAGGCCGTGCACCATGCGGACGTCGTCGCGGCTCTGCCCGTGGACAGAGTGTTCAGCAGTCCTCTAGGGCGTGCCCTGAGCACGGCGGAGATCCTCGCAGCGCGGCTCGCTCTGCCGGTCGAGATCATCGACGATCTTCAGGAGATCCACCATGGGCACATCGCCGGACTGACCGACGAGGAGATTCGGCGCGACTTTCCCGAAGTCGCACTGGGACGCGCTCGCAATAAGTACTCATACCGCTTTCCAGGTGGAGAGAGTTACGCGGACGCCGAAGAACGTGCCCGCCGAGCCCTGTTCCAGATCGACGCGGCAGGAGCACGTCGGCCGTTGATCGTCTCGCACGAAATGATCGGGCGAATGCTGCTGCGGAATCTGCTGGACCTCGACCACCAGACCGCCCTTTCTTGTTCCCACCCGCATGACGTGATCTATCGAATCGATGTGGCAGAGCAGCGGGCCGTTCAGCTGCGCGATGGCAAGGGGTGAAGGGCCGGCCCAGGCCCCGTACAGGGCGGGCGCATACGTACAAGAGCTATTGTGCAATGACTCTTGTACGTATACGCTCCTCGCCATGCCCGACGACCAGCCTGGGATCATCGACTCGCGAGTCCTGGCAGCCATGGCGCACCCGGTGCGCCGCCGCCTCCTCGACCTGCTGAAACTCGACGGCCCCGCCACCGCCAGCACCCTGTCAGAACAGACCGGGGAAGCCGTCGGCAACGTCAGCCACCACCTGCGCGCCCTGGCAGCCGCCGGGCTGATCGAGGAGGTGCCGGAGCTGGCCCGCGACCGGCGCGAGCGCTGGTGGCGTCGGACCACTCCCACGCTCTGCTGGTCCTCCACCGATTTCGCCGGCGACGCCGCAGGGGAGGCGGTGGCTCGGGCCGTCGAATCGCTCAACCTGGAGCGGCAGACCGGCCACGTGCGCCGCTGGGCGGACCAGCCCCAGTCCGAGCAGGAACGCTGGCCGCTCGGGCCGTTCTCGACCGAGGCCTGGATCCGCGTCACCGACGAAGAACTGGCCGAATACGCCGCCGAGCTCAAAGCCGTGATGAACAAGTGGGCAGAGCGCCAACTGCCCGACGACGGCCGGGAACGCGGCACCGTCTTCACCTTCGCCCGCGCAGTGCCCGGCCGACCGTGACGATCACAGAGGAGACCCGTTTCGGGCTGCTGCGCCGGCGCGACTTCCGGCTGCTGTGGATCGGGGAGAGCATCAGCAGCCTGGGCAGCTCCGTCACCGGCGTAGCGCTGCCCCTGGTCGCGGTGACCGTGCTGGACACGCCGCCGTTCGCGGTCGGCGGGCTGGCGGCGGCCGCCTGGCTGCCCTGGCTGCTCGTCGGCCTGCCTGCGGGTGTCTGGGTGGACCGCCTCCCCCGCCGCCCCGTGATGCTGGCCGCCGACTGCGTGTCGATGGCGGCCTTCCTCAGCGTTCCGATCGCCGCCGCTCTCGGCCGTCTGACGATCGGCCAGCTGATCGTGGTCGCGCTGGTCGCGGGGACCGCCAAGGTGTTCTTCGCCACCGCGTACCGCGCCTACCTGCCGTTCCTGGTGGACGGGTCCGACCTGCTGGAGGCCAACGCCAAACTCCAGGGCAGCGAGCAGGTGGCGAACCTGGCCGGGCCCGGTCTCGCCGGGCTGCTCGCCCAGTTCTTCTCGGCTGTCGGCAGCCTGGTCGCCGACGCCGCCAGCTTCGCCGTCTCGGCCATCTGCCTTGCCCGCATCGAACGGCGCGAAGCCCACACCCCCAAGCCCCGCCGACGCCTCCGCACCGAGATCCGCGACGGCATTCTCCTGGGCGCCCGCGATCCGCTGCTTCGCGGCAACACGTTGTACGGCTGCGCGGCCAACCTCGCGCTGACCGGCTACACGTCGTTGACCGTGCTCTTCCTGGTGGACGGCGTCGGGATCGGCGCGGGCGAGACCGGCCTGCTGATCGCGGCCACCGGCCTGGGCGGCATCGTCGGCGCCATGGTGGCGCGGCCGATGGCGGCACGGTTCGGCAGCGCGCGGGCCGTTCTGCTCGGCAAAGCCGGCCTGGCCCCCGCCGGCCTGATGATCCCGTTGGCGGATCGCGGAGCCGGGCTGACGCTGTTCGTGCTGGGCGGCGTGTTGATCGTCGCGGGGGTCGTAGCAGGAAACGTGGTCTTCTCCGGTTTCATCCAGACGTACGTGCCGGGCGAACTGATGGGCCGGGTGACCTCCAGCGTGCAGCTGGTCAACTTCGGCGCGATGCCGCTCGGGGGCGTCCTGGCCGGCGCACTGGCCGAGGCGTTCACCGTCCGCACGGCGTTGTGGGTGATGCTGATCGGGTTCGCGCTGAGCGGCCTGATCCTCCTCGCCAGTCCTCTGCGCCGCCTGCGTGATCTGCCGCCCGGCCGGCTGGACACCCGCCCCGTGACCCATGTCGGCTCTCCGCATTCCCTGAATTAAGAGAGGACCCCCCAATGAAGTACCGCACGATCGGCAGTGATCCGAAGACCCGCCGTGATGTCAGCGTGCTCAGCCTTGGCGCGATGCTGTTCGGCACCGCCACCGACGAGACGACGTCGTTCGCCATCCTCGACCGGTTCGTCGAGGCCGGCGGCAACTTCATCGACACCGCCAACAACTACGCGTACTGGATCAACGGCACTCAGGGCGGAGAGAGCGAGGCGCTGCTCGGACGCTGGCGCCGCAGTCGCGGCGTTGAGGATGAGATCGTCATCGCCACCAAACTCGGAGGGCGGCCCAACGCTCCGGCGAGCACCCTCAGCCACGACCTTGAGGGCTTGTCCGCGCAGGTCATCCGGGAATCTTCGGAGCGGAGCAGGGAACGGCTCGGCGTGGACAAGCTGGACCTCCTGTACGCACATGCCTACATCGAAGGTTCCAGCGTGCCGCTGGAGGAGACCGTCGAGGCTTTCGCAGGTCTGGTCGAGGAAGGCACTGTGGGCCTCCTCGGGGCGAGTAACCACTGGGCCTGGCGACTCGAGCGGGCCCGGAGCCTGGCGGCCGCGGCCGGGCTGCCCGGCTATGAGGTCCTGCAGTATCACCACACCTACCTACGTCCGCGCACCGATCTGCCGACACTGCGGTCCAAGGACGGCAACCTGGGCGTGGTCAGCGGAAACCTGCTCAGTTACCTCAGGGCCGAGCCCGGACTCTCGCTGGTCGCGTACTCGCCCCTGCTGGGCGGCGGTTACGTCCGCCAGGACAAGCCGCTCGGCGCGGCGTTCGACCACGCGGGCACACCTGTGCGTCTGGCTGCGCTGCGGGAGGTGGCGCAGGAGACCGGAGCGACCGTCAACCAGGTGGTGCTGGCCTGGCTCATGGGCGGCGAGATCCCGGTGATCCCACTGGTCGGTGCCTCCTCGGTGGAGCAACTGAACGAGAGCCTGGCAGCCGTGGACCTGGAGTTGACGGCGGAACAGCGGGCGAAACTGGACGCCGCGCACTGAACAGGCACGACCCGAGGTGATCGCTCGCGCTTCCGGAAGCAGAACGTCCGGAATGGACTCTACGGTGGCGCCATGACCAACAGCGATTACTGGTGGGAACCGCCCCTCGCCGGCACCGAGGCCGAGCACCTCATCGGTGCGCTCGACCGCCTGCGCACGACGTTCCGCTGGAAGACCGACAACCTCGACGCGGCCGGGCTGCGGACCCGCATCGGTGCCTCCTCGCTGACGCTCGGCGGCCTGCTCAAGCACCTCGCGCGCGCCGAGGATCAGATGTTCAGCACCAAACTCAGCGGCGCGCCGATGGGCGCGCCGTGGGACACCGCGGACTGGGGCGCCGACCCCGACTGGGACTTCAACTCGGCCGCCGATGACGCCCCCGAGGACCTTTACGCGCTCTGGGACGCCACCGTGGAGCGGTCGCGGGCGAGGTTGGACGCGGCCCTGGCCGCCGGCGGACTCGACCAGCTCGTCCACCTCGCCTACGCCGACGGACGCCATTTCAGCCTGCGCCGGCTGCTCTGCGACCTGATCGAGGAGTACGGACGCCACACCGGACACGCCGACCTGCTCCGCGAGGCCGTGGACGGGGTCGTCGGCGAGGACCCACCGCCTGGATGGCACGCGAAGTCCAATCGGCCGTGAACAGTCTGGAAGGGCGGACAGCAGTTGCAGGATGCCGGCGAGGGTGACGGTGCCGGGACGGGTGCGGGTTTCGGAGTTCGTCATGGTGAGAACGATCGCGCCCTCGCCTGGCACGGCACTGATACGCCGTGACAGCGGGAACCGCTGACGGGTCAGTTCTCGGCGAGCACGATGACCAGGTCGCGGGGGCCGAGGGTGACCGGCTCGGATTTGCCGGGATTGAGGACGACGCCGTAGTTCGGCGGGGAGGTGGATTCGACCTGCAGGCGGTAGCCGATGGCGGTCTCGCCGCGCATCCGGGCCGAGGCGACGAGGGTGGCGAAGCTGACCGTGACCCCGGGCTGGACGTAGTCGGTCGCGGGCTTGAGGTAGATCTCCGAGCCGTCGGAGTCGAACAGGTAGCGGAAGACCGCGCCCAGGTGCGGGTTCTCCGAGAGCTGCGTCATCAGCAGGCTGATCAGCTTGTCGCTGACCACGAAGTCGTCGGCCTTGGTCACCTGGGCCAGGCGGCGGTTGCGGTCGTCGTTCATCTCGCTGACGATCGGGAAGCGCTGTCCCGTACGCGAGGCGAGGTCACGCAGGTGCAGCAGCGTCACCAGCGTGCGCGAGTCGGCGTGCTGCCCCTCCAGCCGGTCGTCGGCCAGCACGATGATGTGGTCGAACACGCCCGGCTCCAGCGCCTCCAGAGTGATCCGGGAGGTGGTGTCGCACTCCTTGACGTTGACGGCCAGGTTGCGCAGGCCGACCTTCAGCTGTGCCAGGTGGTCGTCGTCCTCCATGACGTCGGCCGCGATGTTCAGCGTGGAGCCGGGCGCCACGTACTGGTCCATCTCGGCGACGATCTTCGGGGCTCGGCTGTTCCAGCCGATCAGCAGCGTGCGCTCCGGAGGTGCGGGCTGGCGGACGGGGTGGGCGATCGCCTGTTGGACGACGGGTGGGAAGCTGCGTACCAGCCGGATCGTGGAGTCGTCCTCGGCCACCACGATCATCTCGTCGCTCTGCTGGATCTCGGTGTTCATCGGCGGGTTCAGCACCACGGACCCGTCCCCGCGCCGGATCCCGATCAGGGAGGCGGTCTCGTACGCGAACAGCGCCTCCCCGTACGGGAATCCGGTCAGCTTGGGCTCGGGACGCATGTAGATCTCGTCGCCGCCGAAGTCCAGGAGGTCGGTGCAGACCACCGACAGCCCGGACTGGCGGGAGGTCTGCACGATGAGCCGTGAGGCGATGTCGTCGGTGTCGACCACCTGCGCGTGCCCGCCGCCGGCCAGCTCGGCCGCCACCAGGTTGTCGGTGTCGGTGACCGAGGCGATGATCGGCGGGCGCCGCCTGCGCCAGTTGCGGTTGGTCAGCCCCAGCAGCGTCTTGATGACGTGCGCGTCCGAATCCTCACCCTGCGGGGACAGCACGATGATGGAGCGGGCGGTGTCCAGGCTGAGCAGGTCGAGATCGGTCGGCTCGATGGGGCTGCCGCTGCGTACGACGATGCGGGTCTTGCCGGTGTCCCCGACCCGGGCGCGCAGCTCCTCCTCCATCTCCAGCTTGTCGCGATCGCCCAGGATGGCGATGCAGGATCTGGACTCGCTCGCGTTGGCCTCGACCAGCTCGGGGATGATGGTGAAGATCTGGTCGGACCAGCCGATCAGCGCCGTGTGCCCGGACTCGACGATGCGGGAACGGCCCTTGCGCAGATCGGTCAGCTTGTTGTCCAGGCCGGTGGTGAGCACACCGACCAGGCTGGAGACGATGAGCAGGCCGCCGATCGTGATGGCGAACCCGAGGACGGTGAAGACGGGGCTGCTGGCCTCGTTGTCGGCCGCCATGGTGCCCGCGTCCATCGCCCGCATGAGACTGCCCCACAGCGCGTCGTACCAGCTGTGGTGCACATCGTCGTCGGCGAAGGCCACGGACAGGACCGCGAACACCACGACCATGACGACGGTGACCAGTGCGAGCCAGCCGATGAGGGCGGGCGTGCCCCTCGACATGCTGTTGTCGAACCAGTAACGCAGACGTTCTCGACGTGTGGCCATGACCACCCTGTCCTCTCGGCCCGGGCCACCTGGGGATCTACTCGGTGAACGCTGGAGCTGAGAGCCGGGGGGAGGTGACCAAGGGATGCGCGGATATTAACACTTGCAACAATTGTCGCTTTGGTCCTTGCCCGTCGCTTGCATTTTCCTTGAAAAGCATCGATCAGGTCCGCGCCTGGCTGATGTTGACCATCCACGGCACGCCGAACTTGTCGACGCACATGCCGAACTCGTCGCCCCAGGCCTGCTTCTGCATGGGCATCGTGATGGTCCCGCCCGCGGACAGCTTCTCCCAGTATCCGCGCAGGAGATCGGCGTCGTCGCCGCTGAGGCTCAGCGAGGAGCCGGCCATGGGCTGGAATTCCATGTCGCCGGTGACGTCGCTGGCCATGATCGTGTAGCCGGCGTCGGTCTCCAGCATCGCGTGCATGGTCCGGTCGGCGTCCGGTGAGTCCGTGGCGCCGAACTCGGCGAACGTGTTGATGACCAGGTTTCCGCCGAACACGTCCGCGTAGAACTCCATCGCCTGACGGGCGTTGCCGTTGAACGTGAGGTACGGGTTGAGTCGTGAGGACATGACTTCTCCTGGAACTACGGTCGTACCAGCGAGTTCTTCCCAGGCTACGTCGGGGAACGGCCAGGAACGGTCGTCTGCTGCCTTGGCGCAGGTCAAGCTCATGAGGAGACGGCGACGGGGCGGCCGAAGGTCAGCGGGTCGTCGAGATGGTCGACGATGAAGGCGGCCAGGTCGGCGCGGGAGGTCCGAGTGCCGAGGCGCTCGGACGCTCCGAGGGAGACGCGGGGGCGGCCGGTGCCCGGCCGGTCGGTCAGGCCGGTCGGCCGCACGGCCGTCCAGCTGAGGCTGGTCCCGGCGAGCAGGCGCTCCATGCGGTTCATGTCGGCGTACGGGTGACGCATGACGTGGTGCAGGACGCGGCCGAAGAGGCGGGCGGTCGGTCCGGCGTCGGCGGGGGTGGCCAGACCGGCCGAAGAGATCACGACGAGCCGGGCGTCCGGGGGCAGCGCCCCGATGATCGCGGCCGTGCCGGCCGAGTAGAGGGTGGTCGGGCCCCTCCCGGTCGAGCCGAGGGCGGAGACCACGATGTCGTGTCCGGCCAGCGCCGCGCGTAAGCGGGCGGGGTCCATCACGTCGGCGGCGCGGCGGGTGAGGTGGGGGTGGTCGAGGCCGAGGGCTTCGGGGTGGCGGGCGACGGCGGTGACGGCATGTCCGGCCGCCAGGGCGCGTTCGACGACGAGGCGTCCGGTGCGCCCGGTGGCGGCGACGACGGCGAGCGAAGTCATGTGGGGTCTTCCGTGGGCGTTGAGGCGTGGGCGTTGAGAAGTGGGCGTCCAGGCGTGGGCGTTCAGGCGTGGGCGGCGGCGGGCTTGCTGGCAGGCTGGAACTTGAAGGAGATGGCTTCCATGACCGCCTGGTGCTTGGTGTTCTGGAAGGCGGCGATCTTCCACTCGCCGTCCGCCTGGCGGGTCAGGGTGTAGGTCTGGATCTTGTGGAGCTTGCCGGGCCTGCCCTTGTAGGTGTCACCGCGGGTGATGACCAGGGCGGTGTCGGGGCCGGTGAAGCGGATGCTGACGGTCTGGCCGGCCAGTTTGGTGCCCTTGACAAAGCTGTCGAACAGCGCCTGGTGGGCGTCGCCGATCTCCTGGGCGCCGATGTACAGGGTGCCGACGTAGGTGATGTAGGTGGCGTCGGCGGTGAACAGCGCGCCGTAGGCGGCGCCGTCGCCGCGCTCCCAGGCGTCGGCCAGGCGGTCGAGCACGGCGGTGACGGCGGCGGTGTCAGCGGTACGAGCGTTCATGGTTCTAGCCCTCTCATGATAGCTTCTTAGAGGAAGTTGATTCCTTGAGGATTTATCTTCTCTGAGGAAGAGATTAAGCCGGAGGGCGGAACGTGTCAACACCCGAGAACGCCGGTGCGGTCTACCGGCGGTACCTGAGCGCCGTCATGCTGCACGGCCACGCCAGCGCCAAGGCCGTCGACCTGGGCGCGACCGACCTGTACGCGCTGAACATCCTGAGCCTGAGCGGGGCGCTGACCCCCGGCGAGCTCGGCCGCCGCACAGGCCTGACCACCGGCCCCACCACCCGGCTGATCGACCGCCTGGAGCAGGCCGGATACGTCCGCCGCGTCCCCGATCCCGGCGACCGCCGCAAGGTCATCGTCGAACCGATCGCCACCCCGTCGGGCCTGGACGAGGTCCTCGCTCCCGCCCGCGACAGGATCGCCGCGATCATCCAGCAGTACTCCCCCGAGCAGCGCAGCGTCCTGTTCGACTACTTCGCCAACGCCGCCACCGCCTACCAGGAGGCCGCCGACGAACTCCGTGGCCGCACAGCAGCCGAGTCTGACTGAGCGAGGACGTCACCGCGATGGCGCGCCGCCTCATCGTGAGCACCCCTGGCGACGACGGCCGGCGTACGGTCCTGCGCCACTCCTGAACCGGCGAGGGATCTTCCACGTTTCCGGGATATGCGCCTTCTCTGCACCTTTCTGGTGACAGCTGTTTCGATGCTGCCGGCCATCGGCCACCCCGCCTCTGCCGAGGCCGCCCGGCCCGGCGAGAGGCCGGACAACCGTCAGGTGGTCGCGTTGCTGTGGGATTCGGGGGGCTACGTCCGGCCCGGGTTCAAGGAGATCGATCCGCCCGAGATCATCGTCTACGGGAGCGGCCTGGCGGTCGCCGACGCCGACCGCCGGTTGCGGCTGACGTCCGCCGATGTGAGCACCCTCGTCCGGTCGCTCAGGAAAGACCTGAAGAACCAGCCTTCGACCCCCACTCCGAGCGGACCCAGGATCTACGACGCCACTACGGCGACCCTCGGTGTCTGGACCGGCGGCCGTACCCTGCGTACGGTCGACGCCTACGCCCTCAGCCGTGATTACTCCGGCAGCAAGCGCTACCCCGACGCCCTCTACCACGCGCAGCAGACCCTGACCACGCTCGCCGACCGGGTGCGCCGCGAAGGAACCGGCTACAGCGCCGACCGGGTACGACTGGTGGCCGAGCGCTCGTCCGAGCGGAAGGCGGATGCGCCGTGGCCGTCCTCGATCCGGGAGCCTGCGAAGGGAGAGACGGGCGTCCTGGTCAGGAAGCTGACGGGCCGCCAGGCGAAAGCGGTGATCCGGTCCGTCAAGCGGGTCAAGGGGCCGGGAGGGTGGCCGCTCTATCGAGACAGCCACGGCCAGGTCTACGCCGTGACCTGGCGGTTCCTCCTGCCGTCGGAGTAATACGCCTACAGATCAGGATTTATCCCGTTAGGGTGCGGAAGGTCCGTCCCGGCCGTCACAGGAGTAACTTCACTCATGCCGAACGCCGAACCCCTGCGCCCAGGAGACCCCCAGACGATCGCGGCCTATCGGATCGTCGGGCGGCTCGGCGAGGGCGGCCAGGGCATCGTCTACCTCGGCCAGGCACCGGACGGCCGGCCGGTGGCGGTCAAGGTGCTGCGGCAGTCCGTCGGCGCCGGCGACCACTTCGCCAAGGAGATTGATGCCGCCCGGCGCGTGGAGCCGTTCTGCATCGCCCAGGTGCTCGACGCGTCGATGGGCACGCGCCCGTACATCGTCAGCGAGTACGTCGAAGGGCCCTCGCTGGCGCAGACGGGCCGCTATTGCGGCGCCGACCTGCAACGTCTGGCCGTCAGCACGGCCACGGCGCTGGCCGCCATCCACCGGGCGGGCATCGTGCACCGCGACTTCAAGCCCGCCAACGTGCTGCTCGGACGCGACGGGCCGCGCGTCATCGACTTCGGCATCGCGCGCGTCGCCGACTCCGCGGTCACCGTCACCAGCAGTGTCGTCGGTACGCCCGCGTACATGGCCCCCGAGCAGTTGGCGGGCGCGTACATCGGCCCGGCCGCGGACGTCTTCGCCTGGGCTTCCGTCATGGTGTTCGCGGGGACGGGCACGCCCCCGTTCGGCGACGATTCGCTGCCCGCGGTCATCAACCGGGTCCTGAACCACGAGCCGTTCCTGGGCGACCTGCCGGAGCCGCTGCGCTCGATCGTGTACGCCTGCCTGGCCAAGGACCCCGGCGCCCGCCCGCAGATGCAGGACGTCCTGCTCCGCCTGCTCGGCGGCCAGCGGTCCCCCTCCGCCGGCACACCGGGGCAGCACGCCGCACCCACCCCCTGGCACGCTCCGGCAGGCGGCGGGTCCCCCACCCTTCCACCGCGGCGCACGGCACTGCGCTTCCCGCTGATCGCCGGCGTCTCCGGAGCGGTCGCCGTGTGCCTGGCGGCCGGCGTCGTCGTCTGGAACGCCTCGGTGAACAGGGATCCGAACCCGGCGGCGCTGGCGGCCGGCTCCAGCGAGCCGTCCCCCTCCGCCACCAAGCACAGAAGGACCGTGGCGCCCAAGAAGACGCGGACCCCGACGGTCACGCCGAAGAGCACGCGCCCGCGCCCCACCTCCTCGCCGACACAGCAACGCACGACCGCCCGGCCCACGCGGACGCCGACGCCGACGCCGACGAAGAAGCCGGCCACGACCCGCCCGTCGCCCACCGCGAACAGGACCAGGGCCGCCTCGTTCAGCCTCTCCTACGTACGGGTCGCCGGCTCGTCGAAGATCAACCAGGAGGGCGTCACCTGTTACTCGGGCTCGCTGAGCTTCGGCGTCGGACTGGACTCGTCCCAGATGGGCGCCCCGTTCTCCTACCAGTGGCTGGTCGACGGCCAGGTGATCGAGAGCGGCTCCAGGCGGATCCCGTCCTACGGCAAGAGCGACTATTTCGGCTCGAAGAAGCTGATCACGCCCGAGCTCGGGTCCAGGCACACGGTCGTCTTCCAGCTCACCTCGCCGGTACGGAAGGCGAAGTCAACCTCGTGGACCATGTGCTGACGCGGGCCTCGCCGGTGCGGCTCAGCCCGAGGCCCAGGCCCGGGCGGCGTAGTCCTCGAAGCTGATGGGCGGGCGGCCCAGCACGTGCTGGACCCCGTCGGTGGGCCCCGCCAGACGACCCTCACGGAGCAGGGCGAACAGGGCGCCCAGCTCGTCGGCCACCTCCTCGGCAAGTCCTTCGGCGAGCAGTTCGGCCCGGTACTCCTCGGGAGTCAGCTCCACGTACTCCACGGCTCGGCCGGACGCCTGCCCGATGACCCGCACGGCCTCGCCGAACGTCAGTCCGCGCGGCCCCGACAGCTCGTAGACCCGCCCGTTGTGGCGGCCGTCCCCGGTCAGCACGCGTGCCGCGACCGCGGCGATGTCATGGACGTCGACGAACGGCTCCGGCATGTCTCCGACCGGCAGCGCCAGCCGTCCTTCCAGCAGCGGCGCATGCCACAGGTCCTCGGAGAAGTTCTGGTTGAAGTTGTTCGCCCGCAGAATCGTCCATTCCGCGCCCGATTCGCGTACCGCCTCCTCGGCGGCCGTCATCCCCCGCCAGTACGTGTCACCGGCGTGCTCGAGCCCCCGCCCTGACAGCACCACGAACCGTTCCACCCGTTCGGCTCGCTTGACGAAGTCGCGTACGGCGGCGGGGTCCTCAGGTGCGACCAGGTACACCGCGTCCGCCCCTGACAGCACGCCCTCCCACGTGGCCGGATCGAACCAGTCGAAACGCACCTCACTGGAACGGGACGCCGGCCGCACCCGCCTGCCCTCCGCGCGCAGCAGCTCCACCACACGACGGCCTGTCTTGCCCGTCGCACCGAGAATCACGATGTCGTTCATGAGCAACAGCCAACCGGGCCGGCGATCCGGCGACCATGGCCACGCGTACGCGGGACCTTTCCGATCGTCCGGTTATGGTGAGGCCCGTGGATCCGTTCGATGACCTCCTGCACGGCGTACGCGGCGAAGGCTCCGTCTTCGGCGCGTCGGTGCTGTCGCCGCCGTGGGCACTCAAGTTCACCGACCAGGCGTCACTCACGCTCTGCGTGCCCCTGCGCGGCGAGGGCTGGATCATCCGCGACGGCGATGCCCGGCGGCTGAGGGAGGGCGAGGCGGCCATCGTCCGGGGACCGGAGCCGTTCGTGTTCTCCGACACCGAAGCACCGCGGGTCGTCACCGATGCCCGGCACGGGGGTGACGCCACCGGCGAGACGGTCCTGCTGGTCGGCGCCTACATGATCAACGGCGAGGTGGCGCGGCGGCTGGTGCGGATCCTGCCGTCCCTGATCGTGCTGCCCGAGGACGCCGACTGCGCCGGCATGCGCGCCTATCTGGAAGCGCAGCTCGTGGCCTGCCGTCCCGGCCGCCAGATCGTACTCGACCGCCTGCTCGACTGGCTGCTGGTGTGCACGCTGCGCGACTGGTTCGACCGGCCGGAGGCCGAAGCGCCCGGGTGGTACGCCGCGCTCAGTGACGACGTGGTCGGTGCCGCCCTGCGTGCCATCCACGACGACCCCTCCCGGCCGTGGACGATCGCCTCGCTCGCGGCAGTCGCGAACGTCTCGCGCACCACCCTGGCCGGCCGCTTCACCAAGCTGGTCGGCGAGCCGCCCTTGACCTATCTGACCGGCTGGCGCATGGCGCTGGCCGCCGACCTGCTCGACGAGCCCGGCGCGACGGTCGCCTCGGTCGCCCGCCGCGTCGGGTACGCCGACGCCTTCGGCTTCAGCTCGGCCTTCAAACGCATTCACGGCAGCAGCCCCAACGCGTACCGGCGGCTGGGGCACGTAGGTCAGGAGCCGTGGGGAGGATTGTCCGTGAAATGAGCGGTCACTTTCAGCTCTTGCGGCACTTCCATCAGCCTGCGGACCAGCTTGCCGTCGAAGTCCATGACCTGCAGCTCGGTGTTGGTCGCGTTGTCCCACTCCCAGCAGTACAGCCGCGTCTCGTCGTACCAGCCGAGCACCTTGTCGCAGTCGGAGGAGAACTTGCGGATCTGCCTGCCGGTGGCGGTGTCCCAGAGGCAGGTCTCCCCGTCGCGGCCCCGGGGGCATTCGGTCACGAACGTCCTGCCCGAGGGCGAGAAGATGTCCCTGGCGTCGGACCGTAACGAGCCCACCCCCGGCAGGTCCCGCGTGGGCCTGCCGGAGACGTCGAAGAAGCGCAGCCCCTCGTCCTTGCCGTAGACGATGGCCACGCCCTGCTCGTTGCCGTCCCAGGCGAAGTCTGAGCCGCGGATCGAGTCGTCGGCCACGTTCACCACGCCGACCTTGCTCTGGGCCAGGTCGCCCGCCGCCACCTCGACGACGGCGAAGCCCACCGTGACCCAGTCTTTCTTGATCTTCTTGTTGACGTTCAGCAGGATCCTGGTGCCGTCCTTCGACCAGGCGCGGATGGGGCTGTCCAGCGGCTTGCGCACGGTCTTGACCCGGAAACTGGATCCCGCCACCCGGTCGGCGATGAGGATCGAGTCGTAGCCGTCCGAGGTGTAATCCTCCGGCCTTCCCGCCAGATAACGCCCGTTGGGCGAGACCCGCGACTCCAGGTTGCCGGGATATTTCACGAACTTGCCGTGCAGTGACTCCCTCGCATAGTCGACGCGGTCATCGATCTTCTTGTCGTAGATCTCGTACGCCGTCAGCGTCTTCGGGGCGGACGGGTATTCGTAGAGGGTGAGCGAGCCGCCGGGGAGCGTGGTCTTGACGGGCCCGGCGGGAGTCGAGGGCGGCGGCGTCCGAGTCGGCTCCTTCGGCGTCGTGGCCGTGGGTCCGGTGGACCCGCCGGCCATGGGCGTGCGCTTCGACAGCGCCACGGCCGCGACCATCCCGGAGGCGAAAAGGAGCACGGCGGCCAGAGCGGCCGCGCCGATGATGATCGGCTTGCGCGCCGGCCGGGGAGCGGCCTGCTCGCTTCGCTCCTCGGAAATTTCCGGCGGGTTCCACGTGGTGCCGGAGAATCCCTGCTCCTCTGGAGGGTCGGGAGCAGGCGGATTCCAGGTGGCGCCCTGGTCGGAGCCGGTGGACGGGTTCCGCAGCAGCCGCATGATCACTTCTCTGGCGGTCGGCCGCTGTGCCGGATCCTTGGCGAGGCACTCCCGCACCACGTCGAGGAGCGGCCCGTCGAGCGAGCCCAGACGGGGCGCGTTGTTGAGCACCCGGGCCCACACCGCGTGCGGCACGTCGTTGCCGAACGGCGCCCGCCCGCAGGACGCGAAGACCATCGTGCCGGCCCAGGAGAACATGTCCGCCGCGGGCCCGACCGCATGCCCCAGCACCTGCTCGGGAGACATGTACGCAGGCGTCCCGATCTGCGTGCTGCTGGTCATCGTGGCGGGACTCAGCTCCCGCGCGATGCCGAAGTCGATCACGCGCGGCCCGTCGGCGGCGATGATGACGTTGGCCGGCTTGAAGTCCCGGTGCACGACGCCGGCCGCGTGGATCGCGGCCAGCGCCGACGCGGTGTTGATGGCCAGCCAGTCCAGCGCCGAGCCGCTGCGCGGGCCCTCGTTCCGAACGACCCGCGCCAGAGAGGGCCCCTCGACGAACTCGCTCATGATGTACGGACGGTCGTGCTCGACGCCCGTGCTCAGCACGGCCGCGGTGCAGAACCGCGCCACCTGCTGCGCGATCCGCGCCTCGCGCAGGAACCGCTCGACGCTCTTCTCGTCGTCGGACTGGTCGAGCCGCAGCCACTTGACGGCCACGTGCGCGCCCATGGGGGTCTCGGCCAGATAGACGACGCCCTGCCCGCCCTCGCCCAGCCTGCCAAGGAGCTTCAGGCCGGCCAGCCTCCCGGGATCACCGGGTATGAGCGGCGCGCAGGATGGCATGGGCCAATTGTGTCAGCAGGCTCGCTTGGCGACGCTCTTTCGCTCGATGAAGCACTGGAAGCCGTTGGCGAAGTTCGATCCTCCGTGGACGTTGTTGCTCTTCGGAGAGTTCTTCGCGAACGAGAAGTTGCCGCTGTTCACCTGCCGGCCCTTGCTCCAGTAGTTTCCGCTGTTCCAGGAGTTGCCGCCGTCCCGGTGAGCTGCGTGCGGCATCGACATCGCGGTCGTCGCGAACATCAGCCCGAGATAGCCCACGACCGCTCCGGCCCTGCGTATCACCGGTCACCCAGCCACTGGGAGCCATTGGCGGTGTTGCCGCCATTGATGGTGTTGTTGCTGGCGGTGGAGCCGTTGGCATTCGAGAAGTTACCGCTGTTGATGGGATCTCCATCATTGTGGTAGTTGCCGCTGTTGGTGGAGTTTCCGGAGTTTGCCGGGCCGTTGACGCACGTCGTCGGCGAATTGGGCGCCGGCGAATTGTAGCTGACCAGTCGATTGCCGCAGAAAACGCTGGGAAGCGCGCTGACCACGGAGCCGAGGTCCGCGCCGAACAGGCCGGCGAGCAGGGAGTGCGCGCGGGGCGGCGTGGAGGCCGACGCGGTGTTCGCGGCCAGCATTGCGCTGAATCCCATTACGGCTATTACGGCGATCCGTATGAATGCCCTCAACGTTCCCCCCGAGAATCATGACGACACGACCCCCAGACGATAGCACCGAGTAACCGGCAATTACGGATGGCAATCGCGCCGCGGAGTCAATGTTCCCCCGCGACGGTGAAAAGGCGAGCGCCGCCTCCTGGCGTACGGTGGAGGCGGCGCTCGCTAACTACCATCCCGGGTAGTTGTCTCAGCGACCCTTGGACGGGATGCGCCTGGGTGGCGCGACCGGGCGTTGCGGCATCCTGGGCATTTGCCGTGGCGCGGGCAACTCGGGCCGGTTCTTCTTCTTGGCTGAACGAACTCGCATAAGGAAGCTCCTCTACGTAACTCGCGACGCGGCTCATGGAGGCCGCTCGACATGCACAGCTGCCGCGTCTGGGTGGACTGGTGCGGTTTCGCTGCTGAGTGCGAATTACAGGTAAAGGCGCATGTCCGTAACCGTATGGGCTTGCCGAAACCCGGCGCAACCGAATTAACGGCTCACCAGGCCCCGCCGCCGCCGTCGCTGGAGCTGCTGCCGGAGCTGCCCGAGTCGGAGCTGCCCGAACTGCCGGAGTCAGAGCTGCTGGAGCCGCCGAAGTCGTAACTACTGGAGCTGCTGGAGCTGTCGGAACCGCTGCTCCAGGTGTGCGAGTGGTAGGTGTGCCGGTGATACGAGCGCGGGCGTGACGTCCCGGAGGACCACCCTCCCGCTCGCCCGGCCCTGGCCAGCAGGGACACCACGGCGATGATCAGGATCAGCACGAACAGGATGCCCGTCCAGCCGGTGGACCCCGTGGACGGGGAGCCGGTGTCGGCGAACGACTCAGGCAGCCCGTGGTCCTCCTCCACCACGGAGCCCTCCAGCACGCACTCAGAGGTCGTGGCCGCCTCGGGCACGCTCTTCTCGAGCTTGGCCAGCCTGGCCGCGCCGGTCCCCTTCTGAGGGGTCACGTCGGTCAGCTGGGCCGTGGGGAAGGCCAGGTCGAGCGAGACGGGATGCCCGGCGGCCACGTCCCGGGCGGTGCCGGTGACGGTCCGCCGGTCCTTGGAGAGTGCGGGCTTGAAGCCGCTGTCCGAGCGCCCGTACGCCCGGTACTGCTCGTGGCCGCCCTTGGCGGCTCGCGGCAGCCGTACCGAGACCCGCAGTTGGCCCAGCTCGCCCTTCCAGCCGCTGCCCCAGAGTGGGAGGTGCAGGAACGCGTGCTTCTTGTACGCCGTGACCGCGCTCTTCAGCGTGTACGCCAGCCGGAACGTGTGCGTGCTCCCGGGTTCGGCGGAGAAGTACCAGACCACCCGATGCGGCCCGTCCGTGCAGTCGCCCTCCGCGAACGTCTCCCCAGGACGCTCCACGTTCAGCTCCGGCGTCCCCTCGGCACGGTACCGGGCCTTGCCCTCGCCGACCGCGACGCTCTCCACCTCGGCCCCGCCCAGGCGCGGGATGTCGACGTAGGCCCCGTGGCCGGCGGCCGAGAACCGGAACGTGTGGTCCTCGACCACCTTCACCGTGCCGTCGCGGTTCACCGTGGCGGTGATGACCGTCCTGGGCAGCGTGTAGGACGGTGCGGCGGCCGCGGCCGGCACGGGTGCCAGCACGAGGCCCAAACCCAACGCGATCAGCATTCGCCGCATGTGCAACCCCGTGACAGTAGGCGTATTTCCTCAAGCTTGCGCCGAATTCCTTTCACGTTGCTGGATATTCACCTGATTCGGGCATTCCGCCCTTCACTCGCGCGCCCCGAGCGCGTCGGCCGGTCGGGGTCGCAGTGCGAACCTGGCCGGGATCGCCGTGGCCGCCAGCGCCAGCCCCGCCACGGCGGCGACCACAGCGAGATAGGCGAGCGGCGGCACGTACGGCAGCGCCGACCCCGTCATCCCCATGCTGAAGGCCGCCAGCGTGACCAGCGAGATCGCCGTCCCGACGACCACGGCGACGGCCAGCGCCGTCAGCGTCTCCGCGCGCAGCATCCGCGCCGCCTGCCGCCGCGTGGTGCCCACGATCCGCAGCAGGGCGAGCTCGCGGGACCGGGCCAGGGTGGACATGGCCAACGTGTTGACCACGGCGATGGCGCAGAAGGCGATGATCAGCCCCATGGCGACGTACGCGACCGCCGCGTCGGCCCCGCCGCCCGAGGCCTGGGCGAGCACGGCCCCCGCGGGAAGCGCCCCGCCTGCCACCAGGAGCGTGCCACGGACGTCGTCCACGTGGCCCGCGACGAGCCCGCGTGACAGGGTCAGGTCGCCGAAGCCCAGGCCACGGGAGTAGATCGCGGCGATCCGCACCTCGGCAGGAGTGCCGTCGCCGAGCACCAGCGAGACCTGGTCGCCCACGCCCACGTCCAGCCGCGAGGCCGCGGTGCGGCTGATCGCCGCCGACGTGTCGCTCAGCCCGTCCAGAGAGCCCGCCACCACGCCCAGGTCCATCGTCTGCTCCAGGCCGTCGAGGGTGACGGCCTGCGCCTCGTACTTCTCGAGGTCGATCCTGACCGAGGTGTGCAGCACCTCGGTCACGGCGCGCACGCCGGGCGTCCGGCGGACGGCGGCCACGGACGCGCCCGGGGCGAGCACGTGGTCGGCCTTGACGCCCGCGGTCACCTCACCCTGTGCGGCGTGTCCCATGGTGGTCTGCACGAACAGGATCGTGCACGTCATCGCCGTCATCAGGGTCAACGGTGTGATCACCGAGGCCAGCCGCCCGGTCCCGGCGCGCAGGCTCTTCCGCGCCAGGTAGCCCGCCACGCCGGGCGCCCGCAGCGGCAGCGCCGTCACCGCTCGTGCGATCGCCGGTCCCAGCAGGGCGACCGCGATCGTCCACAGCAGCGCGGTCAGCATGGTGACCGGGGTGGACGCCGCCTCCGTGGACAGGTTGGACAGCACGATCGTCACCGCCACCCCGCCGGCGAGCGCGAGCAGGCCCGCGATCAGCCGGACGGGCGCGAGTGAGCCGGCGGGCAGCGCCGTCTCTCCCAGCGCCTCCACCGGCCTGATCCTCGTGGTACGGCGGGCGGAGACGCGGGCCGCCACCCACGCGGCCGCCAGAGTGGTCAGCACCGCGACGATCGCCGGGAACGGACTGACGACCAGCCGCAGGTTCGGGGGGATGGCGCTCAGTTCGACGAACCTGTCCCGCAGCCAGAACCCCAGCAGGATCCCGCCCCCGGAGCCGAGCACCCCGGCGGCCACGCTGACGATCAGGGCCTCGTCGCCGATGAGCTTCCTGGCCTGCCGTGGCAGGGCGCCGACGGCCCGCAGCAGGGCGATCTCGCGCCGGCGCTGCTGCATGGAGAGCGCGAACGTGCCCACCACGACGAGGATCGCCACCAGCAGCGAGGTGCCGCCGAGCGCGCCGCCCAGGCTGACGAGCTTCACCCGGGCGCCCTCCGCCTCGGGGAACTCGACCGCGCCGCGCTCGTCGCCGGTGTAGGTAAGCGCGCCCTGAACGGTGACGTGCAGGGCGGGCCAGACGCCGATCGCCGTGACCAGGCCGTCGCGTCCCGCCAGGCGGCGGGCCTCGCCGGTGGCGAAGAAGAGCGTGTCCTGGCCGGGCAGCGCCTGCGCGGTCACTCCCACGACGCGGTAGCCGGGGACCGTCCGCCCGGAGTGGCGGGCGTCCACGACCACCTCGTTCGCGGCCCTGGGGGCGCGCCCTTTGGCGAGCGTGAACGGGGTGAGCGCGGCGGACTCCCACCCGTGGGCGGTGAACCCGGCGTAGGGGAAGGTCACCTCGGTCACCGCCTTCGTGACACCGGGGACGCGCCGGATCTGCTCGGCGAGCGAGGCGGGGATCCATCTGCGCTCCGACAGGAGCTTGGCCTTCTCCTTGCCGCTCTCCTTGAGCTGTCTGACGTACTGGTCGCCCGCCACGATCACGGGGGCGCCGGCGTACCGCTCGGGCGCCACCTCACCACGCAGGCCGGTCTCCAGCAGCATCCCGCACGCGGTCACCAGCGCGGCCGCGCACAGCAGGGCCACGAACGCGCCGGCGAAGCCGGCCTTGCGGTGCCTGAGCGTCCTCAACGCGAGGGAGATCATCACTTCCACGCCCCCAGCCGGGTCATGCGCTCGGCCACCTTCTCGGCGGTCGGGGCGGTCATCGCGTCCACGATCCGCCCGTCGGCCAGGAAGAGCACGGTGTCGGCGTAGGAGGCGGCCACCGGGTCGTGGGTGACCATCACCACGGTCTGGCCGAGCGCCGAGACCACCTCCCGCAGCAGCGTCAGCACGTCGCGGGCGGTCATGGTGTCCAGCGCGCCGGTCGGCTCGTCGCCGAACACCACCTCCGGCCTGGTCACCAGCGCCCTGGCGATCGCCACCCGCTGCTGCTGGCCGCCGGAGAGCTGGGCCGGACGGTGGTCGGCACGCCCTCCCAGGCCCACCCTGTGCACGACCTCCTCCAGCCAGGCTCCGTCGACGCGGGCGCCCGCCAGCTTGAGCGGCAGCGTGATGTTCTCCGTCACGGTCAGCGCGGAGACCAGGTTGAACGCCTGGAACACGAAGCCGATGCGCCGCCGCCTCAGCTCGGTCAGCGCGTTCTCGTCCATGCCGGTCAGGTCGGCGCCGCCCAGCCGTACCGCCCCCGAGCTGGGGACGTCGAGACCGGCCGCACAATGCAGGAACGTGCTCTTGCCCGAGCCCGAGGGTCCCATGACGGCGGTGAAGGTCCCCCGGGGGATGCCGACCGACACCTCGCGCAGGGCGGCGACCGCGCTCTGGCCCCTGCCGTACACCTTGCTCACCGCGTCCAACCGCACTGCTTCTGTCATGGGACCAAGCCTGCTGATCTGCGCTTTCACCCACCAGAGAGCCGGTCACGACCCCGCCATGACCTCATCATGATCCGGACATAATGGTCAGGTGATTCGTATGCTCCTGGCCGAGGACCAGCACGTCATCAGGGAAGCCCTCGTGACCCTGCTCAGCCTCGAACCCGACATCGAGGTCGTCGAGGCGGTCGAGTCCGGGGACGCGGCGGTCTCCGCCGCCCTGGTCCACCGGCCGGACGTGGCCGTCCTGGACATCGACATGCCCGGCGAGATCGACGGCCTCGGGGCCGCCGGCGAGCTGCGCTCCAAGCTGCCGGGCTGCCGCACGCTCATGCTCACCGGCCACGGGAAGCCGGGCCACCTGCGCCGCGCGCTCGCCTCCCAGGTGGACGGCTTCCTCCTGAAGACCGCCTCGCCGGAGGAGCTGAGCGCCGCGATCAGAAAGGTGGCCAGGGGCGAGCGCGTCCTCGATCCCTCGCTCGCCATCACCGCGTGGAACCTGGCCGACAACCCGCTCACCCCGCGCGAGGCCGACGTCCTGCGGCTGGTCGCTGCTGGTGCCGAGGCCACCGAGATCGCCGGTCAGCTCTTCCTGAGCGCGGGGACCGTCCGCAACTACATCACCGCGATCGTCACCAAGCTCAACGCCCGCAACCGCACGGACGCCGTACGGATCGCCACCGAGGCCGGCTGGATCTAGACGGGCACCCAGGACCGCGTGGGCACCGTGGCGGTCAGCTCGAACCAGCCGTGTTCGCGGACGATGGCCAGTTGCCCGTCGAGTGCCGCGAGCCGGGTCGTGAGGTTACCGATCCCGGCCGAGCCGTGGCGTCCCTGCGAGGAGCGCACGCCGTCGTTGCGCACGCTCAGCCGGACGGCACCGTCCCGTACGGACGTCGTGATCGTGCACCGGCCGGCCGAGCTGTGCCGGAGCACGTTGGTGACGGCCTCCCTGAGCACGATGCCGAGCGCGGTGTCCACCGCTCTGCCGAGCCGGTCGTGGCCCAGGTCGAGTACGGCCTCGATGCCCGCGGCGGCCAGCACCGAGCGTGCCGACTCCGCCTCCGCGGTCAGCGACAGCTCCCCGTGCTCGCCCGACACCGTCCGCAGGTCCGCCCTCGCCCGCTCGGTCATCGCCAGCACGTCGTCGAGCTCCTTCCTGGCCCGCTCGGGGTCGAGCCGGCGGGCGAGCTCGCACTTGAGCAGGATGGCCGCCAAGGTGTGGCCGAGGAGGTCGTGCAGGTCGCGGGCGGCACGCAGGCGCTCCTCGAGCACGGCCGCGCGGGCCAGGCCGTCCCTCGACTCGCGCAGCTCTCTGGCCAGCTGGGCCAGCCTGAGCAGCCCGTACACCGCCAGGCCGGTCACCAGGGTGCTGATCGCGTAGTTCACGGTCAGCGGGACCGGCAGGCCCAGCAGCACGGCGGCGGTCGCGACGACCGCCACGACGGCCGCCACCAGCGGCAGCGCCACCGCCCATGAGAAGGCCAGCAGGACCGGCCCTGCCAGGAACCCCGCCACACCCAGCCAGGCCTGTCCGAAGAGCGGAATCGGGGCGAACGTCAGCACCGCCATGATCGACAGCGCCACCGGGTGCCGCCCCTCGACCGATCGCAGCTGCATGACGACGATGACGGCCAGCAGGCCCGCCGGCCACAGCGAGCCGGCCAGCAGGAGCGCCTTGACCGAGAACCCCACCAGCACCGCTGCCAGCAGCGCCATCGACAGGGCGCTGTCGCGAGCCGGCCGGCCGGGCGGGCGCGTGGTGGGCAGCGTGGCGTCCACGGTCATCGAGGCGTCACCGGCGAGCTCGACGGTGAGCGTGCCGCCTGCCGCCTCGACCTGGGCCGGCAGGTCGCCGAGGCTCTCGTCGCCGGCCGTGCGCGCGCCGTCGTTGGAGACGCGCAGCCGTACCGTGTCGCCCTCGGTGAGGGTCTCGATGAGGCAGGTGGTGGCCGTGCGCCGCCGGACGATCTCTGTCACGGCCTCCCTGAGCACCGCCGCCAGGAGCGCGCCCGCCGGGCCGAGCGGCTCGGTGTGCCCCATGCGCACGTCCACGGTGACGCCCGCGGCGGTCAGCATCGCCTTGGCGGTGGTCATCTCGGGGGCCAGCGACATGGCCCGGTAGCTCGCCGCCGCCGCCCTGGCCTCGGCCAGAGCCTGGCGCGCCGTCTCCACGTCGGGAATGCCCGTACGCGCTCCGCCGGCGATCGCGGACAGTGCCCTGCCCAGGCCCGTGCTCAGCTCGGCGGCGATGCGCAACCGCTCTTCGGCCGCCGCCGCCACGGCCAGTGACAGCCTGGCCGCGTTCACCTCTTCGATCCGGTCGATCATCCGGGTCAGACCGTAGACGACCAGGGAGATCAGGATCATGCTGATCACGGGGTCGGCGGGGCCGAGGAGGGCGGCACTGGCCACCACCGCCAGGGCGAGCGGCCACAGCGAGGTGAGCAGCAGCGACCCGCCGACGAAGCCGAGGATGCCGACGGAGGAGCCGTGGAGCAGCACGGAGGCGTACGCCAGTGCGGCCTGCAGGGCGACCAGCCACCACGATCGCCGCCGGACGAAGGCGACCTGCACCCCGAACACGGCCAGTGCCAGGGGCGAGCCGGCCACCACGTAGATACTCGCGAAGGCCGCGAACGCCACGACCACGATCAGCTCTGCCTGCCTGCGCACCCGTGCAGCCTAGGAGACCTCTCGCCGCCGCCCGGACGCGGGGACCGGCTCACCGCCGGTGGACGGGAGGTCTCCGAGCCTCACCGCCCGGCGAGCGTCGCGGCCGGACGGACGGGCACATCCGGTAGCTCGGCACGCCGGGGCGCGGAGACGGCCAGGATCACGACCGTGGCGACGGACACCAGTGCGACGAGACCCGCGGCGGCCCCCAGCGTGAGCGCGTCGGGGTGGACGAGGGCCTGGCCGCGTTGCGCCTGCCACAGCACCAGCGCGGTAAGCCCCGCGTACCCGAACGCCGCGGTGATCACCAGCGCCGTACGGGTGGCGCCGCCCGCGAGGACGGCGAAACGGCGGGAGAGCAGGCGCAGGCCGATCGCGACCAGCGGGAGCACCTGCAGGGCGTGCAGGCCGACGAAGTGCGCCACCCGCAGGTCGCCCGAGCCGGTCTCCCAGCCGGTGACCGGCATGCCGGGGCCGCCGTCGGGTCCGCCGACGCTGTGCGCGCCGACCGTCGCCAGGCTCAGCCCTCTGGCCAGTTGCTGCGCCTGGTCCGGGGTGGGGGCGGTCATCAGGTAGCCGATGGACATGCCGGCGAGCGAGATGGCCAGCCCGAGCGGGATCGCCCACGCCATCGCCCGGTCCACCCGGCGCTGCGCCACCAGGAGCACGCCCATCGCGAAGGTCAGCAGCCAGCCGAGGTAGGCGGCGCCACCCATGATCATGAATACCGTCGTGTCCAGCTCGGTGGAGAGGTTGAAGTGGCTGGGGACGCCGCGGACCGCTTGGAAGGTGATGGCCGTGATCTCCGGCGTGACGAACAGGGCCACGGTGACCGTGCCCAGCCACCACAGCGTCCGCCGCCACCGCCCGGCTTGTGCGATCATCCAGGCCAGCGTGGTGGCGTACAGGCCGAAGGAGACCGCGAACTTGAACGGCTTGAGCCACACTCCCTGGTCGAGCACCGTTCGCTCGTCCACGACGAGCCCCACCACGCTGACAGCGGCCAGCACCGCCATCGCCACCGCACAACAGCTCAGCGGGCCGTGCCACTTCCTGAGCAGGACACCCATGACGACTCCTTCAGATCGACTGGGTACAACCCTGCTGGCCTGCGAACTCGCCCACCAGAGACACGATCATGAGCCGGGCATGACCTCATCACGAACCGGGCATCCCAGGACACCATTGACCTCAGGGGCCACCTGTCATACGTTCGCTACCGAAATATTCGACATCTGCCCGAAACATTTCGGGAGGCCGGTCTATGGGTAGGGCACTGAAATTGGCCATCGTCGCGGTTCTGGGACTCGCCATGGGCACGGCGGGAGCGGCTGACGGGTCCTCCGAGCCCAGCGGGCACTGGGTCACCACGTGGACGGCGATGCCGCAGCTCACCGAGCCCGGCAACATGCCGCCCGCGCCGTACACGCAGGAGAACCTGGTCCTGGCCGACAGCACGGTGCGGCAGACCCTGCGGGTGTCGGTCGGCGGGCAGCGGATGCGGCTGCGCTTCTCCAACGCGTTCGGTGGCGCGCCGTTACCCATCACGCGCGTCACCGTGGCGCTCCCCAGCGACGGCAAGGCCGGGGTGAGCGCGATCCAGCCGCAGACCCTCCAGCCGGTGACCTTCTACGGGCGCCCCTCGACGGTCGTGTCCGTCGGCGCGCAGGTCGTGTCCGACCCGCTCGACCTGGCGCTGCCCGCGGGCACGGTCCTGAGCGTGACCGCGTACCTCGCCGACGGGCAGGCGTCCACCGCCATCACGTCGCACCCGGGCTCCCGCACCACGTCCTACCTGGCGAAGGGCAACCAGGCCGAGGCCGCGGACCTGACCGGCGCCACCCCCGTCGACCACTGGTACTTCCTCAGCGGCATCGAGGTCTGGTCCAAGCCGGCCACCGCCACGCTCGCCCTGCTCGGCGACTCGCTGACCGACGGCCGGGGCTCCACCACCAACCAGAACAACCGCTGGCCCGACCAGCTCTTCGACCGGCTGCGGACCGATCGGCGCACCGCGGGCGTCGCCATCGCCAACCAGGCGGCCGGGGGCAACCGGGTGCTGAACGACGGCCTCGGCCCCAGCGCCCTGGCCCGGCTCGACCGGGACGTGCTCGCGCAGAGCGGCGTCAACTGGCTGATCGTCTTCGAGGGCGTCAACGACCTCGGCACCGCGGCGGACACCCAGGACGCCCAGAAGAAGGTCGCCGACGAGCTGATCGCCGCCTACGACCAGATCATCGTGCGCGCGCACGCACAGGACATCCGGGTGTACGGCGCCACGCTCACCCCCTTCGGCGGCAGCTTCTACGACGACGCCCAAGGTCACCGCGAGGCGGCCCGGCAGGCGGTCAACGAGTGGATCCGCACCAGCGGCCGGTTCGACGCCGTGATCGACTTCGACCGGGCCACCCGCGACCCCGCCGACCCGCGCCGCCTGGTCGCGGCCTTCGACGTGGGCGACCACCTCCACCTGAGCCACACCGGCTACAAGGCGCTGGCCGACGCGGTCCCCGCCCGGCTGCTGCACCGGTAAGGGCGACCTGAGTTATATCCATTTGCTTATGCCTTGAGGCGGATGGATGTCCGCGTACGTACCTCCATGCGGCAGATTCCGGTTTCGGGAGGTACGAATGCACCGCAGAGTCGTCCTGCTCTCCGCCGTCGCGATCACCGTGGCGGGCGCCCTGGCCCCTGTGGGAACCGCGCAGGCCAGCACCACGAACGGCCTCGATCCCAGGCCGGCCGGGTGGTCCGCCGCGGACTCCTGGTCGGAGGCCAGGAGCGTCCAGCAGTACTGGACGCCGCAGCGCATGCTGGCGGCGCAGCCGCTGGACACGCCCAGGCCGCGACGCACCCGCTCGGGCGGGCCGACCGAGGGCGACCCGTGGGCCACCCGCGGCGTCTCCGACACCACCACCCGGCGCACCCCTTGGACCACCCGCGGGGCCGCCTCGACCGTCCAGGGCTCCCCGTGGTCGGTCCGCGGCACCGCGGCCGTCGACGCCCAACAGGTGGCCGCGGTGCCCAACAGCCCGGGCCTGCGCTGGACCGACGGCGGCGCCGTCGTGCGCACCACCGGACGCGTCTTCTTCACCACCGCTGACGGCAACAACGCGTCCTGCTCCGGCTCGGCCGTGACCAGCGCCAACGAGAGCGTCGTGATGACCGCGGGGCACTGCGTGAAGCTGGACGGCGCCTCGCACCGGAACTGGGTGTTCGTCCCCGGGTTCGACAACGGCCGGCGCCCGTTCGGCACGTGGGTGGCCACCAGACTGCTGACCACTCAGCAGTGGAACGCCAGCGAGGACATCAACTTCGACGTCGCCGCCGCCGTGGTGGCGCCGCTGCAGGGCCGGACGCTGACCGACGTCGTGGGCGGGCAGGGCGTGGCGTTCAACCAGCCCAGGGGGCGGCAGATGTTCTCCTTCGGCTACCCGGCGGCGGCGCCGTTCGACGGTTCCCGGTTGATCTACTGCAGCGGGCGCACGTTCAACGACACCGTCATGACCACGGACCAGGGGCTGCGCTGCAACATGACCGGCGGAGCGAGCGGCGGGCCCTGGTTCCAGAACTTCAACGAGTCCACCGGGTTCGGCATGCTCAACTCCGTCAACAGCTTCAAGTACAACTTCGCCCCCGATTTCATGTTCGGCCCGTTCTTCGGCAACGAGGCGATGGCCGTCTACCAGGCGGCACAGCGCGCCAACACACTCTGAGCGCCGGCGTGTAAGGCTAAGCGCAGGTCTTCTTCTCCGGAGCGCAGAACTTGACCTCCGGATAGCGGGCCGACGGCTCGTCCAGCAGGGGTTGCGCCTTCTTACGCAGGTGCAGGTCGAAGAAAGTGCGCACGTACTGGCGAGTGATTTCCATGGAGCGGGCCCCGGGCAGGTCCGCTCCTGAGTCGACGCCGAGCTGATCGGTCAGCAGACCGTAGTCGGTGAAGGAGACGTGCACCGCCCCGGTCATGAGGAGCCAGCGCTTCCAGCCGGTCATGTGCTTCCAGTCACGCTCCCACGAGGCGGCCTCGGCCCCGGTTCCCGGGGTGTACGTGGACGGCTTGCCCAGGAACATGAACGGCCGTGCCAGCCCGCCGGCCGGGATCGGGACGTCTGTGGTGCCGTCCATGTCGACCCCGGCGCGTACCCGGGAGTCCGCGAGCATGGTGGTGATGGCGCTCGCGCCGCCGACCGACTGGCCGGCCATCGCGATCTTGGAGGGGTCGATCAGGCGAGCGCCCTTCCACTTCGGGTGCGACCCGGTCAGCTCGTCGAGCACGAAGGAGACGTCGGCCGCACGGCCCTTCTCCAGCTTCTCCCACCACGCCGGGGTCTTGTCGATCTCGCACACGACGCACGTGGTGACCCGTCCGTCGGGGAAGGTTGTGGCGACGCTCTCGTACGTGTGGTCGATCCCGGCCACCACGTACCCCCGGCTCGCCAGCTCCTCGGCCAGCCCGGTGAGCTCGCTCCTGGGCTTGCCGAAGCCGGGCGAGAGCACGACAAGGGGCAGGCCGTGCGTGCGGCCCGCCGGCTTGGCATCGGTGTAGGCGTTGGTGCGGGTCTTGCTCAGCGCGTCGGAGGGCACGCTGGTGATCCCGCTGTCCTTCAGGAGGAGCTCCGACTCCTTCGCCGTCATGTACGGCGCCCGGTCACGGCCCGGCGCCTTGGCCGGGTACCAGAGGGAGACCATGAGCTCCCTGGCTTTGGCCGTGGGGACCCAGAGGTCAGGGCGGGAGGTGTCCGTGAGATGCAGGGATGTGGTGCCGACCGGATGAGCACCGGTCGGCCGCGGGAGAGACGGTGTGGCGGACGCGGACGCGGACGCCGCGGGCGCGGAGAGGAGGCCGGCGGTCGCCGTCACGGCGAGCAGTCCCACGGCGAGCGGGCGGACGGCCTTGGAGAGAGCGATCATGTCGAGGGACTATACCCCGAGTATATACATGCGAGGGATAAGAACCCTGTGCTCACCTGGCGGGCTTTCGCGACGATTGTCTTATTAAGGCGGTCGCCTTATATTCGGAAGCGTCGGGCCTTTCGAGCTGAAGGACGAAGATGACTGCTGACGCGATCCCGGAGTTCCCGTTCGACCGTCCCACGGCCTTGGAGCCGCCGCCGAAGCTCGCGGAGCTGCGGGAGAAATGCCCCGTGTCGCACGTACGGCTGCCGAGCGGTGACGTGGCCACCCTGGTGACGCGGTACGACGACGCCCGCGCGGTGCTGGCCGACCCGCGCTTCAGCCGCAACCTCGCCAGGGAGGGTGCCGCCCGGCTGGCCACCACAGAGGACGGCGGCCTGTTCAACCGGCGCAGGGACGAGACCATGGACATCAGCGAGGGGCAGGGCCACATGCGGTGGCGGCGCCTGCTCAGCCGCTGGTTCACCGCACGGAAGATGGAGGTGTGGCGGCCCAGGGTCCAGGCGATGGCCGACGACCTGCTGGACACCATGCTGGCCAAGGGCTCCCCTGGCAACCTGTCGACCGGGCTGGGGCTGCCGCTTCCCGTGCGGGTCATCTGCGCGCTGGTCGGCGCGCCGCCCGAGGACCAGGACAAGTTCGCGCGCTGGTCCACCACCATGCTCACGCTCACGCGCAACACCCAGGAGGAGGTCGACCAGGCCTACCAGGAGTTCACCGCGTACGTGTCGGACCTGATCGACCACAACCGGGAGAACCCCGGCGACGACCTGCTCAGCGAGCTGACCCAGATCACCGACGCCGAGGACGGCCGGCTCAGCAAGCCCGAGCTGATCAGCACTGTCAGGGGGCTGCTGCTGGCCGGCCACGAGACGACCTCGAACATGATCGCGATCATGATGGCGATGCTGCTCGCCGACCGGCAGCGTTTCGAGGCCGTGGTCGACGACCCCGACCTGGTCCCGGGCACCGTCGAGGAGGTGCTGCGCCTGGACAGCACGCTGTCGACCATCGGCGGGGTGCCCAGGTACCTCACCGAGGAGATCACGCTCAGCGACGTCGATGTGCCCGCCGGCGCCACGCTGATCCCCAGCATCGCCGCCGCCAACCGTGACCCGGGCAAGTTCGCCGATCCGGACCGGTTCGACGCGCGCCGGCAGAACAGCAACCAGCACCTGACCTTCGGCGCTGGGCCGCACTACTGCCTCGGGCAGCCGCTGGCCAGGGTCGAACTCCAGGTCGTCCTCGACACGCTGGCGCGCAGGCTGCCAGGCCTGCGGCTGCGCGACGCTCCCGAGGACCTGCGGATGCGTACCGGCGGGATGACCGGAGGTCTCCAGGACGTATGGGTCACGTGGTGACAGGGTAAGGGGCGATAATCGTCGGGGGACGGTGCAGAAAGAAGAGATCAAGGATCAGCCATGCAAGTCAGTACGGCGGTCGCCACGCCGTCTCCCCGATCGACGCGCGCCCGGGACAAGCTGATGCACACCGCCGAACGGCTCTACGCCGAGCACGGGTTCGCGAACGTCTCCATCAGGATGATCAGCGAGGCGGCCGGCCAGCGCAACAAGTCCGCCGTCCAATATCACTTCAGCACCCGTGACGAGCTGATCCAGGCGATCCTGGCCCGCCACGCGGCCGCCATCGACGAGCACCGGATCCCGATGGTGGCCGCGCTGGAGGCGTCGGGCGAGGTGTCGCTCCGAAGGTGGATCACCTGCATCCTCACGCCGCACATCGAGCATCACATCGAGCTGGGCACGCCGTCCTGGTACGGGCGCTTCCTCGCCCAGGCCGTCGTCGAGCCCTCCCTGCGCGAGCATGCCGTCCAGGCGAGCATGCGCACCCCCTCGTTCCAACGCCTGGAGAGGCTCTGGCCCCCGCGGCAGGACCGTGACCCCGACCTGTCCGCCCAGTACCGGGCCATGATCCGCCTGCTCGTCGTGCACATGTGCGCCGAGCTCGAAGGCGACCTGGCCATCGGGCTGGTCGCCCCGGCCGACGCCGAGCAGTCGTGGCGCCGGCTGGGCGAGCACCTGATCACGGCGGTATGCGGGCTCAGCACCGCCCTGCTGGAGATCTCAGAGCCGTGATCTCGCAGCCGTGGCCCTAACGACGTGGCCGGACCATGAGGACGACCATGGCCCCGGCTCCGATCGCGAGCAGGGCCGCCACCGTGACCAGCCAGGGGATGCCGGTGTAGCCGGTGGTCTTGTAGGCCACCGGCCGGGGCTGGGCCTGGACCGCCGTCGCGGCACGGAAGATCACGTCCGAGCAGGAGTAATAGGTGTCCGGAGTGTCGGAGTTCTGCCAGATCGCGTAGATCAGGTGGCGACCGGTCCTGCCGGAGGGCAGGCGGCCCTTGATGACATAGGCGCCGTCGGTCAGCTTCGGGTCGGTGGCCTGGAGGAACGGCTTGCTCCCCAGGTCGGACCACTTCAGCGGCCTGGCCGGATCGTAGCCGTTCTTCGTGACGTACAGCCGGAAGCTCCCGCGGTGCGGGATGGTGCCGCGATACCTGAAGGTGAAGCGGGCTCCCGCCGTCAGCGTCGTGGCCGGCCAGTCGGCGCGGGCGAGGTCGAGCCCCTTGAACTCGGGGATGCCGCCGCTGCACAGCTTGCCGTCCGGGATCACCTCGCGGTCCTTGCCCGCGACGTTCGCCACCCGCAGGTTGTCCCAGTCGGCGGGCATGGCCCTGCCGCTCGCCGCCACGGCCGCGCGGCAGGCGGCCGGTTGTGTCTTGAGCGGGCTGTCGGCGCCGCAGGCCGCCGCCCGGCTGAGCGGTTTCTGCAGCGCGCCGTGCGCACCCGCCGGTGCGCCGACCAGCGCCAGCGACAGCAGCAGCCCGACGCTCACACTCGTGATCCGGCGCCGCATGTGGCCGACCTCCCCGTCTCGTCCTACAGCGAGGTACGGCCCTCAGGCAGCGCGGGTTCAGCGGATTTATCACTGAGCCCCAATGACACCGCCGAGCGCGCCTGATACAAAGGCAAAAGCCTCACAAGATGCATAGATTCGTAGATACGACATATCAACATAAGAGGTGAAGCTCTTCGTGACGGATGACTCACCCCTGGACCCCGCGCTCCTTTCCAGGATCGACACCAGCAAGCCGCATCAGGCCAGGGTGTGGAACTACTGGCTGGGCGGCAAGGACAACTACCCCGTCGACCGGCAGCTCGCGGAGAAACTCCGGGACGTCTATCCGGGGATGGAAGACATCGCCCGTCATACCCGTGTCTTCCTGGGGCGAGCCGTCCGGCATCTCGCCGGAAAGGCCGGCATCCGGCAGTTCCTGGACATCGGCACGGGCCTGCCGACCGTGGACCACACCCATGAGGTGGCCCAGCGGGTGGACCCGACGAGCCGGGTCGTCTACGTCGACAACGACCCGCTGGTGCTGGTGCACGCGCGCGCCCTGCTCGCCAGCGATCCGCGAGGGGCGTGCGACTACATCGAGGCCGACGTGCGCGAGCCGGACAGCATCTTGGAGTTCGCGTCCAAGACGCTGGACTTCAGCCGGCCGACCGCGCTCATGCTCCTGGGCGTGATGGGCACGATCTTCGACGACGACGAGGCGTACGCGCTGGTGCGGCACCTGATGGACGCGCTGCCCTCGGGCAGCTACCTGGTGTTCGAGGACGGCACGAACACCGTCAAGCCCGAAGCCGCGGCGGAGGCCGAGCGGCTGCGCGACAAGGGCGAGGTGTACGAGTACCGGCTCCGCACCCCCGCCGAGATCGCCCGCTTCTTCGACGGGCTGGAGCTCGTGGATCCCGGCATCGTGTCGGTCTCCCGCTGGCAGCTGGAGTCCGATGTGTTCGGGCTGCCCCCGGAGGTCGACGCGTTCTGCGGTGTGGGCCGCAAACCGTGACGGTCAGAGCGAATCGATGATCTTACGCAGGATGGCCGGGGTGTCGGGCGCGGGCGCAGCCTGCACGCCGAGCTCGTCCATCAGCGTCTGGTACGGCAGCACCTCGGACTCCTTGCCGAGGTACTGCGCGCCGGCCAGTTGCTCGAGGTAGACCACGTCGCGCAGCCCGGCCTGAGCGAAACGCAGGACGGTGACGGGCCCGACGCCGCCGACGGCCCAGCCTTCGGTGAACGGGACCACCTGCACCGTGATGTTGGGCTGCGCGGCCATCCGGTCGAGGTGCTCGAGCTGGGCCCGCATGATCTCCGGGCTGCCGACGCGGTGGTGCAGCGCCGCCTCGTCCAGCACCACCCAGAGCTTGCGTGACATGGGCGGAGCGAGGATCCGCTGGCGGCGCATGCGCACCTCGACGCGGCGCTCGATCCGCTCCGCGGAGTCGCCCTTGTTGCCCAGGGTGAAGATCGTGCGGGCGTACTCCTCGGTCTGCAGCAGGCCGGGCACGAACTGCACCTCGTACGTGCGGATCAGCGCGGCGTCCTGCTCGAGCCCGAGGTAGTCCTCGAACCAGTCGGGGACCACGTCGCGGTAGTCGTGCCACCAGGTGGGCTCGTTGGCCTGCTTGGCCAGGGCGAGCACGGCCTCTCGCTCTTTCTCGTCGGCCACGCCGTACAGGGTGAGCAGGTCGGCGACGTCACGCATCTTGAAGCTCGTGCGCCCGCCCTCCATGCGGCTGATCTTGGAGTGGGATCCCCGGATGGCGTATCCGGCGTCCTCGCGCGAGATCCCGCTGATCTCCCGGAATCGACGCAGCTGCGCCCCGACCAGGATGCGCAGCGCGGTCGGCCCGGACCGGGCGGCATCCTTACCGGGTGTTTCGGCCAGGTCACCCTTATCGTGAGCAGTCGCCATCCGAGCTCCTCAATCGGCAAACTCGCCACAGTCCGGCCCGCTCCATCTTGCCACGCCACCCGCGGCGCATCGGATATTTCCCGGTGGTGAGATACGCGCCACCACCGAAGCCCTCAGGATGGGTGGCCGGGGGCGGTCGTGAGGATCAGGGCGATCTCTTCGTGCAGCGCCTCGACCGCTCTCGGCCGGAGGTGCTGCTGAACGATGGTGCCCAGCAGCCAGGACACCAGCGCATGGGCGGCCCTGTCGGGGTCTTCCGGTGCGAGCTCGGCCACGAGGTCGAGCAGGAGGGTGTGGACCTCGCCCAGCATGCGGTCGGCCACGTCAAGGGAGTCGCGGCGCCCCGCGTTGATCCAGTACTCGAACCAGAGGAACGCGGCGTGCGGCTTGTCGGCGAACGTGGTGAGATAGGCGTCCACCACGCGCAGCAGCCGCTCGTACGGATCCGTCGTCTCCCCCGCCACCCGCCGAAGGTCGTCGAGCATGGTGTCGACGTGCGCGAACACGGCGCGATCGACGATCTCGTTGATGTCGTTGAAGTAGTAGTGGATGGCGCTCTTGGTGAGCGGGCTGGCATCGGCGACCGCGCGCGCCGTGCAGGCCGCCACGCCCTCACGGGCGAGCACGTCCTTGGCCGCCTCGATGATCTGCTCCTGCTTGGCCCGCCGGTTGCCGTCGGTGTGCTTCGCCCTGCTCGCTGAGGATGCCGCCACGGCGGCCAGCGTACCCCACGTCTTGACCGATTAGGACACGTGTCCTAAGTTCAGGACGCATGTCCCAACTTACTGAGGGGGAGGGAAGCATGAGCCACCCGTTCGTCTTCATGGATCTGCGGACCCCCGACCGCGAGCGATCCCGCCGCTTCTACGGCGAGCTGCTCGGATGGACGGTCACCGACGTGCCTGCCGGGTCCGAGACCGTGCCGATGTTCACCGACGGCGGCGCTCCGTGGGGTGGCCTCACGCAACTCGCCGAGAACGACGGGCGCCGCCCGCAGTGGATCCCGTACGTGCCCGTGGTGCACCTCGACCGGGCGGTGGAGCAGGCCGTGGAGCTGGGCGCGACCGTGGTCCGGGCCCGGGTGGACCTCCACCAGGGATCGGTCACGGTGATCGACGATCCCACCGGCGCCACACTCGCGCTGTGGGAAGCCAGGCGATGACTCCTCGATATTCGTGTGCCCTGCCGCCCGGCGCCGACGTCGTCGACAAGGCCCGGCTGGCCGAGCGGCTGGGCTACCACCGCGTTTGGGTGTTCGAGTCACCGGCCGTTTACGGCGACACCTGGATCGCGCTGGCCCGCGTCGCGGAGGCGACCGAGCGCATCGGCCTGGGCACCGGAGTCGCGATCCCGGGGCTGCGGCACCCGATGGTGACGGCATCCGCCGTGGCCTCGGTCGAGGAGCTGGCGCCCGGACGGCTGATCGTCGCCTTCGGTACGGGCTACACCGGCCGCAGCACGCTGGGGCAGCGGCCCGTCACGTGGTCGGAGCTGGCGCGCTACGTCCGGCAGGTGAGGGCTCTGCTGCGAGGCGAGGTGGTCGAGATCGACGGCCGCCCGTGCCAGATGACGCACCTGCCCGGCTCCGCCCCGGACCGTCCGATCGGCGTGCCGGTGTGGGTCGCGGCTTCGGGGCCGAAGGGCTTCGGCGTGGCACGGGAGCTCGGCGTGCCCGGAGTGGTCGTGACCGCCGTTTCCGAGGGAGGCGATCAGGGCGGCTGGCCCGAGTTCGCGCTGCTGCGCTTCGGCACCGTTCTGGAGCCCGGCGAGGATCACACCAGTCCACGCGTGGTCGAGGCCGCCGGACCCGGCTACGCCAGCACCGTCCACGCCGTGTGGGAGCACGGGAAGGAGGCCGTCGACGCCGTGCCCGGCGGTGCCCGGTGGCGGGCGGCCCTCGAGGCGGACCGCGCGGAAGGCCTGCGCCATCTCGTCGCCCACCAGGGCCATCTCTCGTCGCTGACCGACCGGGACCGCGCTCTGGTCGCCGCCGCCGGGCCGGCCCTCCTGCGCGCCGGCTGGAGCGGCGACGCCGCCTCGATCGGCGAACGGGTCCGCAAGGCCGGCGTCGCGGGCGTCACCGAGATCGTGTACATCCCGGCCGGTCCCGATGTCGAGCGCGAACTGCACGCCTTCGCGGCAGCCGCCCGTTCTTGAGCGCGACCAGACGTGACCGCCTTCTAGAGGGCTTCCTGCGCGGCCCAGCCGGCGACGTTCGCCGACAGGCGCAGGTCTCCGCTGGCGATCAGGTACGCGGTGCGCGGCTCGGCGGGCCGCTCCTTGCGGGGTACGGGCATGCGGTACGTGCTGGTCATCACGGCTCCAGATCGGCGAGGGACAGCCGGGCGAGGACGATCCCCCTGCGCTGCCAGGTGTAGGTGACGAGGAGGTGGCCGGGGGTGAGGACGGCGGAGGGATAGCTGTACTCGGCGACGCCGCCGGTGACGACGCCCGCGTCACCCGGCGCGAAACCGGGGCCGGCACCGGGGTCGCGGTCGTCCAGGAGCCGCGGCACGGCCGGATCGACGGGGACGACCCCGTCGTCCACAGTGGGACCCGCGTGCCAGGTCAGCCCGTCGTCGTCCGACAGCGAGACCACGAGCGGGCAGCGGCTGCCCCACGACTCGGCGCTCGGATTGTGCACGCAGGCCACCCGTCCGGACGGCAGCGCGACCGCCGTGAGGCCGCTGTTGTTGTTCGGCAGGCCCGTGGGCTCGGCGGGCGTCCAGGTGCGCCCGCCGTCGCGGGAGAGCGAGCGGTACGCCCGCCCCTCGGTGCTGCGCATCAGCGCGACCGGGCCGTCCGCTCCCCACCACAGCGCGGGCTGGATGTGCCCGGCACCGGCCAGCGCGTCGTGGTCGACGGGGATCGGGGCGCGCGTCCAGCTCAGCCCGCCGTCGTCGGAGACGTCCACGAACGGGTCCCAGCGCAGCGGCTCGCCCCACCGCTCCGTCGAGCCGGGCGCCAGCCAGCGCCGCCCTCCGGGGGCGAGCAGCGGCGGGTTCCTGACCGGGCCCCGGCCGCCGGACCGGTCTCCTGGCACGAGCTCGCGCACCGGCTCCCA
Source organism: Nonomuraea sp. NPDC049695 (assembly GCF_040674955.1). Lineage (NCBI taxonomy): Bacteria > Bacillati > Actinomycetota > Actinomycetes > Streptosporangiales > Streptosporangiaceae > Nonomuraea > Nonomuraea sp. NPDC049695. Next base: position 126,530 of record NZ_JBFANV010000012.1, on the reverse strand, counting down.
CGTGGCGCCGGCGTCGTACGAGCGGGTGACCAGCGTGATCCACTCGGAGATGCGCTCGCCCGCCTTGCAGAACAGCCAGAGCGCGCCGTCGGGACCGGGCGCCAGCACCGGGTTCCAGTGCGCGACGTCTCTGCCGGTGTCCAGGGTGGACAGCTCACCACCCCGGGCGACGCGGATGCGGTTGTCAGGCGTGCCCTCCCTCGTCCCGGCGAACCACGCGACGACCGGAGTGCCGTCCGCCACCGCGAGCGTGGACGCGTGGCACTGCGTCCAGCGGGGGTCGTCTATGGTCACGAACTCCCGGTGGATCATCAGGCACTCAGGACCGTCTCGGCCAGCCGCGCGATGCGCTCACGCATGTCGGGGCCGATCTCGGGGGCCGGCATGCGGAGCGCGCCCGTACCGCGTCCGAGGTGGCTCAGCGCCAGCTTGATGCCCTCGACGGTGCCGCCCAGCGTGGCCAGCACCTCGTCCGCCCGGGACTGGGCGGAACGTTCCGCGTCGGCGTCCCCGACGGCCACGGCGTCGGCGAGCAGGGCGAACGGCTCGGGGAACGCCGCCGACAGCCCAGAGACGACTCCGGCGCCGCCGCCGCGGACGACCTCGGCGAGCCTGGTGTCCGAGCCCGACCACACCCGGGCGGAGGCCGGCAGCGCCGCGCGGTACTCCGCGAACCGCTCGGCCGCGAGGCCGCTCAGCTTGGCCCCGGCCAGCCCGGTCTCCGCGGCCATCGCGGCGAAGTCGGCGGGCTCGACGACCACGCCGGAGCGCTCGCTGAAGAGGTAGCCGTAGACGGCGGCGGGGCCTGCCGCCTCCGCCACCGCGGCGAAGTGCCTGCGCACGGCGCCGGTGTCGGCAGGCAGATAGTACGGAGTCAGCGCGGCCAGCCTGCGTGCCCCGAGCGCCACCGCGTCGCGGGCCAGCGCCACGGCCTCCCGGGTGGCCGCGGCGCCGACGTGCACCACGACCCGCTCCGGACCGAACACGGCCAGCGCGATCTCGGCGACGGCACGGCGCTCGGCGCGGTCGAGCGCGGGGAACTCGCCGGTGGTGCCGCACACGAAGACACCGTCGATGCGGCCCGCGAGATCCGTGAAGTGCGCCTTGGTGGTGGCGTGGTCGAGCTCCCCGGCCTCGTCGAAGAAGGTCGGGACGGCGGCGAGGATCTCGGCACGGGGTGGGGTGTTCTCTCTGTTCTCCGGCATGGCGGGACCTCGGTTCGTCGATGGTGTCGTCGATGGTGTCGTCGATGGCGAGGCACGGCGATGCCTCGGTACGTCATTGATGGCAGGCGGAATTGACGGCAGGCGGGATCGATGGCAGGCGGACGGAGCCCCGGGCGGGCCCAGGGCGGCAGGCGGGGGGCAGGTCAGAGGGCGGGCTGGGCGCGCTCCCGCTCGATCAGCGTCGCGCGGATCCGGGCGCAGGATCCGTCGAGGTGGGCAGTGAGCGCGGCCAGCGCGGCGTCGACGTCGCCCGAGCGGACGATGTCCCTGAGGTCGGCGTGGTCCTGGGCGACGGGCACCAGGTCGCGATCGGTGTTGGTGATCTCCAGCACCGCCGCGAACAACGGCCGGTGCAGCGCCCAGGTGGCGGTCAGCCAGCGGTTGTCGCCGATCGTGTAGAAGCCGCTGTGGAAGTCGAGGTCGGCGGCGGCGAACTTGGCGGCGTCGGAGTCGTCGGCGGCGGCCCGCATCTGCTCGACCGCCTCGTCGACCGGGGACCAGTCGGCGGCGTCGAGGCGCGCCACGGCCTCCTTGATGGCCAGGCTCTCCAGCGCGCCGCGGAGCGAGTAGAGTTCACGAAGGTCCTGGTCAGACAGGCCGCGGACGAAGACGCCCCGCTTGCGCGTCTCCACCAGCCCTTCGATCTCCAGCTGGCGGAGCGCGTCGCGCACCGGCCCGCGACTCACCCCGAAGCGCTCCGCGATCCGGCCCTCGACCAGGTGCGTGTCCACGCTCAGCTCGCCACGCACGATGAGCGAGCGGAGCTGGGCGAGCAGCTGATCTCCGAGCGGTGGGTTGCGCAACGGATTGGTGATCGACACCAGCTCTCCTCTCCTGAGTCTCCGCCGACCCGGAGACTATCCCGCACAACTGCATACGGTCAACGTTAACGGATGACCGTTGACGGTTAACCGTCTTCCAAGCCATAGTGTGCGACAACTGAACCACTGCGGAAATATGCAAGCCGCCAGCAGAAAGGGAGGCGCCATGGTCGCGACCCTTCCGAAGACAGATCTCCGCTACACCTGGAAGGTCACGGCCTCCAGCTTCCTCGGCAACACGCTGGAGTACTACGACTTCCTCGTCTACGGAACAGCCGCCGCCGTCGTCTTCCCGAAGGTGTTCTTCCCGGACGCCAGCGGCTTCGTGGCCACGCTCTCCGCCTTCGGCACGTTCGCCGTCGGCTTCCTGGCCAGACCGCTGGGCGGGCTGTTCTTCGGAAGCCGGGGCGACCGCCACGGCCGCAAGTCCACCCTGATGGTCACGCTCGTCGTGATGGGACTCAGCACCATCCTCATCGGGCTGCTGCCGGGATTCGGCACCATCGGGATCTGGGCTCCCGTCCTGCTGGTGGCGCTGCGGTTGCTGCAGGGCTTCGCGGTCGGCGGCGAGTGGGGCGGCTCAATGATCATCGTGCTGGAGTCGGCGCCGCCGAACCGCCGCGGCTTCTTCAGCGCATGGCCCAACACCGGCGGCTTCTCCGCGCAGATCCTCATCACCGGGATCTTCGCCTACGTCTACACGCTCCCCGACGATCAGCTGCTGAGCTGGGGGTGGCGGATCCCGTTCCTGCTGTCGGCCGTGGTCCTCGTCGTGACGTTCTGGATGCGGCGCAGCCTGCACGAGACCCCCGTCTTCGCCGAGGCCGTGGCCGCCGACAAGGAGGCCGAGACGGCCGCCGCGGAGCCCGAGCGCCCCAAGCACGGGCCGATCCGTACGATCTTCGTGGACGACTGGCGCAACCTGCTGCTGATCATCGGCCTGCGGTTCGCCGAGTCCGTGCCGTACTTCCTGCTCACGGTGTTCGCGCTGTCCTACGGCACCAGCGCGCTCGGCCTCGAGAAGACCCAGCTCAACAACGCCATCCTCGTCGCCGCCGTGCTCTCCTTCGTCAGCCACGGCGTGTTCGCCGCGATCTCCGACCGGGTCGGGCGGCGGCCGATCTACTTCTTCGGCGCCGTCGTGGTGTTCGTCATGGCCTTCCCGTTCTTCGCCATGCTGCACAGCGGCTCGATGGTGCTGATCGTGCTCGGGTACGTGCTGATCCTCAACTTCGGGCACAACGCCATCAACGCCATCCAGCCCGCGTTCTTCGCCGAGCTGTTCCCCGCCGATCGCCGCTACACGGGCGCCGCGGCGGGCCGCGAGATCGCCTCCATCTTCGCGGGCGGCCTGACCCCGTTCATCGCCACGGCGCTGGCCGGCAAGGACGGCTCCCGCTGGCCGCTGGTCGCCGCGTACGTCATGATCGGCGCCCTGATCACGATGTTCTCGGTGTACAAGGCGCCGGAGTCCTTCCGCCGCGACCTCAGCGCCACCGGCGAGAGCGTGCGCTGATCAGAGCTCCCAGCGCTCGGCCGGCCCCTGACCCATGGGGCCGGCCGGGCTGAACAGGACGGGCAGGGACTCGAGGCCCCGCGCCCAAACAGACGGCCGCCAGCGCAGCTCCTCCGGCTCCACCGCGAGATGCACGTCGGGCAGCCGGTCCAGGAGCACTTCGATGGCCGTCTTGGCGATGATCTCGGCGAGTTCCGGCGCCGGGAAGGGACAGCCGTACTCGCCGTGACTGAACGACATGTGCGCCCGGTTCGCGCCGGAGTGGGCCGGCGCGGCCGGGCGTACCTGCGGGTCGGCGTTGGCCGCCGCGAAGCCGAGCACCAGCAGGTCGCCCTTGCGCAGGCGCCGCCCGGCCACGTCGCAGTCACGCACGGGCCAGCGCGACGGCATGGCCTGAGAGGGCGGGTCCCTCCACAGCACCTCGTTCAGCGCCTCGCCGACGCTGCTCCGCCCACCCTGGAGCGTCACCGAGAAGTGGTCGTCCACCAGCATGAGCCGCAGCGTGTTGCCGATCCAGTTGGAGCCCGGGCTGTGTGAGGCCAGCATCAGCACCATCAGGTCCTGGACGATCTGCTCGTCGGAGAGCCCTGCGGCGTGCGCCAGCAGGTGCGAGGTGAGGTCGCGCCCCGGCCTGGCGCGCTTGGCGGCCACGAGCCGGGTCACCTGCTCCATGACCCGCAGCCCCGCGGGGAAGGACTCCTCACCCGCGTCCGTCACCAGGTAGGCGTCCTTGACCAGCTCGGGCAGTTCCGACTCCGGCAGGCCGTACAGCCGGGTGACGACCTCGGCCGGGATCCGGTGGGCGTACTGACTGATCAGGTCGGCGCGACCGTTCCCCGAGAACTCGTCGATCAGCCGGTCGGCGACCCGCTCGCAGATCATGTTCAGCTCGATGCGGTCGACGGTGTCCAGCGCGTCGCCGATCGCGCCGCCCCGGAGCTTGCGCTCGGCGCCTTCGGTGAACACCAGGGACGGCTGCCAGCTCACGAACGCGCGCGCCGGCCAGTTCTCGGGAATGTGATCCCACAGGTTCCAGCGCCTGGAGTCGCGGCCGAAGAGCTGGGGCTGGCTGGTGACGTGATGCAGTTCGCGGTAGCCGACCACGAGCCAGGCAGGGATGTCGTCGTCGAGCAGGACCGGCACGATCGGCCCATGTTTGCGGCGCATCTCCTCGTACACCGCGGCCGGGTCGGCGTGGATCTCCGGCCCGTACAGCCGCATGGCGTCGACGTGATCGGGATAGCCGTCCACGAGTGGGTTCGTCATGACTTGCCCTCCCGGGTGCCGGCGATGTGCTTCACGAGCGTGATGAGCACGTGCTTGGACGAGGGGCGCTTGCGCGCGTCGCACTCGATGAGCGGGACCTCGGGCGACAGCGCGAGCGCCTCGCGTACGGCCTCCAGCGAGGGGCCGTCGGCGAAGCGGTTGACGGCCACGACGAACGGCGTCTTGTGGTGCTCCAGCCGGTCGATGGAGTACCAGGAGTCCTGCAGGCGGCGGGTGTCCACCAGGACGACCGCGCCCAGGCTGCCGGCGAACAGCTGGTCCCACACGAACCAGAAGCGCTGCTGCCCCGGGGCGCCGAACAGGTACAGCACCTTGTCGGGAGTCACCGTGATCCGGCCGAAGTCGAAGGCGACCGTCGTGGTGGTCTTGGCCCGCACCCGGCTGGCGTCGTCGATGCCCTCGCTGGCCTGGGTCATGACCTCCTCGGTGCTCAGCGGGCGGATCTCGCTGACCGAGCCGACCATGGTCGTCTTGCCCACGCCGAAGCCGCCGACGATCACGATCTTCAGTGCGTCGAGTGCGGTTCCGCGCAGCGGTGTGCGTACGGCATCAGAGGTCGTGGAGGGCACTGAGCACCTGCCTCAGGGTCTCGGGGTCCGGCCGCCCGGCCTGCAGGGCGGACGACGGATGGCGGACGGTGATGCGGCCGGTGTCCAGCAGGTCGCGCAGCAGGATCTTCACCACGCTCACCGGCAGCCGCAGCTCGGCGGAGATCTCCACCACCGCCGCCGGCTCCCGGGCCAGCTGGAGGATCTTGACGTGCTCCGACTGCATGCCGGGGGCCGGCTCGCACTCACTGACGATCAGAGAGACGGAGTCGAAGGCGTTCTCGTCGGCGCGGGTGCGGCCGCCGGTGACCGTGTAGAGCCGGTCCGGGTCCTCCCGGTCGACAGCGCGCGGTGTCATGGGCGCTCGCCGCTGGTCTCCGCCCGACGCGGCGCCGCGCTGAGGTAGACCCCGATCTGCTCGACCATCTCGTTCATGTTGTGCGCGACGAGCCCCACGTCGCCGTCCTCGTCGGCGATCACGGCCAGGTGGGCGCCCTCGCCTGCGGGCACGATGAGCAGCAGCCCGCCGGCGAACTCCACCATCGCCTGCCCCGCGCCGATGCCGTCGCCGAACTCGGCGGAGGCGCTCAGCGACAGGCTCTGGATCCCGGCGGCCAGGGCCGCGAGCTGGTCGGCCTTGTCGCGCCCAAGGCCCGAGGTGACGCACATCTTGAGACCGTCCCTGGTCAGGACCAGGACGTGCCTGACCCCCGGGGTCTTCTTCCTGAGGTTCTCCAGCAGCCAGTCGAGCTCGCGATCGGTGGTGCCTGCAGCGTCGGTAGTGCTCATCGAAACGACGGGACGCGCGTGTGCGGCGCGGGCGTCCCTGCCTCCTTACTGTGATCAGAAAGTTCCGGGGGCCGGTGACGCGTGCTCACGCGTCGTCGGTGACCGGAGAGGACGTACGCCCACGGCCGCCCGCCTGGCGGAACGCGGCGAACCTCGCCGCCGAATCACGCCCGTCGCGGGCCACCGGCTTGGCCTCCGGCGCCTGCCGCGCCCTCGTCGCCTCGGCCAGCGTCTGCCCGCGACGCCGCCTGGGCAGCAGCTCCTCGTCGGTCGGCAGCTCCTCCACCGGCGGCGCCTGCGCGGGCACGGCCGGCGGCTCGGCGGTCCTGGGCTGTGTGATCAGTACGCGCGGGATCAGCAGCACGACCCCGGTGCCGCCGCGGGCCGACGGCCGGAAGCTCACGGTCAGGCCGTACTTGTCGACCAGGCGGCCCACCACCGCGAGGCCCAGCCGAGTGCCGGAGAGCGTGCGCAGGTCGAGCGGCTCGGAGACGAGCTTGGTGGCGTGCTGCCGCTCGCGCGGCCGCATGCCGAGGCCGCTGTCGTCGATCGTGATCACGATGCCGGCGTCCTCCTCGTCCACGTACACGTGCACCTCCGTGCCGTGCGCCGAGAACGTGGCGGCGTTGTCCATCAGCTCGGCCAGCGCGTGCATGACGCCCTCGGCGGCGTACCCGACCACGGCGGCGGCGCTGGTGGAGTGGAGCCGGACGCGGCGGTAGGCGCCGATGCGGCCCATGGCGCCGCGCAGGATGCTCTCCATCACGATCGGCCGCGTCCACCGCCGGCCCGAACGTCCGCCGCTCAGCAGGGCGATGTTGTCGGCCAGCCGGCTCATCTGGGAGACGCGGTGGTCCAGGTCGAGCAGGTCGCTGAGGACGTCCTCCTGCTCGCCGTACTGCTCCTCCAGGCCGCGCAGCTGCGCGAGGAGGCTGGTCGCCTGGGCCTGCACCCGGGCCGCGGCGCCGGCGCAGGCGGCCATCACGGCGGCTCCCCTGCGCTCGCTCTCGCCGAGGTGCTGCGCCGTCTCGCCCAGCAGGTCGCGCAGGGGGTCGTGCTCCGGCTGCGGCACGTCCGCCAGCGCGGCGCCGACCGACATCCGCTCCTTCTGGAGCCGGCGTACGAGCTCCGGCAGCGTGTCGGAGGACAGCCGGGAGATCTCCTGCTCCAGCGCCTCGCGGGACGCCCTGGCGCCGGACTCGGCCGACTCGCGGGCCTTCCTTGCCGTGTCGAGCTCGCGCTGGAGCACGCCGAGCTCGTTGCCGGCCGCTCGGAGCACCCGCTGCAGCGAGCTCTCGCCGAAGCTCGGCGCCTGCGCGAACGCGTCCACGACCGGCACGCCCTCGCGCACCCGGCGCCCCAGCACGGGCAGCGCCTCCTCGGCCACCCGCACGTTCTCCTGCCGCAGCCACAGGTAGCGCGCCTCGGCCCACCTGGCCTGCCGGCGCAGCTCGCGGCCGGTGGCGGCGTAGTAGGCGGCGGCCCCGGCGGCGCAGGCCAGCAGCAGGGTCGAGCCCGCGCCCACGGCCGCCATCAGTCCCTTGGCCCCGGCAGGAGCGGCGGTCACCGCCCACAACCACGCAGCAGCCGTGACCACCATCGTGCCCACGAAGGCCACGACCGCCAGCTCTTTGGAGGTGAGCTTCCGCTCGGGCGTCCGTTGAGGTACGTCTGCTTGCATTCGGGGGTCCTCAGGGCGGGGGGCAGTCATGCAGGACTTAAGGCCCACGACTTACTGTGTCCGCTTCACGACCGTGCGCGAACGGGAACGGCACTCACCGTAGCACCACGAGTACCACAAGAACAGACAACCACCCTGGAACCGGTCGCTTCACCAGTAACAGAACATTCGTCACACCTCCTCGGCGATGCCGAGATACATCACCCCCGGGTTGGAGGGGTTGAAGGCGATGGAGGTGACCCGGTCGTAGGAGTTGTGGTTGACGGTGACCCGGTTCAGGCGGGAGTCGTACCGGTAGATGTCCGTGCCGATGCCCGACCACCCGGTGCCGAAGTCGAAGTAGAGCACGCCCGGGTCCGTCGGGTGCGGGGCGAGCAGCGGCCCGTTGGGGATCGTGACCTCGTCGCCCTGGTCCACGACGCGCGTGAAGCGCCGGCCTCCGTCGTAGGACCGGTAGATGTGCCGGCCGCCGGACGGCGCGCCCGCCTCCGACTCCGCGATGTCGAGCCCCATCGCGTAGACGACGTTCGGGGCGGCCGGGGAGATCGCGGCGCTGAACACGTTGACCTTGCCGCCGGTCGCGCTCAGCCCGGTGGACGTGCGCCACGTGCGGCCGCCGTCGAAGGTGACGCGGGCGCCGGTGTTCGACGCGCCGAGCACCACATGGTCCAGGTCGTACGGGTCGAACACCGCCGTGTAGGCCATGAGCAGGTCGCTCTGCGGCCAGGCGGGCACCCCGATGGGCCGCCACGTACGCCCGCCGTCCCTCGAGTCGTACAACCGGCCGGAGCCGTCGGCCGCCCGCAGACGGTCGCCGCGGAAGCGGTCCACGCCGAGCCCGGTCAGGTCGCCGGCCGGTGAGGTGAGCGGGGTGACGCCCTCGGACGTGGCGAGCGTGAGGTTGCCCTCGCGGTCCCAGGCGTAGGCCCGGCCGCCCCGAGCCGGGACCAGCTCGGTCTGGGAGCCGCTCACCTCGCCCGCCGCCGTCCAGGTGCAGCCCGCGTCCTTGGAGCTCAGCAGCTGGTTGTTCGACATGGCGAGCAGTTCGTTCGGGCGGTCGAGGGCGACGAGCCCGGTGGTGTAGACGACCGGGCGCAGCACCTGGCTGGTGGGTGCGATGGTCCTGCCGTCGTTCCGCGTGTACGTCACCGACCCGTCACCGGTGACCGTCCGGCAGATGGGCTGGCGCCAGAAGCCGGCGAGGCCGTCGCCGGTGGGTTCGTCATCCGCGAGTGCGGGTGTGGTGGCCGACAGGACCGCCAGCGCGGTCGCGAGTCCGATGGTCAACGCCTTCTTCAACACTGCCTCCCCGACAGGGCCGGTCTTACAGGAGTCCGTCCTATCGGGGAGCGGAACGCCGGGGCTAGCGCAAACGGCGGCAGATTTGTGCCATTGCAGGTATCTGACACACTGATCGATCATGAACACGGACGACAACGCGCTCGCGGCGGTCGGGGTGGACGCCGAGGACGAGCGGATCTACCGGGACCTGCTGCGGCGGCCGCGTGCCACGCTGCCCGAGCTGGCCGCGCACACCGGCCGCACCACCGTGGCCCTGCGCCGGGCCTGCTCAAGGCTCGAGGCGCTCGGCCTGGTCAGCCGCATGGCGGGCCGCCCCGTCCGGTGGGTGCCGACCAGGCCCGACGTCGCGGTGGCCGCCCTCATCTCCCGCCGCGAGGAAGGGCTCGCCCAGGCGCGGCTGGCCGCGCTCGCGCTGCTGGCCGAGACGCCGCGGACGGAGAACCAGTCCCCCGAGGAGCTGGTCGAGGTCGTGCAGGGGCAGGCGGCCGTGGTGCAGCGGTTCACGCAGTTGCAGCAGACGGCGACCGAGGAGCTGCTGGTGCTGGACCGGCCGCCGTACGCGCAGGACCCCGCCCAGCAGAACGTCGCCGAGATGGAGCGCCTCGCGCACGGCCTCCTGGTGCGCGGCATCTACGACGCCTCGGCCCTGGAGATCCCCGGCAAGCTGCGCCTCGCCCAGGAGTCGGCGGCGGCGGGAGAGCAGGCCAGGGTCAGCCCCGAGGTGCCGATGAAGCTGGCCATCGCCGACAGGAAGACCGCGATCCTGCCGCTGAGCACGGACGCGTCCGCCTACGCCGACAGCGCGGTCATCGTGCACTCCTCGACGCTGCTCGACGCGCTGGTCACGCTGTTCGAGGTCCTGTGGCGGTCGGCGCTGCCGCTGCCGGCCACCTCGGCCGCCGCCTCCTCCCCCGCCGAGCTGCCGGATCCGGAGCTGTTCACGCTGCTGGCGGCCGGGCTCAAGGACGAGTCCGTCGCGCGTCAGCTCGGGGTGAGCCTGCGTACCGTGCACCGGCGGGTCAGCGAGCTCATGGACCGGCTGGGCGCCCGCACGCGCTTCCAGGCCGGGCTGCTCGCCGCGCGCCGCGGGTGGTGGGGCGCGGACTCCTGACGGTCACAGGCCGTCGCCGTGCGCCATCAGGTGGACCGCCGCCAGTGACCGCCATGGGCGCCACCGTTCATGGCAGGCGGCGGGGTCGAGGCCGAGGCCGGCCAGCGCGGCGCGGAGGGACGCGTCGCCAAGCGGGAACGCCTCGCGGCTCCCCAGCCTGAAGGCCAGGTCGTGGCGGAGGTCGTGATCGGCGTAGGGCAGGGTGGCCGGCGCCTCCAGGCCGGTGCCGTGGTCGAGCGCCCCGTGCCCGCGGGCGACATCGGCCGCCAGCGCCTCGATCAGGGCCGCTTCGTCCTGCGTGACCTCGCCCCGGGCGATCGCGGCGGCATCGGGGAAGGTGTGCGTGAGGCCGCCCGGCAGCCCCGGCACCTTCGTCCCCAGCCTGTGCGTCAGCGCCCCGAGCCGGTCCGCCGCCTCGCGCGGCGTCCTGCCGCGCCCGAGCACCGCACGGACACCGGCCTCCAGGGCGTTCCACGCCGCCGGCACGGCGAGCCCGGGGCGGGCCCGTACCTCCCGATGTCGCGTACCCGGGAAATGGTGCGCGCGCACTCTGGGACAGGTCCGGCCAGATCCGGACAACCTCGTGACTCACGTGAAACACATCGAACTCTTTTTCGATTACACTGCTGGCCATGCCAACCCCCCTGGCCCTCAGCCTGGAGACCGCGCGGCGGCTGGCCGTGACCTCTCAGCACCTGGCCGGGCCGAGGCCCGGCGGCGGCGTGGAAGGGATGCGGCAGGTGCTGCGCACGTTGCGGTGCCTGCAGCTCGATCCGATCAACGTGGTGGCCCGCAGCCATCTGCTGGTGCTCTGGAGCCGGCTCGGGGCCTACGACCCCGCCGACCTCGACACGTTGCTGTGGGAGGAGCGGTGGCTCTTCGAATACTGGGCGCACGCCGCGTCCATCGTGCTGTCGGAGGACTACCCGATCCACCAGGTCATGATGCGCGGCTACCCGCGAGGGGAGTCGACCTACGCGCTGCGGGTCCGTGACTGGCTGACGGCCAACGACGAGCTGCGGCAGCACGTGCTCGACCGGTTACGCGAGGCGGGGCCGCTGCCGCCCGGGGCGTTCGACGGCCGCGCGAGCGTGGCCTGGCAGTCCTCCGGGTGGACCAACGGCCGCGGCGTCGAGCGCATGCTCGACTTCCTCTGGCTCCAGGGCCACATCATGGTCGCGGGCAGGGCGGGCCGCACGCGCCACTGGGACCTGGCCGAGCGCCGGCTGCCCGCGTGGGCCGCCGCCACGCCGCTGCCGCGGCGGGAGGCGGTGTCCCTGGCGGCCGAGCACTCCCTGCGTGCGCTCGGCGTGGCCCGCGCCGCCGACATCGAGCGCCACTTCGTCCGCGACCGCTATCCAGGCCTCGCCGAGGTCCTGCACGAGCTGGAGCACTCGGGTCAGATCCTGCCCGCCGAGGTCGAGGGCGGCCAGGAGCGCTGGTACGTGCACCGCGACGCCCTGGGCCTGCTCGAGCAGGACTGGCAGCCGCGCACCACGCTGCTGTCGCCGTTCGACAACCTCATCTGCGACCGGGCCCGCACCGAGCGGCTGTGGGGCTTCGAGTTCCGCACGGAGATGTACGTGCCCAAGCACAAGCGGCGGTACGGCTACTACATCATGCCGGTCCTGCACGGCGAGCGCCTGGTCGGGCGGCTCGTGCCACGCCTGGACCGCCGCCGGGGCGTGCTGGAGATCGAGGGCGTGTTCCCGGAGCCGGGCTTCCCCGGCGACGAGACGTCCGCCGGGGCCATCGGCGCGGCGGTCGCCGACCTGGCCGCGTTCGCGGGGGCACGCGAGGTCTCCTACGCGCACACCGTCTCAGCGCCATGGCGGTCGAGCCGCGGGTCCGTCGGCCCGGGGGCCGGGCCGACGCTGGTGCGGGCGTGACCCGCCGCTACCCGTGGCGGCAGTCGCTGGGCCGCCGGGGACGGTCGTCTGTCCAGCCGGACTCCGCCGTCCATGCCATGTAGTCCACAATCGTCCCCTTGGGCAGTCCCTCGGTGCTCTCCCCCGCCGCCGTGACATCCGCCAGGATGACACCCGTCCGCAGGTCGAGGATGGTCGTGTGGTCCTCGGTCACCTCGTCGTCCTTGCCGAACTCCCGGAAGTAACGCTTGCCCTTGACGAAGTCCACCTCAAGGCCGGCGCGTCCCAGGGGGTCGGTGGCCCGGCCCCGCACCTCGGTCGTCGGCAGGTCGGCGAGCAGGCGCAGCACGGCAGCCCTGGCCGCGGGCCTGATCGGCATTTCCAGCAAGTGACGGGAACGGGCAAGCACCTCGTTGTCCGTCTGTTTCGACATCCTGCCCATGGCCGCCCCATGGCCGCGCACCCATTCCCGCAGCCCCCTGTCGTCGGTGGGCAGGGCGGCGAGCTCCGCTACGGTGACCTCCCCCACCCGCCGGTCGCCGAACACGCCTCCCGGCTGGACCGTGCGCGTGGACCGGCAGTCCGGGTTCTTGGACTTCATCGCCAGCTTCGGGCAGTCGCCCGCTTGGGTGCCGGGCGTGCACACCCTCTGGACCTTGGCAGGAGACCCGGCCGCCCGCCACGCGCGCTCGTCCGCCGAGGTCGCGGGGCGCAGGCCCAGCTCTTCGATCTGATTCTGCATGGGATCGCCGGGATCACGCGGCTGCCAGAACTCGATCCGCGTCGAGAAGATCGCGTTGAAGGTCTGCCCGCCCGCCCGTACCCGGGTCAGACTGTCGTTCACCAGTGACTTGCGCCAGTACGCGCCGGTGTCGTCCGGCAGTTTCGCCACCTGGTCCGCCAACTGGCGCAGGGCGTCGTTGCCGCGAGGCGGCACCAGCACGGGAGCAGGCACGGCGGTCAGGTTCGACACCAGCGTGACGACGGCCATGACGACGGCGATGGTGACCACGGCCGCCCCGAGGGTCCAGCCCCAGCCGAAGCGGCGCCGTACCGGCCGGAACCTCACGGACGGCAGGGTCGCATCGAACCGCACGGACGACCGTGCCGGCCCGGACCGCACGAAGCGCCGGGTCGGCTCGTGCTGGGCGGCGGAGAGCCGGGCGCGGGCCCGCTCGACCACCTCGGCCGAGGGCGGCGGCGCGTCGGGCAGCGATCTGGCCAGGAGGTCGAACTCATCCATGGGACTCCTTCAGGGGGTTCACTTCGCCGAGCGCCTTGCGGAGCTTCTTGCGTGCCCGGTTGAGCCGGGACGCGACCGTCCCCGGCGGGATCCGGAGTGCCGCGGCGACCTCGGCGTGGCTGAGCTCGCCCAGCGCGCTCAGCAGGACCACGTCGCGGTCGCCGCGGTTGAGCCCGGCCAGCGCCTCCGCCAGCCTCCCGGTCACCTCGCCCGCCGCCACACGGGACAGCGCGGCGTCCTGGGGGTCGTGCTCGTCGCGCTCGGCGGCCCTGCTGAGCGCCTTCCACCGGCGGATCTCGGTACGGCGATGCCGCGCGACGAGGTTGGTGGCGATGCCGTACAACCACGGTCGCACTCCGCCCCGTGCGGCGTCGTACCCGCCGCGGTATGCCGCCAGGAACACCTCGGCTGCCAGATCGTCAGCGGCGTCGCCCGACAGGCGCCTCGCGATGTAGCGGTGGATCTCGGCGAAGTGCTCGTTGAAGATCTGCTCGAAGCCGGCCCGCAGATCGGGAGGGTCGGTCAGGTCGGGTGGAACGGCCATGCAGGCGTCTCCGCTGGGTCAGGTGAACGACGGTCGCCCCTTCTTGCCCGAAGCGCCGTCAGACTTTCACGGCATGCCGTCACCCACCCGGCCGTAGACGGAGTCCAGCAGGTCGCGGGCGAAGCCGGCGGGGTCGTCCAGACCGGCGGCGGCCAGAGTGCGCGAGCCGCCCGCGAGCAGGTGCGGGATCGCGGCATGCAGGGCCAGTGTGACGGTGGCGGCGCGCTCCGGCGTGACCGGCAGGCCGGCGGCCCGCTGCGCCTCCTCGAAGGCGGCGAAGTCGGCCTCCGCGATGGCGTCCACGATGCCGGCCAGCCAGGGTGCGCGGGCCGCTTCGGCCTGGAGCTCGAGATAGGCGAGCAGGCGTGGCCGCCCCGGGCCCGCGACGTCGGCGAGCAGCGCGCTCATCATGGCCACGAGCGTCTTCCTGTCACTGGGCGCCGGCCTCGGGACGTCGCGGTAGAGCTCGACGCAGCGTTCGGCCGCCGCCCTCAGCAGCGCCTGCCTGGTCGGGAAGTAGTTCTTGGTGGTGCCCAGTGGAACGCCCGCGGCCGTGTCCACGGCGCGATGGGTCAGCCCGCGCCCCCCGTGCTCGGCCAGCACCTCGATGGCGGTGTCCTGCAGCCGTTCCCGCCGATCCTGATTTCCCACGGATGCGACATTACCCCAATTGTGGTACCACAGATGTGGTAGTCAGTTGACGGAGGAGGGTGTCATGGCGGGATCGGCGGTTGTGGTGGGCGCGGGCGTGGGTGGTCTGGCGACGGCGATCGGCCTGCGCCGGGCCGGCTGGCACGTCACGATCCTCGAACGCAGGGCGGAGCTGGAGCGGTACGGCACGGCGTTCGGGATACACCCCACCGCGCAGGCGGCGCTCGACCAGCTGGGAGTCGGTGACACCTTTCGCGCGCGGGCGCTGCCGTACCGGGACGGGCGCATCCGCACACCGGACGGGAAGGTGATGGCGCGGCTGCCGCTGGAACGCATCGAGCGCAGGGCAGGACGTCCTGAGCTGCTGATCTCGCGGCCGTACCTGCTGGACGCGCTACTGGGGGCGCTGGACGTGCCGGTGCTCTTCGGCGAGAACGTCTCGGACGCGGCCGCGCTGGTCGAGGGGCACGACCTGGTGGTGGGCGCCGACGGGATCAACAGCGCCGTGCGTACCGCCGCGTTCGGCACGCGTAGCGGCGTCCGGCAGGTCGGCACGGTCACCTGGATCGGCATCGCCGACTTCGAGACAGGCGTGTACGGCGAGACCTGGGGCCGTGGGCGCTTCTTCGGCATGACCCCGATCGAGCCGGGCCGCACCAACTGGTACGCCGCGGCGCCGGAGGTGACCACGGCCGCCGACCTGCGCGATCGTTTCGCCGGTTGGCACGAGCCGATCCCGCGGATCCTGGCCGAGACGGACCCTGCCTCGTGGATCCGGTACGAGATGCGGCACCTGTTCCCTGCCCTGCCCACGTTCGTCCGCGGTGGCAAGGTCGCGCTTGTCGGGGATGCCGCCCATGCCATGACGCCGAACCTCGGGCAGGGCGCGTGCACGGCCGTCCTCGACGCGGAGGCCCTCACGCGGGCGATCGCCCGGTACGGCGCGGCCGGCCTGCCGTCGGCCCTGCGCGCGTACGACTCCGAGCGCCGCCGCAGCGCTCAGCGGGTCGCCTTCGGCTCCCGGACCCTGCACCGCTTCATGAGCACCGAACGGTCCCGGCTACGCGACTCTCTGGTGCGCCTGATCCCGGCCTGACCGGCCGCCACCGGTCAGAGGGAGGCGAGCCGCAGGACCAGCGCCGCCACCGCCGGAACGAACATGATCAACGCGTTGGGCATGCCCTTGAAGTCTCCCTTGACCAGGTGCGTGCCCAGCGCGCCGACGAAGTAGAGCACGACGCCGACGGCGGCCGCGATGCCGAGCGGCGCGTACCAGAGCCCGATCAGCAGGCCGGCCGCGCCGGCGATCTCGCACGCCGCCAGGAACGGGAAGAGCCCCAGCGGCACGCCGATCCCCGTCAGGCCGGTCACGATGCGCTCGTTCCGGCTGAGCTTGCCGTATCCCGACGCGATGAGCCCGATCGCCAGCAGGATCGCGATGACGGCGTAGGCAATGAACATGCTCGCTCCAAACAATTGTCGATGCAGCATCGTGGAGCTTAGCAAATCATTGAAAACACTCAACTATTCTGTTGTTGGGTAGAGTTCTGGCGTGATGGTCGATCGTCCCGGCTTGGCGCTCGCCCTCTCGGGCCAGATCGCCAACACGCGGATCAAGAAGGCGCTGGCCCAGCACGGGCTCAAGCCCCCCCACGGCCATGTGCTCATGCTGCTGTCCGATCAGGGCGCGACGAGCCAGCAGTCGCTCGTGGAGACCCTCGGCGTCGACCCGAGCATGGTGGTCGCCATACTCAACGACCTCGAGAGCAACGGGCTGGCCGAGCGCCGCCGCGACCCGGCCGACCGCCGCCGCCACATCGTCGAGATCTCGGCCCGTGGCAAGGTCATGGTCAGCGGCATCCACGACGCCATCGCCGCCGTCGAGTCCGCGCTCTTCGCGGATCTCGACAGCGAGGAGATCAGCACCCTGCAGCGCCTGCTGTCCCGGATCAACACGTCCGTCGACGAGACCGCCTGCACCGAAGACTGACCCCTCCCGACCTCAGGCGGAGACCTTCGGCGTGGCGCGCATGCCGACGTAGCACACCGGGCTTCCGTTGGGCAGGGTCGAGAAGACCACGGGCATGTAGCCCTCGCTGAACGCCGGTCCGGCGCCCGTGGCGGCGAACACCGTCTCCGAGACCGGGATCAGCTCCCCCTCCAGCGGCGGCGACAGGTCCTTCATGCCGTCGACGAACTCGTACCGGATCCGGTCGGGGCTGATCGTGATGACGACGCCCTCGCGCTTGTACGTGCCGACGTACGGCATCATGTCCACCACAGGCGGAGCGGCCGGCGGGCCGAACGGCTCCGGCATGCGTACCCCGGCCAGCTCGTCGAGCAGCTCGCGGAACAGGTCGGAGTACAGCTGCCTGGCACCGCCCCCGTTGGTCATCAGCGCCACGGCCACGCCCGCCTCCGGGACGACGCGCAGGTAGGCGTACTGCCCGATGGCGGCGCCGTCGTGACCGTAGCCGAAGACGCCGTTCCAGTCATAGAGGGTCCAGCCCAGGCCCCAGCCGTCGGCGCTGACGGTCCACTTGTCCGGCACGTCCACCTCGCGCCGCTGCATGGCCGCGACCGCGGCGGCGTCGACGACGCGCGTGCCGTCGGGGGCCAGGCCCCCGGCCAGGTGCATCCGGGCGAAGCGCACCATGTCGCCGGACGAGGTGATGATCCTGCCGGCCGGGCCCGCCGAACGCGGCATCATGTCCCAGACCGGCGCCGGGTCGGGGTCCTGGCCCGGCTCGCCCAGGTGGCTCATCGCCGCCTGGAACGCGAGCGCCTCCTCCGGCAGCGTCATCGAGCGCTCCAGCCCGAGCGGGGTGAAGATCAGGTCCTTGAGCGCCTGGTCCCAGGTCTTGCCGGTCACCACCTCGATGAGGCGGCCGAGCACGACGTAGCCGAGGCCACCGTAGGAGATCGCCGTCCCGGGCGGGCAGTCCAGGGCCACCTCGCGGGCGGCCTCCACGTACCTGGCCAGGCAGTCGTCCCCACGGCCCGAGTCGTACGAGAAGTCGTTGGTGACCCCGCCGGTGTGGCTGAGCAGCTGCCGCACGGTGATCACCTTGGTCGCCGCCTCGTCGGGCGTGGCGAACTCGGGGAGCACGTCCACCACCCGGGCGTCGAGGTCCAGCTTGCCCTCCCCGACCAGCCGCATCACCAGCGTCGCCGTGTAGACCTTGGCGATCGAGCCGGACAGGAACACCGAGTCGGGGCTCACCGCCACGCCGGTGCCCCGGTGCAGCACGCCACTGGCCAGCTCGTAGACCTGCCCGCCGGCCAGCACGGCCAGGGTCGCGCCCGGCACGTGGTGGGCGGCGCGCAGCTCGTCGAAGCGGTGCTGCCAGCGCTCGGGGTAGAAGCTCCGCCCGGTCGAGCTCAGCGTGCCCCAGTCGCCCGCGGCGGTCCAGTTCGTGTCCATGGTCTTTCTCCTTGATGTCAGAAGGTCTTGGCGTCAGAGGGTCTTGGCGTCAGAGGGTCAGGAAAGGGCGGTCTTCTTGGGCAGCACCAGCAGGGCCAGTACGGCGGCGGCCACCACGCCGGCGGCGCTGATGAGGAAGGCGGAGGACATGGCCGTGGTGAAGGCCTCGCGGGCGGCCTGCGCGATCCCGGCGTCGCCGAGGCCGAGCGCGCTGCCGATCGACAGCCGGGCCGCGTCCGGCGCGGTCGCGGGCATGGCCGCGGTGTAGGAGCTCGCCAGCACGCTGCCCAGGACGGCGATGCCCAGCGCCGCGCCGGCCTGCTGGATGGTGTCGTTCAGCGCCGATCCGACGCCGGCGTGCTCGGCCGGGATCGTGCCCATGAGGGCGGAGACCGCCGCGGGCATGGCCAGGCCGCCGCCCGCGCCCATCAGGAGCAGCGCCAGGGCCGCGGTGACGAGGCCGCTCGCCGGGTTCATGGTGCTCAGCAGCACGAATCCGGCGGCGCTCACGGCGAGCCCGGTGACGATCAGCGCCCGGTTGCCGATCTTCGAGCCGAGCGTGGCGCCCAGGGTGTTGCAGGCCAGCGAGGCCACGGCCATCGGGATGAAGACCAGGCCCGCCTGGGTGGGCGTGTAGCCGAGCACGTACTGCAGGTACTGGGTGAGCACCAGCAGCAGGCCGCCGTTGCCGATCTGGACCAGGGTGAGCGAGAAGCTGCCGCCGCTGAAGGTGCGGTTGCGGAACAGGCGGAGCGGGACCATCGGGTGCGGCGTACGCAGCTCCCAGGCCACGAACCCGGCGAGCGAGACGACGGCCACGGCCAGCGCGGGCACGGACAGGCCGTGCGGCAGCTCGATGATCGTCCAGACCAGGGCCGACATGCCGGCCACCGACAGGACCGCGCCGAGCGGGTCCGGCCTGGTCTGCGGCCCCTTGGACTCGGGCATGAGCACCAGGGAGGCGACGATCGCCAGCGCCGCGATCGGCACGTTGATCAGGAAGACCGCGCCCCACCAGAACCACGCGATCAGCGCTCCGCCCAGCACCGGCCCGCCGACCAGGCCGACCATGGCGACCGCGCTCCAGGCGGCCATCGCCTTGCGCCGCTCCCGCTCGTCGAACACGGTGATCAGGATGGACAGGGTGCTCGGCATGATCAGCGCGCCGCCGACGCCCATCACCGTGCGGGCCGCGATCAGCAGCACGGGGTCGGCGGCGTAGGCGGCCGCCAGCGAGGCCACACCGAACAGCGCCAGCCCGATGACCATCACCCGGCGCCTGCCGTACCGGTCGGACAGGCTGCCCGCTGTCAGCAGCAGCCCGGCGAAGACCAGGATGTACGAGTCCAGGATCCACTGGACGTCCTGTGCGCTCGCACCCAGGTCGGCGGTCAGCGGCGGGATCGCCACGGACAGCACCATGTTGTCGATCACCAGCACGAGCGTGCTGAGGCAGAGCACCACCAGGATCAGCCAGCGGCGTGAACTTGTATACATCGCAACCTTCCACGGTCTGCGTACGTCGCTCTCGTTATGCGAACACTGTACGCACAAGAGTCTTATGTACGCAACTCGCCTGCGGGTGGACGGTCGCCGGTGGGCGGCGGAGAGTGGCTGTTGCACATCGACCTCACGGCCGGGCGCCACGCGCCCCTTGAACCGAGGAGGAAGTATGCCTACCAGCCACCACGCCGAACACGTCGGCAGCCTCCTGCGCCCGCCCGAGTTACTGCAGGCCAGGCGGGCCCGCGAGCGCGGCGAGCTGAGCGCCGAGGAGCTGGCGAGACTGGAGGAGAGCGCGGCGCTGGCCGCGCTCGACCTCCAGCGCGAGGCCGGCATCGAGGTCTTCACCGACGGCGAGGTACGGCGGGCCACCTGGATGGCCGGCCTGCTGGAGTCGCTCGGCGGGGTGGAGCCCGTGCCGGTGCCCAACTCCACCTGGTTCAGGGACGGCGGGGAGGTGCCGCCCGAGGAGACCGCGTTCGAGATGGTGGCCGCGAGCGGCAAGCTGACCCAGAAGACGCAGCTCACCGCCGTCGAGGCGGACTTCCTCGCCCGGCACGCGCCCGGTCAGTTCAAGATCACGATGATGAGCTCGTCCATGGGCAACCTCCTGTGGCGGCCCGGCCTCAGCGACGCCGTCTACCCGACGCCCGGAGACATGATGCGCGACCTCGTCGCGCTGCGGGTCGGCGAGATCAAGGACCTGCTGGACCGGGGCGTGAACTGGATCCAGCTCGACTCCCTCGGCTACAACCAGGTCATCGACCCGGACTTCCGCGCGCGCATGCTCGGACCCCACGCGCCGGACCCGGAGACGATCCTCGACTCGACGATCTCGGTGGACGCCGAACTGGTGCGCGCGACCAAGGCCATGAACCCCGAGGTCACAGTCGCGATGCACATCTGCAGGGGGAACAACCGCAGCGCGTGGATGTCCAGAGGCGGCTACGAGCCGATCGCGGAGCGGCTGTTCGGGGAGGTGCCGGTCGACCGGTTCCTGCTCGAGTACGACACGGAACGGGCCGGGGGGTTCGAGCCGCTGCGGTTCGTCCCCCAGGGCACGACCGTCGTGCTCGGGCTGGTCTCGTCCAAGATCCCGGGGCTGGAGTCGCAGGACGAGCTGCGCCGCCGTATCGACGAGGCCGCCAAGTACGTACCCCTCGAGAACCTCGCGCTCAGCCCGCAGTGCGGCTTCGCCTCCACCGCCAGGGGGAACCTGCTCACGGTGGACGACGAGCGGCGCAAGCTGGAGCTCGTCGCGGACACGGCGAGGAAGGTCTGGGACTGACCCGCGCCCGGCCCGCCTTCCTGGCCGACCTTTTCGGGAAAAACTTCCCGCCGGGATGTGTCGGTGCTGCCTGCGGCGATAAGGCCGGTATCAGGGCGGGACGGGCAAGGGGATCTCCGCCTTAATCAGGTCTTACTCGCTGTTCGTCACTCTTGTGTCATCGGGACTCTAGGAGATGACATGGACGCGAACGCCCCTCGCGAGGACAACGCCGGCGGCTGGAGTCAGTTCGGTGACAAGCCGCCCACAGCCGGAGGCTTCACCCGGCCGGGCCCGGTGCTTCCGCCGCCCCCGCCGCCGAGGCGGGCGGGGTTCGTGGTCACGCGCAAGGCGATCGCGGGGCTCGCGCTGGCCGCCGTGACGGCGTTGACGGTGGCGGCGCTCGGGGGCGGCGCCGTGGGCGCGTACGTGGCGGAGGGGGCCCGCCCGGTGCCGACCGTCACCAAGACGGCCACGGCGAGCCCGGTCTTCCGCACGGCCTCGGGCCAGCTGACGGTCGCGCAGGTGGCGGAGAAGGTGCAGCCGTCGGTGGTGATGATCCAGGGCCAGAACGCCGAGGGATCCGGCGTGGTGCTGTCGGAGGACGGCCTGATCCTGACCAACAACCACGTCGTGGCCGGGCAGGGCGACCAGTTCACGGTGAAGTTCAGTGACGGCAAGACGGCCAAGGCGACCGTGGTCGGCACCGACCCGGCCACCGACCTCGCCGTCATCCGGGCGGCGGACGTGTCGGGGCTGGCCAAGGCCACGCTGGGCGACAGCGACCAGCTCAAGGTGGGGGACGACGTCCTGGCCATCGGCAGTCCGCTCGGACTCGACGGTACGGTGACGTCGGGCATCATCAGCGCGCTCGACCGTACGGTGACCTCCGGCAGCGGCGGTCAGGACCAGCAGCTCCCGCCGGGCTGGGGCCGGCAGGGGCAGGCGGCCGAGACGACCACGCTCGGTGGCATGATCCAGACGGACGCGGCGATCAACCCCGGCAACTCGGGCGGCGCACTGGTCAACGCCGCCGGCGAGCTGGTCGGCATCAACAGCGCGGTCGCCGCCGACGGGGTCAACCTCGGCTTCGCGATCCCGGTGAACACCGCCAAGCAGGTCTCCGAGCAGCTCATCAGCAAGGGGAAGGTGAGCCACGCGTTCCTCGGGGTGAGCGTCACCGACGCCACCGGCGACGTGCCCGGCGCGCTGGTCCGCCAGGTGAGCGCGGGCAGCCCGGCGGAGAAGGCCGGACTGAAGCAGGGCGACCTGATCACCAAGATCGGCAATACGCCGGTCCAGGGCGGTGACACGGTCGTCGGGCAGGTCCGGGGGTTCAAGGTGGGCCAGCAGGTGGAGGTCACGTACCAGCGGGACGGGAAGACGAGCACGGTGACCGTGACCATGGAGGAGAAGAAGTAACCCGCCGCTTCAACAAGGGGCGAGAAGGTGCGGCCGCTCCGCGTCAGTGGAGGACGATGTGGAGGGCCTCGCCCACCTTCCGGTAGCCGACCCGGGCGTAGACCCGGGCGGCGCCGTCGTCGGCGGGTGTGAGGAACGGGGTCGTGATCCCGGCGGCCGCGCCCCCGCGGGTCAGGAGCGCCGTGACCGCCCCGGCGATGCCGCGCCGCCGGTGCGAGGCGCGGACCGCGATGCCCGCCACCTCGGCGACCCCTCGATGCGGGCGGCCGAGCTGGCCGGCGCCGACGGCCTCCTCGCCGTCCAGGGCGACGGCGACCAGGCCGCCGCCGTCGAGGACCCGACGGAACCGGGCGACGTCGTGCTCGGTGGCCTCGGGCGCCTCGAACGCCTCGTTCATCACCCGCGCGGCCTGCCAGAGGGAGGCGTCGTCGGTCACGAGCTCGACCCGTACGTCCACCGGAGTGTCCACCACCTCGTCCGGCGGGCAGACCAGCAGCGGGTAGCGGCCCTCCACGGCGAACCCGGCCGCGAACAGGGCGTCTTCCACCTTCGGGGCCGCCTGCGGCACGTACTCGAGCCGGGGCGTCCTGGCCCGCCCGCGGAACTCCGCGATCAGCGCGGCGATCTCCTCCGCGGTGGGCGCGGCGTCATCGTCGGGGATGGCGTAGTTGAACGAGAGCGCGTCGTCATGCTCGTCGAACCGGATCATGAACGGCCCGGACCGGACGGCCCGGTCTCCTGCCGCCGCCCTGAGATAGGCGTGCACATCGGCGCCGAACAAGCGCGCTCCTCTCCTCGTACGAGGATCCACACGCTACTCCCCCCACGTCAGGTCAGGCCGACGATCGTGGCGCTCGGGCTGAAGGCGACCACGACGGCCCCGGCGGCGGGAAGCAGCGTGAACCGGCCCTCGCGCCCTTCGAGGTCCATGTCGAACGGGATGTCCGTGCCGCTCGCCGCGCCCCACGGCACGACATGCGCCGTGACCCTCATCGAGGTCGTGCCGGTCGCCGTCACCTCCGCCACGAGCATGCTGTCCTTCAGCGGAAGCCACCCCGTCCTCCAGTCGGAGGGATCGCCCTGGTCCGGTGTCGACGCGGTCCTCGCCCCGCCCCCGGCGTACGGCCGCGCGTGTCCGCCCTCGTACCCGAGCGCGGTCTCGCTCCCGGTGACGTCGTTGATCGCCTTCCCCGTCCGCTGGTCCAGCAGCACGTCCTTCACACCGGCGCCGTCCATCTCGGGGCCCGACATCCGCAGCCGCACGGCGCTGAGGTCGGAGGAGGGGGTGATCTCCGCGGAGCCGGATCCGCCGCCCTCGTGCCGCCACAGCTCGGCGCCGTCGGCAGGGTCCAGGCCGGTCACCACGGTCTCCTCGCCGCAGTCGGACACCACGGCGACGACGTCACGCAGCACCGCGTACGGCTTCGCCAGCCGGCGGTCGACGTGGCAGCCCTTACGTACGGGACGCTCCCAGACGTGCCTGGCGGGATCCGCCGGGTCCCTGCCGATCATCGTGCCGTCGCGGGAGACGCCGATGAGAGCGTGCGAGGCCGGATCCGTGTCCGCGAACGGCTGCCCGGCGTGCTCGGCCCGTACCTCGCCGGTACGGGCGTCCAGCACCACCGTGCGTCCCCTGGTCTTCTCCGCCCCCATCGCCTGGCCGAAGGTGAGCACCATGACGCTCCCGTCGGGGGCGACCTCGAACCCGGTGGCCCGCGCCGCAGGCCTGCGATAGTGCCACCGCTCACGGCCGGTACGGGAGTCCAGCGCCACGACGCCGTCACCGATCCGCACCAGCGCGGTGCCGCCCGCGACCGCCACCTGTCCGGCGGGGGTGCCGTCCGGGACCCGCCACCGCCAGGCGAGTCTGCTCACCGACGCCGCCACGGCCGTCTCAGTACGTGCGCTCCCGACCGCGGTGACCGCCTCGACGGGCAGCGTGGCGCCGGCGAACGACACCGCGGCCAGCACCGCAGCCACGGCCGCCAGCCCCGCCCCGATGCCCGCGAAGGGCTTGGCCGCGAAGTCGGGCACCACCCCCGCTATGAGGACCAACCCGGCAGCGGCGGCCACGAGTCCCGTGCCGAAGAGGATCTCGCCCTGTTCGGGCAGCCCTCCGGCGAACGTCTGCCGCACCCGTACGACCCCGTGCACGGCCAGCGGCACGGCGACGAAGGCCACCGCGACGGCCCGTACGCGCACGGTGACCCGCGCCTCGGCCGGCCCGAGGTCGTCTCCCTCCGCGCGAGCCGTCACGCGTGCCAGCCGGACCACGTCGATCACCAGCCAGGCCAGCAGCCCGAGCGCCAGCACCAGCCCGAGGTTGATCAGCACCGGCAACTCGACAGGCAACGGGCGCCGCAGGAAGTACCCCCATCCCGCCGCGCCCACCCCGGCCAGGGCGATCCCCGGCCCTAACCATCCCTTCCCCACGATCTGTGCAACGCGCTTTTTGACTGGCTCGTTCCACGATCAGATAACGATCGTGTCATCGGCGGCGGTGCGCGTAGTGCCAGGCGTGGATCAGGCGCCGAGGTCGCGGGCGACGTTGTCCAGCCGGATCGCCAGGTCCTCCAGAGCCTGGTCGGAGAGCTCACCCTCCGGCAGCCGGGCCGCGATGTCGTCGCGGCTGGCGATGACCAGCCCCTTGTGCGCGTCGTCCACCTCGTTCGCGGGCAGGACCACGCACTCACCACGGACGTACACGAGCGTGGCGTCGGGGAGCTCCGACCGCAGCAGTTCGCGAACGCAGTCACAATCGATGAGAGACATCTCAGCTCCTCTGCCCCGGACTGGGCCTCAGCAGGGCGTTTACCCAGATAACCGCCCCAGTCACCCGAAGGTCGGCGGGCCACCGTCGGAACGCGTGCGCCGCACGCCGAACCCCACGAGGTACACGGCCGCCGCCAGCGCCACGACGGCGGGCGGGATGGCCAGGAGCGGCCGCCCTGCCAGCAGGGCCAGCACGGTCAGGACCACCCCGGCGAGCAGCGCGAGCGCGGCGGCCAGCAGCCGCACGCCGAGCCAGCTCGAGGGCGGCGGCGACTTCGGCCACTCGCCGTGGCCGCCTCCTGGCACGTCGGGCACGCCGGTGTCGCTCACCACACCGGAGAGGCTGACCTCCTCGGGAGGCGGCGGCTCACGCAGCACGGGAGCGAAGAACTCGTCCTCGGGATCCTCGTCCGGCCTCTTCATGGCTCGGCTTCCTCCAGCTCGCGCAGGAACGGGTTGACCACGGCGTTCAGCTCGGCCAGGAGCGCTTCGAGCGAGGCCTGGGCGTCGTCGAGGTTCGGCAGTCCCTCGGCCCGCGCGTGGGTGGGCGTGGGCAGGCTGTCCACCGGCAGCGGCACGCGGAGCTCCAGAGTGCTCAGCGCGGTCGGCCGCTCGTACGGCGGCGGCACGTACGTCGGCTCCTGGCGCTGCCAGCTCGACCACCCGGCAGGCAGGCCGACCTGGGGCGGAGCCGCGAGCTCGACCACGGCGAGCAGCCCTGCCGCCTCCTCGGGCCGGTGGCACGTCGCGTCCAGGACCCGCGGATGGCGGCGTACGTACACGTGCTCCGCCACCGGGCGCGTGGCCACCTCCCACGCGCCCAGCGCGAAGTGCAACGGGTCCAGCGTGATGCCGCCCGCGGCCGGTTCACCGTCAACAGCCTCGAACGCGTGCCTCCATTTGCGCAGCTCTTCGCCGTAGCGCTCCTGTGCGCTGCCCTGGTCCTCGCCGTCGTCTCCTCGTACGGCGCCGATCCAGAAGGCCTGCGTGCCGGCCATGCGCCTCCCCCGTGTCAGCCCTTGATCTCGATGCGGCGGGCGCGGCCCTTCTCGGTCTTGGGAACGCGCACGGTCAGGATGCCGTCGGCCAGCTCGCCGCCGATGTGCTCGGTGTCGGCGTCGCTCGGCAGGATCGTCCGGTAGACGAACCGGCCGGTGCGCCGCCGCAGCATGTTGCCCTTCTCCTCCTCGTTGATCTCCCCGGACACGCAGAGCTCGCTGTCGTTGACCTCGACGTTGATGTCCTCGCGCTTCATGCCGGGCAGCTCGGCGCGTACGACGTAGGCGTCCGGGGTCTCCTCGGTCTCCGCCATCGGCCGCCAGGCGGCGACGTCGGTCTCGGCGCCCTCCTCGAACAGCCGCCCCATCTGGTCCCACAGCTGCTGGAACTCCGTGAAGGGATCCCATGCGCGCCGCTGCCAGGGCGCGGCCGGCTGCATCGCCCCGCGATTACGCCTTATCGGCAAAGCCACTGCTTTCTCACCTCCGTGGCGTGAGGGGCCCCCTCGCCCCCCTCCTCCAGATTCATCCCGTCACTACCCGCGCCAGTACCCGAAAACTCCTCCTCTGAACGGTTCCGCCGCAGGCCAGAGGGGGTGTCGAAGCCGCCCGGCGGGGAAGCTGGACGCATATGACCGAGGGAACGCGACGGCATCGGGGGGCCCGCGATGACGGTCACGCTTGCGCTGGCCGGTGACACGATGCTCGGGCGCGGCGTCGCCCAACGGCTCGAGCTGAGCGCCGATCCGGCCCACTTCTTCGACACGGGTGTGCGCGCCGTGCTCGCCCGGGCCGACCTCGTCCTGCTCAACCTCGAATGCTGCATATCGGACCGCGGCCGGCAGTGGGACCCGATGCGCAAGCCGTTCCACTTCCGCGCCCCGCCGCAGGCCGCGGCGATGCTGGCGGAGCTGGGCGTGCACGCGGTCACGCTGGCCAACAACCACGCGCTCGACTACGGCCAGGACGCCCTCCTGGACACCCTCGACCACCTGGCGGCTGCCGGGATCAGCACAGTGGGCGCGGGCGCCGACCTGGACCGGGCGTGGGAGCCCGCCGTGCTGGAGGCCGGTGGCCTGCGCCTTTCCGTGCTGGGCGTCACCGACCATCCCTCGGAGTTCGGGGCCACCGAGCGCAGGCCCGGGGTCGCGTACGCCGACCTGGGCACCGGGGCGCCGGACCGGCTCACGAGCGCGATCAGGAGCATGAGCGGCGACGCGGTGATCGTCTGCGTCCACTGGGGCCCGAACATGACCGCCGCACCCGTCACCCACGTCCGCCGCTCGGCCAAGGCGCTGGTAGGCGCGGGGGCGACCCTGGTGGCCGGGCACTCCGCGCACGTCTTCCACGGGGTGGCCGGGCCGGTCCTGTACGACATGGGCGACTTCATCGATGACTACATCGTGGATCCCGAGCTGCGCAACGACCTCGGGCTGATCTTCCTGGTCACCCTGGACGAGCACGGTCCGGTACGGCTGAGCGCCGTGCCCATAGCGCTCGACTACTGCCGTACGAGGATCGCGGACCAGGCGGAGTCGGGCTGGATCCGCAACCGCTTCATCACCGCCTGCGCCGGCCTGGGCACGGAGGTCCGGACCGAGGAGGGCGCGCTCACCGTCGATCTCCGGCCATCAGCGGCGTGACCTGCGCATTTGGGCTGACGCGCCGCGACTGTAAGTAATCGGTCAATTGCTGACAGCGATCGTAGGGTGAGGTGCGTGGGCCCCAGTGAGGCCTCGGCATCCAGCGAGAGGATCGATCATGGCGCAGGCACCGAGAATCGACGTCGAGACCAGAGCCGGGACGGTCAGGGGCAGTCTGACCGAGGAGCAGGCCGAGCGGATCACGGACGCGCTCGGGCAGCAGGGGGTCTGGTTCGCGGCTCCGCGGCCGGACGCGGTCAAGGCTCCAAGACCCGTCCACGTCTGGGATCTGGTGGGCGACCAGCCGCATCAGGGACGCACGGCCACCGGCCGGGCCACGGTCCACCTGGCCCAGGGGCACGCCGCGCTGACCCGGCCGCTGATCTTCGCCGACGGTTTCGGCTACGGGCCGAGCGACCTCGACGCGATGTGGAGCCGCTTCGACACGGGCGCTCCCGGCTTCCTGGACCGGCTGCTGGCGATGGGCATCGACGTCATCCTGCTCGGCTTCGACGAGCGGCAGACCCACATCCAGGCCAACGCGGCCGTGGCGGCCGCCTGCGTGCGCCGTGCCATCCAGGAGCGGCGGGGCGACCTCCCGCTGGTCGTCGGCGGCGTCAGCCTGGGCGGCATGATCACCAGGTACGCGCTCGCGCGCCTGGAGAGCGAGGGCTTCGACCACCAGACCGACAAGTACTTCTCCTACGACACGCCGCACCTCGGCGCCTGGATCCCGCTGGTGCTCCAGCAGCTCGCCTACCTCGACGAGTCGCTGCGACCGCAGTCCGGCGGTCCCGGCCAGGCCGAGCTCATCCGCAGCCCGGCCGCGCAGCAGCTCCTGTGGGGCTGGGTCGAGGGCGAGGACTACTCGGGACCGGTGACCACCGCCAGCCGGCTGCGTACGGACTTCCTGGACGACCTGCGCAGGGTCGGCTGGTTCCCGATGCGGCCGTACAAGCTGGGCCTGGCCAACGGGGCCGGAGACGGCGCGGGGCCGGACCTGCCGCCGGGGACGCCGGTGTTCGACCTGCACCACGACCCGCTGCAGCTCACGGCCAGGATCCAGCCGGACCGGGGCGAGCTGCAGAGTCTCGGCGCGGTCAGGTTCGGCGCTCCGGTGTGGACGAGCGCCACGTCGGGCGTGCCGGCGTTCGACGGAGCGCCCGGGGGCAGGCTGGACTTCTGGGGCAGGGTGGCCGACGCGATCGGGCTGCCCGTTCAGGAGGGGCTCCGCAGCAGCTGCTTCGTCCCGACGGTCAGCGCGATCGCCCTGGCCAGGGACCCGTTGCGGTGGCAGGCCGACCTTTACAAGGACCTCGCCGACCTGCCGAAGGACGAGACGTTCCTGGACGCGTTCTGCTGCGACACAGGCAACTCCGCGCACGGCGAGGTGTCCCAGGTGCTGGTCGACTGGCTCCTGGAGCAGCTCGCCGGCTGGTGATCCGCGCCTACCTGTCGAGGTCCACGGCGAACCGCTCGAAGATCGCCTCACCGGTGCCGTCTCCGGCGGCGAACAGGCCGAGCACCGCTCCCACCCACCGGCCCTGGGTGGCCTGGAAAGGTGCGCCGACCTCGCGCAGCCCGTCGCCGGTGTCGGCCAGGAACGTGACGAGCGCGCCTTCCTCGATGCGGGCCCCGATGACGACGCGGTCGCGTGCCGGCACGGGCTCCATGTCGCCGCACACCAGGACAGGCCCGTCGGGTGTGCTCTGGAGTCCGACGGAGGCGTAGGTGTGGCCGAGCACGACCAGCCCGGCTCTGCCCTGGCCGTCCAGGGTGAGGGTGGTGGTGACGGTGCAGGGGTCGCCGGGCAGCCGCTGTCCGAGCACGGACGGGCGCCGGCGCAGGTCCTCCGGCCCCGGCACGCAGGTCAGCCGGAGTGCGCCGTCCCGCAGCTGCCACCAGGAGGGGTCGGGGTTGGCCTGCCAGCTCCACTGCGGGCCGAGCATGGGTCCGGCGAAGTCGTCGGAGGTGGCCGGGGTGGTGGGGATGCCGCCTTGGACGGGCATGGGGCCTTCGGTGACCGGTTCGCCGTTGTCGCCCATGACCGGCCAGCCGTCCTCGGCCCAGGTCATGGGCTGCAGGTGGACGACCCGGCCGTAGGGGCCGCGGTCCTGGAAGTGCATGAACCAGTGCTCGCCCGTCGGGGTGTCCACCCAGCCGCCCTGGTGGGGGCCGTTGACGTCGGTGTCGCCCTGTTCCAGCACGATGCGGTCCTGGTAGGGGCCGTCGATGGAGTCGGCGCGGAAGACCGACTGCCAGCCCTGCTCCACGCCGCCGGCGGGGGCGAAGATCCAGTAGCTGCCGTCGCGCTTGTAGAGCTTGGGGCCTTCCAGGGTGCGGTAGCCGGGCAGCAGGTCGGCGTCGATGACCAGCGTGCCCTCGTCCAGCACCTGGCGGGCGTCGGGGGTCATGCGGTGCAGGGTGAGCCGGTTGTTGACGCCGGCGCGGCTCTTGGCCCAGCCGTGCACGAGGTAGGCCTGGCCGTCGTCGTCCCACAGCGGGCACGGGTCGATGAGCCCCTTGCCGGGCTTGACGACATGCGGCGCGCTCCACGGCCCGCGCGGGTCTTCCGCGTTGACCTGGCAGATGCCCACGTCGGGGTCGCCGTAGAAGATCCAGAACCGGCCGTCGTGGTGGCGCAGCGACGGCGCCCACACCCCGCATCCCGGCCGCACGTCGTCGTAGCCGCTGGTGACGGCATGCCCGATGATCGTCCAGTTGACCAGGTCACGCGAGTGCAGGATCGGCAGCCCGGGCACCTTGGTGAAGCTCGAGGCCGTCAGGTAGAAGTCCGCGCCGACCCGGATCACGTCAGGATCGGACCAGTCGGCGTTCAGGACGGGATTGCGGTACGTCGTCATCGGGGCCTGCTCCATCTCTGCAATCGGTTGCAGGAAGACGTTGCCCTAGCGGTCCCATGACGTCAATGACTTCTCAAGGTGATGTGCAACCGTTTCCACCCAGGGGCGGCGACGATACTCGTTCCTTTTCCTGGCCCGGGAGGCGTTACTGACCGAAAACGGGGTAGCGGCTCTGCGTAGCTCTGATGCGCTTCAAAGGGATGGGAAGGGCCCGGCACGCCGCCGGGCCCTTCCGCGCGTCGCCGCCGGAGCCCTTCTTCCGCAGCTCACAGGCGATTCACAAGCGGCAATCAGCAAACCTTCATACAGGCGCGTCATCGTCACGAGCATGCACACGACCAGCCCGAACTCCCGGTCCGAGCCCGTGCGCCGAGCCGACGGCAGCTCGGTCAACATCCTCGTCGTGGATGACGAGCCCCCGCTGACCGAGCTCCTTTCCCTGGTCATGCGCCAGGAGTCCTGGGACGTCCGCGGCGCGCACAACGGCTCGGAGGCCATCCGCGCGGCCCGCCGCTTCCGTCCCGACGTGATCGTCCTGGACGTCATGCTGCCCGACACGAACGGGATCCAGCTCCTGTCCAGGCTGCGCGCGGTGCTGCCGGGTGTGCCGATCCTGTTCCTGACGGCCCTGGACTCGCTCCAGGACCGGCTCGCCGGCCTGCGGGCGGGCGCCGACGACTACGTCACGAAGCCGTTCAGCCTGGAGGAGGTCGTCATCCGGCTGCGCGGGCTGCTGCGCCGCTCGGGCGCGGCGCAGGCGCGGCCCGCCGCCGGGCTCGTGGTCGGGGACCTCACGCTGGACCAGGCGACCCATCAGGTACGGCGGGCCGGCGAGGAGATCAGGCTCACGCCCACGGAGTTCGAGCTGCTCCGGTTCCTCATGCACCATCCGGGACGGGTGCTGAGCAAGGCGCAGATACTCGACCGGGTGTGGGCGTACGACTTCGGCGGCCACGGCAACGTCGTCGAGCTGTACATCTCATACCTCCGGCGCAAGATCGACGCGCACCGCGAGCCGATGATCCACACCGTGCGCGGCGTCGGCTACACGATCAGACCCGCCGCCTGACTGTGCCGCCGTTGATCAGCAGACCTTGATCTCTATGGTCTTGGAGCGACGCGTACCCGGCCTGAGAAGCCAGAAGGTGGCCTTGTGGGTGCCGGATTCGGAGAAACCTACCGGGCTGACGGCCTCGAATGGCCCCTTGGGGCTGAAGCTGGTGGTCACGCCGCTCTCACGGCCGTCGAGCACCCAGCGGTGCCCGATCGGTTCGGCGTCGTCGAGGATCTTCCCTCGGAACCGGACGCGGACGCCGCTCTCGTAGCAGGTTCCGTTCTTGCTGCCCTGCGGGACCAGGCTGACGAACACGATGGCCTCCGGCGCCGAATCGGCCGGGGACGGCGAGGACTCGGTGAGGGAACCCGTGGGAGACCTCTTGGAGGAACTCGTGGGGGAACTCGTGGCGCCGTCCGCGGGAGGATTCGTGGCTCGGCTCGGGTCTCCCCCCGGGAGGCCGAGCAGCAGGGTCACGCTGAGGGTGACGGAGGTGACGACGACGGCGGTGCCGCCGACGAGCAAGCCGGTGCGCAGGGGCGTGGAACGGACGGTGGGTCTGGTGTCCATGACCAGTTCGGAGGGGGCGATCGGCCGTACGCGCTGCTGCCCCAGCAGTTGGAGCAGCACGTCCTGCATGGTCGGGCGGCGGGACGGTTCCTTTGCCAGGCAACTGGTGACGATGGAGCGCAGGGGTTCGGCCATTTGGCCGAGGTCGGGGGCGGCGTACAGGATGCGGGAGATGACGGCGGGCAGGTGGTCGACGCCGAAGGGCGGGCGGCCGGTGGCGGCGAAGACCATCACCGAACCCCAGGCGAACACGTCGGCGGCAGGTCCGGTGTAGTGGCCGCCGAGTTGTTCCGGCGCCATGTAGGAGGGGGTGCCGACGATGCTGCTGGTGACAGTGAGGGATGCCTCGGTGTCGCGGGCGATGCCGAAATCGATGACGCGGGGCCCGTCCTTGGCGAGCAGCACGTTGGCCGGTTTGAAGTCGCGGTGCACGATTCCGGCCCGGTGGACGGCGGCGAGCGCCGTCGCGGTGGACACCGCCACCCGGTGGAGCGCGGGGCCGTGGTGTACGCCGGCCTGCTGCAGCGAGAGCCCTTCGACGTACTCGGTGACGATGTACGGTCGCCGGCCCTCGAAGGAGGCGTCGAGCACCTGGGCGACGCAGAACGGCTCGACCCGCCGGGCGGCGGCCAGCTCCTTGGCGAACCGCTCGAGTACCTGGTCGGAGACCGCGTCATGCAGCACCTTGACCGCCACGTACCTCCCGTCCCCGGCCTGGCCCAGGTAGACGACGCCCTGCCCGCCGACTCCCAGGCGGCCCATCAGCCGGTATTGGCCGATTGCGGGTGGATCATCCGGATGAAGAGGCTCGGGCATGATCCAGGACCTTATTACAGGCTTTGTCGGACCGAAGGTCGTTCAAGGTGTTGGGCCATCGGCGGCTACCAGGCGACCGCCAGGGAGCTCAGGCCGTACACGATGTGGGAGGAGCGGAAGTCCGCGGCGCCGGCCTCGCGCAGCCCCGGGAAGCGCTCGAGCAGCGCGGGGAAGGCGATGCGCAGCTCCATGCGGGCCAGCGGGGCGCCCAGGCAGTGGTGGATGCCGTGGCCGAAGGCGACGTGGCCGGGGGCGCCGCGGGAGATGTCGAACGTGTCCGCGTCGGGCAGCAGCGCCGGGTCGCGGTTGGCCGCGGGCAGGGCGCAGACGACCAGCTCACCCGGCGGGATGGTACGGCCGCCGAGCTCGACCTCCGTGGTCGTGACCTTGGTGGTGCCCGAGTTGACGATGCTCAGCCAGCGCAGCAGCTCCTCCACCGCGGCGTCGATGCGCTCGGGCTCCTTCCTGAGGAGTTCGAGCTGTTCGGGGTGGCGGAGGAGGGCCAGGGTGCCGAGGGCGAGCATGTTGGAGGTGGTCTCGTGGCCGGCGAACAGCAGCAGAGCCCCGATCCCGACGAGCTCGTCCGTGGTCAGGTCGTCGCCGTGCTCGCGTACCAGCATGCCGAGCAGCTCCTCGCCCGGGTCCTGCTGGATGCGGCGGACCAGGTCCTCCATGTACGCCCGCGACTCGAACTGCAGCGCCAGCCGCTCCTCGCCGGGGACCGACATGTCGAGCATCCTGCTGGTGCGGAGCTGGAAGCCGGCGCGCTCCTCGTACGGGACCCCGAGCAGCTCGCAGATGACCAGCGACGGGATCGGCAGCGCGAACGACTGCACCAGGTCGGCGGGCGCCCCGGCGGCCTCCATGGCGTCCAGGTGGTCGTCCACGATGCGCCGGATCCGCGGCTCCAGCCGCTGCATCCTGCGGATGGTGAACTCGGGGGTCAGCATCTTGCGCAGGCGCGTGTGCTTGGGCGGGTCCGCGCCGAGCAGGTTGCCCGCCTGCGCCTTGGCGAGCTGCTCCGGGGTCATCTCCGGAGCTCCGGGCAGCCGCCCCACCGTCTGCTCGGCGATCTTGAACCGCTCGGCGTCGCCCAGGACCTCGCGTACGTCCGCGTACCGGGTCACGAGCCAGGCGTCCAGGCCGAACGCGCTCGTGACGCGCACGATCCCCGCCTGGTCCCGCATCGCCGCCAGCTCGGGCGCCGGGTCGAACCCCACTCGCCGCATGTGCGGCGGCATCGCCGAGGACTCGGTCATGGGTACCCCTTGGTGATCGTGGCCCTTGATGATCGTCGTTGACGCGACAACCGTAACAATCGGGGAGGTCGGTCTCCAGCGCTCCGCCATACGGGGTTGGTCTCCTTTGAAGAGCGGCGCTCGGAACGGCCTGAGGCTCAGAGGGGGAGCCGCATGGCCGTGGCGGCAGCGCTGTAGGCCGTGCGGCGCGATGTCTCCATCCGGGCAGCCTAGACGGCGATCACGACCTTGCCCGCCGCGTGCCCGGCCTCCTGGTAGCCGACGGCCGCCGGGATCTCCTCGAACGGGTAGCTCCTGTCGATGACCGGATGGACCTCGCCGCCCTCGATGAGCTCGGCCAGCGTCGTCAGGTTCCGCTTGTTCTCCGTGCAGCGCACCACGTCCGCCACGGCGACTCTCTGTGACATGAACGGCGCCACCGCGAGCGTCGCGAACACGTGGCTCGCGGGCTGCAGCCAGCGCCCGGCCGGGCCGCCGACGAGGACCAGACTCCCCTTGCGGGCCATCACCCGCCGGCAGGCCGAGGCGGGACGGCTGCCTGCGATGTCCACCAGCACGTCGTAGCGCGGCCCGGCACGGGTGAAGTCCTCTTTGGTGTAGTCGATGACCTCGTCCGCGCCGATCGACCGGACCATGCCCACGTTCCGCCTGCCGCAGACGCCGGTCACCCGCGCGCCGAACGCCTTGGCGAGCTGCACGGCGAACGTGCCCACGCCGCCGGAGGCCCCGTTCACCAGGACCTGCTGCCCCGGCTGGACGCGTGCCTGGTCGCGCAGGGCGATCAGGGCGGTGTTCGCCGCCATCGGCACCGCCGCCGCCTCCTCGAACGACAGGTTCGCCGGCTTGCGCACCAGCTCGCTCTCCGGCACGCACACGTACTCGGCGAAGCCGCCCTGCTTGGGCATCGCGTACACCTCGTCGCCCGGGGCGAACTCCGTCACCCCCTTGCCGACCTCCTCGACCTCCCCCGCCACGTCGGCGCCGAGAATGTCGAACGGCGGCCTGCGCAGGCCGGGACCGCCGCCGCCCATCAGGCGCGCGACGTACGGCTGGCCACGCATGAAGTGCCAGTCGTAGGGCTGGACGGAGGTGGCGCGCACCCGGACCAGCACCTCGCCGTCGCCGGGCACGGGCCTGTCGATGTCGGTGAGCTGGAGGGACGAGCCGTACGAGCGTAGGACGAACGCCTTCATCGCATTTCTCCTGATCGGGGACTCCCGACCAGTGTCACCAGGTCCGCGCGCACGCTCCACAGCCGAAAGTACGACTTTCGCGCCGGCCGATCGGCCAGGTCAGGGGCGTACGCGCCGGGTCTCGTAGGCCCACATGGCGATCTCGACGCGATTGCGTACACCGAGCTTCATCATGAGGCTGGCGATGTGGCTCTTGACGGTGCTGAGGGAGATGTGCAGCTCGTCGGCGATCTCGCTGTTGGTCCGGCCGCGCGCCACGGTGGCGAGGATCTCCTCCTCCCGGCTGGTCAGCGCCTCGACGGGTTGCGCGGGCGGTGCGGCGTGGCCGGCGAAGGCGAAGGTCTCGAGCAGGCGTGCGGTGATGTTGGGCGCGATGAGGGCGTCGCCGTTGGCGGCGGCGCGTACGGCCTGGGAGAGCAGATCGGGGCCGGCGTCCTTGAGCAGGAAGCCGCGGGCGCCGGCTCTGAGCGCGGCGTAGACGTACTCGTCGAGGTCGAAGGTGGTGATGACGACGACGGCGAGAGGTTCGGCGACGCCCGGCCCGGCCAGGCGGCGGGTGGCCTCGATGCCGTCGAGGCCGGGCATGCGGATGTCGAACAGGCACACGTCGGGGCGCAGGCGCCGCGCCAGCTCGACGGCCCGGCGCCCGTCGGCGGCCTCGCCGACGACCTCGATGCCGGGCTGCGCGTCGAGGATCATCCTGAGCCCGGTGCGGGCGATCTCCTGGTCGTCGGCGACGATCACGCGAATGCTCATGTCGCGGCTCCCGTGCGGGGCAGGACGGCGGTGACGGTCCAGCCCCGGTCGGGGTTCGGGCCTGCCTGGCAGGTGCCGCCGAGCAGGCCGGCGCGTTCGATCATACCGATGAGCCCGTAACCGGGCATCGAGTGTACGGAGCTCACCTCGCCGTCGTCGCTCACGCGCAGGCGTACCGACGTGTCGTCGGCGGCGACCTGGATCGCGATGCGGGTGGCGTGGCGGGCGTGCCGCCGGGCGTTGGTGACCGACTCCTGCGCGATACGGAAGATCGCGGACCCGACCGACGGCGGCACGCCCTCGACGTCTCCGGAGATCTCCACGTCGACGGAGGGGCCGACTCTGGTGCGCCCTGCGAGCTGTTCGAGATCGGCGATCTGCCGGCCGGGCGCCAGCTCCGCCGGCTCGTTACGGCGCAGGAGCCGGACCATGGCGCGCATCTCGGCGAGGGTGCGCGACGCCTCGGCCTCGATCACCCGGAGCGCCTCGGTCGCGGCCTCCGGGCGCGAGGGCGCCGTCGCCAGGCCTGCCTGCGCGCGGATCGCCATGGCCGACACGTGGTGGGCCACGGTGTCGTGCAGGTCGCGGGCCAGCTGCTCACGTTCGAGCAGCTTGACCTGCTCGAGCTCGCGCATCCGCGCCCCGGCGCGGTACCGGACCGCCGTCCCAAGGGCGACGGCCGAGAAGATGACGGCGAACGCGCCGACCGCGTCGGCCGGGGCGAGGTCGTAGAAGGACGCCGAGACGCCGACGGACCCGAGCATGATCGCCAAGCCGAGCACGATCTCGCGCCCCGACCCCCACCGGTACAGCGCGTACACCACGATCAGCAGGAATGCCATCGTGTACGTCTCGGCACGGTGACCGCCCGTCACCAGCGGAGCCAGCGCCGTGATGACGAAGGGGATCGCGAGCATCAGCAGCGGCTTGGTACGCCGCCAGAGCAGCGTGAACACCAGCCCGA
Organism: Nonomuraea sp. NPDC049695; assembly: GCF_040674955.1. Taxonomy (NCBI): domain Bacteria; kingdom Bacillati; phylum Actinomycetota; class Actinomycetes; order Streptosporangiales; family Streptosporangiaceae; genus Nonomuraea; species Nonomuraea sp. NPDC049695. Next base: position 89,438 of record NZ_JBFANV010000012.1, on the reverse strand, counting down.
CCGTGATGGTCACGGAGACCGCCCGCCACGGGAGGTCGGGGCGGACGACCCCTTCCAGCACCGCGAGCGGCACGAGCACCCCTACAAGCGCCCAGTCCCGCCACACGCGTAACGGAGGGTCGGGGGGACGGGGCTCGTTCCACACGGAGCGAAACAGCACGCTCCCATGGTAATCACCCAAGTGCCGCGCCGATCGCGGTCATGATCGGGATGGACAGGCCCGTGGTCAGCAGCACCGCGCTGCGGGCCAGGCGCCGGGCCGTGTCGTAGTTCACCGCGTACACGTAGATGTTCTGCGCCGTCGGAAGGGCGGCGAAGAGGGTGGCCGCCAGGAGGGCGCTGCCCTCGAGGCCGAGGGCGAGGCGGGCGGTCAGGTAGGCGATGGCCGGCTGGACGAAGGCCTTCAACGCGACCGCGAGGAAGATGTCCTTGCCGACGCCGTTCGCCTCGGGGGTCGTGGGGGCGCGCTGGGAGCCGTACAGGCTGAGGCCGTACGCCAGCAGCGCCACGGGCACGGCCGCGCCGCCGAGCAGCTCGACCGGGCGCATGACCGGGGCGGGCAGGGAGATCCCGCTGATCGCGAACGCGAGCCCGAGGAGCGAGGCGACCGTGAGCGGGTTGCGGAACGGGAGGAGCAGGGCCGCGCGCGCCGACCGGGCCCCCTTGTCGAGGATCAGGAACGAGACCGGCGTGAGGACGAGCAGCTGGAAGAGCAGGATCGGGGCGACCAGCGCGCCGTCGCCCAGCACGTAGATGGAGATGGGCACGCCGAGGTTGCCGGCGTTGACGTACGAAGAGGCCAGCGCGCCGATGGTCGCCTCGCGGCGGTCGCGGCCCCAGGCCAGCCGGGCCACCAGCACGTAGACGAGCTGGACGCACGCCACCGCCACCACCTCGGTCAGCAGCACCGGCGAGAAGAGGATGTGGAGGTCCGCCCGGGACACGGTGGCGAACATCAGCGCCGGGGTCGCCACGAAGAACGCCAGCCGCGACAGCACCAACTCGTCGCTGGCCCGCAGCAGGCCTCCCATCCCGATCAGGTAGCCGAGCACGGCAACGGACACCAGGGCGGCGAACGCCGCGACAACCCCCGACACTGACCAACCTCCGAAATGGGACGTTCAGCAGCGTATCGGGATGGTTGACCCGCGAAGCGGCGGGTCTACGCTGGCTCACATGCGAGTAGCGGTGATTGGCGCCAGCGGTCATATCGGCACGTACCTCATCCCCCGGCTGGTCGACGCCGGACACGACGTGATCGCCGTGAGCCGGGGCAAGCGGGACCCCTACCGCCCGCACGGAGCCTGGCAGCAGGTCACCCACGTCACCGCCGACCGCGACGCGGAGGACGCCGACGGGACGTTCGGGCGGCGGATCGCGGACCTGGACGCGGACGTCGTCATCGACCTCATCTGCTTCACGGAGACCAGCGCCCGCGACCTGGCGGCGGCGCTCACCGGGCGGGTCCGGCACTTCCTGCACTGCGGGACGATCTGGACGCACGGGCCGAGTGCCCGGGTGCCGACGACCGAGGACCGGCCCAAGCACCCGATCGGCGAGTACGGCAAGCAGAAGGCCGCCATCGAGGCCCACCTCCTCGAACGCGCGCACCGCGACGGCTTCCCCGCCACGATCATCCATCCGGGCCACATCACCGGACCGGGCTGGGTGCCGGTCAACCCTGCGGGCAACGTCAATCCCGCCGTGTTCCAGACGCTGGCCGACGGCGCCGAGCTGGCGCTGCCGAACTTCGGCATGGAGACGGTCCAGCACGTCCACGCCGACGACGTGGCGCGGCTGTTCGTGGACGCCATGGTCAACCCGTCCGTCGCCGTGGGCGAGAGCTTCCACTCCGTCGCCACCACCGCCCTGACGCTGCGTGGTTACGCCGAGGCGGTGGCGGGCTGGTTCGGGAGGGAGGCGCGGCTGACCTTCCTGCCGTTCGAGCGGTGGCGGGAGACGGTCTCGGAGGAGGACGCGACCATCACGTACGACCACATCGCCTACAGCCCCCACTGCAGCATGGAGAAGGCCGAGCGGCTGCTGGGGCACCGGCCCCGCTACGCGCCGCTCGAGGCCATCTCCGAGGCGGTCGACTGGCTGGTCAGGGCGGGCACCATCACCCCCTGACAGGGTGCTCAGCTCTCGCTGACCGTGTACGTACGGGTGACCGCCACGAGATCGCCGTCCTCGCGGGTCGCCGCGACCACACCCGCCGGCCTCGGGACGAACCCGGGCACCTGCCGGAAACCGTCGCTCTCGGCGATGGCCGTCACCCTGAACCGGCCACCCTGCGGCACCCGCATGGTGATCTCCGCGCCGGTGTCGGGCAGGCCGCGGAAGCGGATCTCGCCGGGCCAGGTGTTGGCCCGCGTGCCGGTGACGTCGACGCTCACGGGGCTCATGCCCGCGGCGGCGGCGGTCGCGCCGGTGATGGGCCGCTCGACCCTCAGCGTGATCGATCGGGCCGCCCTGCCGGCGGTCACGCGGAGCCTGACCCTGTCGCCGTCGCGTGAGAGCACGGTGACGCGGGGCTCGGCGGCCCTGATCGCGGGCGCGGGTCCCGTCCAGAGCGAGGTGCCGCGGGCGTAGCCGGGAGGCAGCTTCGCGACGTCATGGCTCGACACGTACGTCCTGGTCCAGGCGGGCGGCTCCGGATCGGCGCTGACCCAGCTCGCGGTCCTGGCGTCGGCGTCCAGCACGTACGCGAGGTGCGTGCGCTGCGGGTCGTCCGCGTCGAAGCCGTCAGTGGCCAGGCCGCCGCCGACCAGCACCACGGCGAGCCCGGCGGCGGCGAGCGGGACCAGGCCCGGCACGCGCTCCGGCAGGCACAGCTCCACGATCGGCAGCACCGTCAGCCCGAACAGCGCCAGCACCAGCGCCGGCACCCCGCCGAGCGCGAGGCCCATCCCGTCGAACGCGTTCCCGGCCAGGCCGGGCAGCAGCGCCGCCGCCATGACCGCGCCCAGCGTCGCCGCCGCTATCCGCCAGAGCGTGCCACGCAGCAGGATCGCGGCCGTCCCGCCGAGCGCGCAGAACAGCGCGGGCAGCGTGAACACGAACGACGCGCCCGGCGCGACCTGGGCACACAGCAGTCCCAGCCCGGCGGGCCAGGCCAGCGCGCCGATGGCCAGTGCCGCGGGCCCGAGCCGGCGGCGCAGCGGCAGGTACCAGCAGAGCAGTGCCAGCACCGACAGCACCGCGACGGCCGCCTGGAACGTCCGCGGGTGGTGCAGCAGCCCGCCCATCCCGTCGTACGCGGGCCGCGCGGCCACCAGCACCTCCCACAGCCCCTGCGCCAGGACCGCGGCGAGCACCGGCGGCACGACGCCGGACACCGCGCCGACGGCGAGCCGGGGCAGGCTGATCAGCCGCCGCCGGCGCGCGAACAGCGCCAGCCCGGCCACCGCCGCTGCCGCGAGCCCGGCCAGCGGCAGGACCAGCGCGTTCGAGTACGTGACCATGGTCCCGAAGACGCGGAAATAGGTGACGTCGTGGTCGGCGGCCAGGGCCGGGAGGTCGGCGTTCCCGAGGGCGCGGGCCAGTGCCAGCATGTTGGAGCCGTGGTGCTGCAGGCTGCCCCGGTCGAGGTGGGCGAGCGAGTCGTCGGCGGTGTGATAGCGCGACGAGCCCTCGATGTAGGCGAAATTCATGCCCGTGAAGCCGCTCTTGGACATCGGGGTGAAGTCCGTGTTGTTGGGGAGCAGCCGGTACATCTCCACCATCGTGGAGTCGCCGCGCGGGTGCGGCACGGCGCTCGCGAACGTCTCGACCAGCCCCGCGTTGTCCCTGGATGTCTCGAACATCAGCGACGGGCCGCTCACGCCCCGGGCCTCCCAGTTGAGCAGCACTCCGCTCTTGCGGCCCAGCGGATCGTCCCTGACGAACGCCTGGGCGCCCAGCGTCCCGTCCTCCTCGCCGTCCGTCATCAGCAGCACCAGGTCGTTGCGGAGCGCGCCGCCCTTGAGCGCCCGTACCGTCTCCACCATCGCCGCCACCGCGGCGGCGTCGTCGGAGGCGCCCGGCCCCATCGCGGCGGAGTCGTAGTGCGCGGCGATCACCACCGTCCCGGTCGGATCGGCGCCCTTCGCCGTGGCCACGATGTTCTCCACCTGCCCGAACGACGCCAGCCCCGTCGAGGAGTTCGCCCCGATCGCCCGCTGGACCCGCACGTCGAGCCCGGCCTCGCGGAGCTGCCCGGCGAGGTAGTCCCTGGCCCGGTCGCCGGCCTGGCTGCCGATCGGGCGTGGCTCGGTGGCGAACCTCTCGAGGTGGCGCAGGGCCCGCTCGGCGCTGAACTCCCCGGCCGGCGCGGAGGCGGGCAGCGGCTGCATCGTGCTGTTCGCCATCGCGGTCAGCATGATCACTCCGGCGAGCACGGCCAGGGCGCACGCCCCCGCGAGTGCCCGCCGGGGGACGTCGAACAACTTTGCCATCATGACCAGGAACGGTAGGTACGCTGGCCTGGGTGCCGGAATGATGCACGCGCCCGGATCCACCTGCGGTTTTCCACACCTCAGGTCTCATATTTTGGGACCGATCGTCTTAGGAAATAAGACATGCCCTAAAGTCTCATGGCATGACACCTTGGGAGATGGCCGCGGTCCTGGCGGCCGGCGTCTTGGGCGGGGGCATCAACACCGTCGTCGGCTCCGGATCGCTGATCACGTTCCCCACGCTGCTGGCCGTCGGCCTGCCGCCGATCACGGCGAACGTCTCCAACAACATCGGCCTGGTCCCCGGCGGCCTCACCGGGGTCATGGGTTACCGGCCCGAGCTGAAGGGCCAGCGCGAGCGGCTGCTCAGGCTGGCCCCCGCCTCCGTCATCGGCGCGCTGGCCGGCGGCCTGCTGCTGCTCAACCTGCCCGAGAGCAGCTTCAACGTGATCGTCAGCGTGCTGATCGCGCTGTCCTGCGTGCTGGTCGTGATCCAGCCCAGGCTCGGCCGCATGCTGGCCGCCCGCCCGGGGCACGCGCACGGCGGCCCGTGGCTGTGGCTGGGCGCGCTGGCGGCCGGCGCGTACGGCGGCTACTTCGGCGCCGGGCAGGGCATCCTGCTCCTCGGCCTCATGGGCATCCTCCTGAACGAGGAGCTGCAGCGGCTCAACGCGGCCAAGAACGTCCTCGTCCTGCTGGTGAACTTCACCGCCGCCATCCTGTACGCGCTGGTCGCCGACGTGGACTGGCTCGCCGTGCTGCTGGTGGCGCTGGGCTCCATGATCGGCGGCTTCCTCGGCGCCCGCGTGGGCCGCAGGCTGCCGGCCCCGATCCTGCGCGGCGTGATCGTCTGCATCGGCGTCGTGGCGATCGTCAAACTCCTGGCCGCCTAGCCTCAGCCCGACATGCCGAAGAAGAAGGCGGCCGGGATCAGGCCGATGGTGAGGGCGACGGCCCACCAGCGGGGAGCCGGCCCGTCGCGCAGCACGGCGACGCCCAGCGGCACGAACGCGACCGCCAGCCCGGCCAGGGCGACCAGCGAGATCGGATCGCTGCTGCCCTTGAGCACGCCCAGCGGCAGCCCGGCCGCCAGGGCCAGGCAGACGCACCTGATCACGCCCAGCGCCCTGGCCCGGTAGGCGCCGACGGCGAGCACGATCCAGCCGCCCATGATGCAGATGTTGACCGCCTTGAACACGTGGAAAGCGCCGTAGGTGGCCGCGACCGCCCGCTGCGCCGCCTCCAGCCCGAGGGTGTCCACCAGGTGGAAGGCCAGGTGGCTCACGCCGGCGTGGAACACCCGCCCGAACAGCCCGAGGATCACCAGCGTGGCTCCCCATCGCGCCCAGCCCGGGTGCTCGGCGCCGATCCGGCGGGCGAGCGCGGTCACCGCGGGCCACAGCAGCACGACCCCGGCCGCGAACAGGCTGTAGGACAGGACCATCTCGTCCGGCCGGGCGGCGTAGGCGGCGAGCTGGTCCGGGAAGAAGTCGTTCTCGCCCGACCGGATGAGCACTCCGGCGAGGAGCAGCGACGGGCCGAGCACCAGCCCGGCGCCCTCGACCCAGCGCCCGGGAAGCGTGTGCGTGATCGTCATGCCCTCGATCCAAGCGGCGCGGGCGTGGGCGCACACGGGCGCTGCCGCGAGACCCGAGGTAGACCCAGCACTACCCTTCTCCCGCCGTAGGGGTACCTGTCCTTCGGCGGACAGGGGGGAGACGAGCGGAGTCGTCCAGCTGTGGCGTGGGTCAGGACGGGGCGAGCGCCCGCCCCGCTGTGCTCGGTCGGGAAGCGCGGGGCGGGCGCTCGTTGAGGGAGCCGCGGGCGGGAGCGCGTCCGCCCGCGACGCCTGGTCAGGAGCAGGCGGCGTTGGCCGGCTGGCTCGCGGGGCCGTTGGCGGTGAAGCCGATCGCCACCGACGCGCCGGGCGCGAGGTTCTTGGCGTGGTCAGGGCCCTTGGCGGTCCACGTGGTGCCCGACTGGGTCACGACCGCGTTCCAGCCGTTGACCAGCGTCACCCCTGACGGGAACGTCCACGTGGCGCTCCAGTCGCTGATCGTGCCGGTCCCGGTGTTCTTCACCGTCAGCTCGCCCTGGAAGCCGCCCTGCCAGGAGTTCGTCTGCTTGTACGTCACCGCGCACTGCCCCGGCGGGTTGGGCGTGGGAGTGTCGGAGGGCCCGCCGGTGCCGCCCGTCGGCGGGATCAGGTACGGCTGGAGAATGGCCTGCTTGGCCTGGTTGACCGTGGTCCAGTCGTCGTTGAGGATGCCGCCGGTGTCACCGGAGTTCGGGTTCCACGACCAGTACGTGAACGACATCCCGTTCACCCCGGTTCCCGTGTACTTCAGCAGCTCCTGCAGCCAGATCTTGTCCACGTTCGCGGCCAGCGTGGTGCCGAACTCGCCGATCATGATCGGCGCGATGTTCTGCTTGTACAGGTAGCCCCAGTACTTGTCCCAGATCGCCGGCAGGTTGGCGGGGTAGTCGGGGGCGTCGAACCAGGTCTGGTGGTAGACCGAGGTCGCGTACTCGTGGGGCGAGTAGACCAGGCGGTTCGCCACGTTGAGCCGTACCGGATACTGCCCGGCCTTCGACAGGTTGCCGCCCCACCAGCCGCAGTCCTCGTCGTTGCTGGGATCGCCGTCCCAGATGTTGGACAGGCCGCCGCTCGGGCAGCTCACGCCCTCCACGAAGATCAGCCAGTTCGGGTTGACCGACAGGACCGCGTTGCCGGCCCGCTCGGCGGCCAGCCGCCAGTCGCGCGCCTGGTCGCCGCAGCCCCAGCAGGCGCCGGTCGCGTTGGGGTTGGTGCCCTCGGCGTGCGGCTCGTTGTGCAGGTCGGCGCCGATGACGGTGGGGTTGTTCGCGTAGTGCTGGGCCAGCGTCTTCCAGTCGTTGATCCAGGTGCTCTCCGGCGTGGCGGAGACGTACCAGAGCGGCGACTGGCCCGCGGCCGTCGGGCGGTGGCGGTCGAGGATGATCCGCATGCCCTTGCCGCCCGCGTACGCGATGATCTTGTCCAGGATCTGCATCGGTGACAGGCCGACCAGGTCGGGGTTGACGTAGTCGTTGATGCCGGTGGCCGTGGCGCCGGGCTTGAGCGCGTCGTTGGAGTACGGCACCCGGATCGTGTTGTAGCCCAGAGAGGCCATCTTGTCGATGTGGCCCTTCCAGGGGGTGCTCGACCACAGGCCGTGGAAGGTCCTGTTGTCGGTCTCCATGCCGAACCAGTTGATGCCGGTCAGGCGTACGGTCGCGCCGGTGCTGTCGACGATCTTGTTCCCGCTGGTGTGCAGGTAACCGGTGCCCGTGCCGGCGAGCGCCCCTGCCGGGGCGGCGGTGGCCACGGCGACCGCGACCGACGCCCCGGCCACCAGCGTGGCGAGGGCGGCCGTCATCGCCTTTGACAAGTGCATGGGGTGCCCTTTCGGAGAGGGAGAACGCGGCGTCATGCTCACCACCCCGCTTCTGGCGCGTCAACGCGTCGCCCGGCAATCCGCTCTGACCTGCGCGAACGCGTGAAAGTTTCACGGGAGGCCGCGCGTTCCGGCGCTTCCAGGGAGAGCGGGCAGGACGCCATTGACACATGATCGTGACATACGTACCGTCTCGTGGGAGCGCTCCCAGAAAGCGAGCGGGAGGGAAATGATGCAGCTTCGGTTCGGCATTCTCGGACCGGTACGGATTTGGCGAGACGGCGCGCTGGCGCCGCTGGGCACGACGAAACAGCGGCTCCTCCTCACCCGCCTCCTGCTGGAGCCGAACCGCGCGGTCTCCCACGACCGCCTGTTCAGCGCTCTGTGGGAGGACAGCCCGCCCAAGTCGGCCCTGGCCAACGTGCGCAGCTACGCGAACCTGCTGCGCAAGGACCTCGACGGCCGCCTGCGGGCGAACCCGCCCGGCTACCTGCTCACCGTCGAGGCCGGCGAGCTGGACGTCACCGAGTTCAACGAGCGCGTACGGCAAGGACGCGAAGCGATGGCCGGCGACCGTTACGAGGAGGCCCTGAGCCTTCTGACCGCGGCGCTCGAACTGTGGCGCGGAGCCGCCGCCGAGGACCTGCCCAGGACGGTCGGCGTGGCCGCCCAGCTCGACGCGCTGGAGGAGCAGCGTTACATGGTGATCGAGGAGTGCGCGCGGGCCCGGCTGGCGCTCGGCAGGCACAGCGAGATCATCGGCGGCCTCCGGGAGACGCTGGCCCTGCGGCCCACCAGGGAGCGACTGTGGGGCTACCTCATGGTGGCGTTGTACCGCACCGGCGACGTGGCGGGCGCCCTGCGGGTGTACGCCCAGGCCAGGCAGACGCTCGACCTCGAGCTCGGCATCGAGCCGGGGCCGGAGCTGGCCGAACTGCATCACCTCATGCTGAACCGGGATCCGCGCCTGAGCGGCCCCGCGCTGGGCTGGCACCGCCGCCGCCTGCGCTGCCACCGTCGCCCTGTCCCGGGCCGCGCCTGACCACTGATCAACGGCTCTGGTAGCCCTGGGCCTGGAGGGTGAAGAGCCGCCGGTAGAGCCCGTCGAGCCTCATCAGCTCTTCGTGCGAGCCCCGCTCGGCCACCTGCCCGCCGTCGAGCACCACGAGCACGTCCGCCTCCCGGACCGCCCCCAGCCGATGCGAGATCAGCAGGCTCGTACGCCCCGCCCGGTGCTCGCGCAGCCGGTTGTGGATCTCGGCCTCGGCCTCCGCGTCGAGCCCCGAGCTCGGCTCGTCCAGGATCAGCAGATCGCGTCCGTCGCCCAGCACCGCCCTGGCCAGCGCGAGCCGCTGCCACTGCCCGCCCGACAGCACGACCCCCGCCTCAGGGTCAGGCCCGAAGAACATCCTGCTCAGCAGCGTGTCGTAACCGCGCGGCAGAGCGCTGACCGCGTCGTGCACGCCGGCCTTCCTGGCCGCGGCCTCGATCCGGGCGGCGGAGGCGGTCAGCCTGTCGCGGCCCGCCACGTCGCCGATCGCGATGTTCTCGGCGGCGGTCAGGTCGTACTCCATGTAGTCCTGGAACACCGCTCCGATCCTGGCGCGCAGCTCCCCAGGGTCGAGATCGCGCAGATCGACGCCGTCCCACAGGATGGTGCCCCGGTCCGGGTCGTAGAAGCGGCACAGCAGCTTGACGATCGTGCTCTTGCCCGCGCCGTTCCTGCCGACGAGCGCGACCGCGGAGCCGTACGGGATGGTGAAGCTGACGCCGCGCAGCGACCAGGGGTGTCCGGGGGAATAGCGGAACCACACGTCGCGGAACTCGATGCCGCGCCGCAGCGCCGGCGGCGCCACCGGTCGTGCCGGCCGCCGCAGATCGGGCTCGGCGCTCGTCACGGTCAGGTAGTGGTCGAAGTTCAGGAGTTGCTGGTGGGCCATCGTCACCTCGTTGACCAGCGCGGCGAGCGCCGACTGCACGCCCACGATGGAGGTGGCGAGCAGCGCGATGTCGCCCGCGGTGAGCCGGCCGTCCCGGGCGGCGAGCAGCGCCCAGATCAGCCCCGCCCCGGCGATCACGCCGGACAGCAGGCCGAGCCCGCCCTCGACGCCCAGCTCGCGGCGGTCGAGGTGGCGCCGTTCCGAGTCGGCCGCGGCGCGCTCGGCGTTCATCCTGAACCGGAAGTATCGGCCCGCCCCGAACAGGCGCAGCTCCTTCGCGGCGCGGACGCTGGTGAGGAGCTGCCGGTAGAACAGCTGGCGCCGTTCCATCGGGCCGATCCGCCACATCATGGACGCCCGCTGGCGCGACAGGCGCAGCTCGGCGGCCAGCGCGGGCAGGGCCGCCACCAGGACCGCGCCCGCCAGCAGCGGGTTGACGACCAGGAGCGCCCCGAGGAAGCCCAGCACCGTGACGAGCGCCCGGCCGATGGCCAGCGTCCCGGCGACCACCGCGCTCGGGGTGGCGCCGCCCGAGGTGTGGGCGAGGCTCATCCGGTCCAGGAACGCCGGGTCCTCGAACCTCGCCAGGCCGGTGAAGCGCTCGACCCCGGCGAAGAGCCGGTCCTGGGCCAGGCGGCCGGTGCGGCGCTCGAGCTCCTGACGTACGTAGCGGGAGACGTGCGGGAGCGCGATCGCCGCCACCCCGGCCACCGCCAGCGCCCCGCCCACCGCCACCAGCGCGGACGCGCCGCTCGCCGGGTGGGCGATCACGTCCAGCGCCGACTTGGTCAGCCAGGCGGCGGTCACGGGCACGGCCGCCTCCAGCAGGGCCAGGACGGCGTACGCGACGATGTGCCACCTGCCCGCCTGCCAGGCCAGACCGAGCGCCCGCGCCAGGGCGGCGGGACTGGCTTTCATCCGCACCTCCGCCGCCACCGCCGACGCGCCACCGGTCGTGGTGACGTCCGCTGTCGCGTCGCACGTGGGACCGGCGCCGGCGGGCGTGCCGCCTGCCGAGGTGGGCTCGGCCGGGCTGGTGTCCGGCGATGCGTTGCCGGTCGGTGCGGTCTCGGCCGAGGCGGTGTCGGCCGATGGGGTGGGATTCATCGGGGCGGTCTCCGGAGGGTTGCCAGGGAGGTGGGGTTCATGGTCGCTAGGCGCGGGCCAGGGTGACGACCTGGCTGAGCCGCAGTCCGCTCGCCAGGATCCGGCCGCCGCGGCCCACCAGCGCGAACACCGGGAACGCCTGCACCCGCAGCGCCGAGGTGATCGGCCCGTCCATGTCCTCGACCACCACGTGGGCCACCGGCTCCAGCTGCTCCCGCTGCGGTCCCGCCAGGCCGCCCTGCTGGTCGACGATCACGGCGAGCACCTGGTCGCGGGGGAAGCGCGCGGCCTGGGCGATGAAGTCGGGCATCGCCTCATGGCAGGCGTCGCAGCCGGGCGAGAAGAAGCCTACGAGGACCGGCTCGGTGATCAGGTCCCGGGAGACGGCGGAGCCGTCGGTGGCCACGGTGGCGTACGGCGGCGCGACCGAGCCCTCGGTGATCACCGCCTGCCGCCCGTCCGCTGATCGGGAGGCGAGAGCGTCGGAGTGCTTGCGCAGCCGCCGGATCACACCGACGGTCAGCATCAGGTTCAGCACGCACAGAACGCTCAGCAGAGTGACAAGGGTGACGAGGTAGGGCATGGCTGGCCTCCAGGTCAGGAAGGGGGGCTGAACAGGTCGATCAGGCCGTCGCCGCCAGACCGCGAGGATCAGGGCGACGGCCGCGGGGTTCGACGGCCAGAGCTCAGGACAGGCGGCGGAGCACGACTCCCAGCAGGGTGCCCCCGTCGATGAGGCCGCACTGGCGGGAGTCGAAGCTGGCCGAGGGGTTGTCGCCCAGCACCACCAGCCGGCCCGGCGCCACCCGGCGATCCGGCACCACCGGCCGGACCGAGTCGGGGACGGGATCGCCGGGAAGCGCCACCGCGCGCTTGACCATCCAGCGCCGTTCAGGCGGCAGGGGCTCGCCGGTCTCCAGCCAGTCGGGCGTCTCGAACACGACGACGTCTCCGGCCGAGATGCCGGTCAGGCGGGCCCGCCTGACGAGGAGCCGGTCGCCCGCGTGGAAGGTCGGCTCCATGCTGAGGCCGGACACCACGACGACGGCGAGCCGGCGTCGCAGGACCAGGAGGGCCGGCAGCAGCCCGGCGACGGCGAGGAGACCGGCCGTCCACGCGAACGTGGTCATCTATGCGGCCGTCAGCAGTTGTACTGCCAGGGGCCGCACGACTCGCCGGTGCCGCAGGAGGCGCCCCAGGTGCAGCACTTGCGGATCAGGCACGTGGTGCCCTCCCACCAGCACGGACACGCGGCCTGCGCCGAGTGCTCGGGGACGACCTTGGCCAGCAGCCAGTCGGTCAGCTTTCCGATTTTCATAAGAACCGCCTCTCGTCGGGCGTTTTTGGATCACCCACGACGTTAGAAACGGTCCTGACAATTCACATACCAAGCAGGTACGTCAGAGATACATTCAGAGCAGCCGGCGTACCCCTGCGGCCAGCCAGATCGTGCCCAGCCCGGCGTACACGGCGAGCAGTGCCAGGGTCGGCGAGCCGACGATCGCGGACGTGACGATCGCCACCCCCAGCAGGCCCGCCCACCCGTACAGGACCCCGCGCCCCCGGGCCGAGCTCGTGTGCGTGGCCTCCTGCACCGGGGTGACCAGCGCCATGACCGCCGCCCCTGCCATGCCGAGCGCCTCCTGGCCGAGCGCGATGCCCGACGCGAGCACCGCCGCCCCGGCCACGACGAGGGCGCAGCTCGCCATGGCCGCGCGGGCCTCGACGCCCTCGAAGAGCAGGCGGGTCGCCCGCGCGCGGGCCAGCCGCAGCACGGTCACCGCCTCGGCCACCCACGCCGCCCAGTGCAGCACCGCGATGAGCACGAACACGACGATGAGCGGCGGGATCGCGGGCAGCAGGAACACCATCCGCCCGCCGCCCCTGAACCTGCGCAGCCCCGCCAGCATCCGGTAGAGGGGGTTGCGCTGCTTCAGCGCCGTCACGAGGAGGTCCCTGGCCGGGTCGAAGCCCGGCTCGAGCCTGAGCACCTCGCGGAACGCCTCGGCGGCCGTCCTGGGATCGCCGGCGGCCAGCGCCGCGCGGCCGTACGCCAGGTGCGCGGTGGCGCTCTCCGGATCCAGCTGTACGGCGTTCGCGGCGGCGGCCCTGGCCTGCTCCGTCTCCCCGAGCTTCTCGTGGGCCACCGCAAGCAGGCTCACCAGATCGGAGACCTGCGGATCGATGGCCAGCCCGCGCCGGGCCGCGTCGATCGCCTCGCGGTACTGCCCCATCATCACGTACGCGCGGGCCAGCAGCTCCCAGGCCGCCGCCTGCTCGGGATTGTGCGCCAGCGACGTCCGCACGGCGGTGATGGTCAGGTCCGGCCGGCGGATGTCGAGGTAGACCTTCCCGGCGATGTAGTGCGGGTACGACTGGTCGGGCGCCAGCCGTACCGCCTCCTGGGCCTCCGACACCGCCTCCGCGGTCCTGCCCTGCTGGACCAGCGCCAGGCCGAGCAGGGAGTGCGCGGTGAAGTGGTCGGGCAGTTCGGCGAGCACGCCGCGCAGCTCCCGCTCCGCGTCGGCCGGGCGGCGCATCTCCAGCAGGGTGCCGGCCCGCATGATCGACTCGCGCGGGTTCACCATTTGCCCTTGATCCAGGGCATCAGCTCGTCCCACGCGCCGGACTCGTTGGCGTGCAGCACGTAGTTGCGCGCGGTGGCCAGCCACTCGCGTACCGCCGTGGGCCTGGTGCCCTGGGCGGCGGCCAGCAGATCTCCGGTGGTCATCGGGATGGGGCGGCCCGCGCTGATCGACTGCTGGAGCTTGACCTCCACCGCGCGGTCCACCAGGCCCTTGAGGTCCGCGCCGACGTAGTGGTCGGTGACCCGCGCCACCGCGTCGAAGTCCATCTCGGCCAGCGGCTTGTCGCGGCAGAGGATGCGCAGGATGGCCGCGCGCGCCGAGGCGTCCGGCGGCGGCACGAACACGAGCTGGTCGAACCGCCCCGGTCGGCGGAAGGCCACGTCGATGTACCAGGGGGCGTTCGTGGCGGCCAGCACGAGCACGCCCTCGTTGGCGTTCTGGTCCACGCCGTCGAGCTCGGCCAGGAACTGGTTGACCAGTTGCCGGGTGTGCGCCTGGCGCATGTCGGAGCGGCGCGCGGCCAGCGCGTCCACCTCGTCGAAGAAGAGCACGCACGGGCGGTTGCGGCGGGCCAGGTCGAAGGTCGCGCGCAGGTTGCGTTCGCTGGAGCCGACGTACATGTCGAGGATGTCGGCCAGGCCGACGTTGACGAACGCCGCGCCGAGCTCGCCGGCCGCGGCCCTGGCCAGGTGGGTCTTGCCCGCTCCCGGCGGCCCATACAGCAGGACGCCGCCGCCGGCGCGCTTGCCGTACGCGGCGAACAGCTCGGGCTGCTGGATCGGCAGCAGCAGCTTCACCCGCAGCGACTCCTTGACCGCCTCCATCCCGGCCACGTCGGCGAAGGTCTGCTTCGCCTTCTCCACCTCGGCCCCCGAGGGCGCGTCGGCCGGCGTCGCATACGCAGGGGCCGCGGGGCCCGCCGGGGGCGCGTAGGCGGGCGCGGGCGGGACGGTCAGGCGGGCGGCCAGTTCGGGATCGGCGACGGACGGGTCACGGGAGACCGCCTCGTGGTAGCGGTGACCCGCCCTGCCCATATCCCCCTCGCCGAGCAGCGCCCTGGCCGCGAGCACGCCCATGCGCGGCGGATATCCGGGCGTGGCCAGGAACGGCTCCAGCACCGACAGCGCGGCGCCATGGGCGCTCTGCCGGACGAACGCCTCGGCCAGCCCCGCCGTGATGTCCGGGTCCTTGGGCGCGAGCACGAGAGCGGCGCGGAACTCAGCCTCCGCGTCGGCCAGATAGCCCTTGGCCAGGAGCTGCTCGGCGAGATGCCGCCGGAGAGGGAGGTTGTCCGGAGACAGGCGTGCCGCCTCGCGGAGCGCCTGGAGGCCGGCATCTTCGAGCACGTGCCTGGTCCCTTCTGTCACAGGATTCGGTCGTCCCTAAAACTACGCAGACTATCGAGATCCGGTGCATGAGCTCATGTTCGGTCCTCGGGAACGGTTGACCCCGGCTCACACCTGATGGATAACGGTATTCCGACAAAGGGAGTAAACCTGCACTGTTACGGAGACCCCGATGGCAAGCGCGGCTTCTCCCGCACTGATCGGGCGCGACGCCCAGCTGCGGCTGCTCAACGGCGCCATCACCGAGCCGCCCTCCGTCATCCAGGTGCAGGGCGAGGCGGGCATAGGCAAGACCAGGCTGGTCAGGGCGGCCATCGACCCCCTGCGCGAACGCGGCGGCAAGCGCACGGTGCTGCTCGGCCACTGCCACCAGATCCGCGAGCCGCTCCCGTACGGGCCGGTGTTCGACGCGCTGCGGCACGTCGCCGCGGCGCTGCCGCCCCAGGACCGGCTCGGCCCGCTCACCGGGGCCCTGCGCGGCTACCTCCCCGAGCTGGCGGACCGCCTCCCGCCCGCACCGTCGCCGGGGCCGCTCGACGATCCGCGGGCGGAGCGGCATCGGCTGTTCCGCGCGGTCCACGCGCTGCTGGCCGCCGCGGGTCCCGTCGTGCTGGTGGTCGAGGACCTGCACTGGGCCGACGACGGCACGCGTGACCTGCTGCGCTTCCTGACCGACCAGCCGCCGGACGGGCTGGCGCTGGTGGTGACGTTCCGGAGGGAGGAGCTGCCGGTGCCTGGGCTCCCGTTCGGGCACGCGTACCGGCGGGCTCCCGGGGTGCGCGGCGAGGTGATCTCGCTGACGCCGCTCGACGTCGAGGGGGTGCGCAGCCTGGCAGGCGCGCTGCTCGGCCGCTCGGCGCCGACCCCGGAGTTCGCCGCCAAGCTGCACGAACGCACCGCGGGGGTGCCGTTCGTGATCGAGGAGGTGGTGCGCTCGTTGCTCGACGACGAGGGCCGGTTACCCGAGCCGGAGGCGCTCGATCGCATGGCCGTGCCGCTGCTGCTCCGCGAGGCCATGGCCGAGCGGCTCGCCGGGCTGTCGCCGGCCGCGCTGAGCACCGTGCGCGCCGCCGCCGTCCTGGGGCTGCCCGCCGACGAGCCCCTGATCGCCGCCGTCTCCGTCCCCGCCGCGTCCGACACCGCCGCGTCCGACACCGGGCTGGGCCAGGCACTGGAGGCGGGCGTGCTGCTCGAGCACCCCGACGGCCAGTACGGCTTCCGGCACACCCTCGCCCGGCAGGCCGTCTACGACACGATCCCCGGCCCCGAGCGGCGGCTGATCCACCAGCGGGCCATGGCCGCGCTGTCCACGCTCGACCCGCCGCCCCTCGTCCAGCTCGCCCACCATGCCCGCCGCGCCGGCGACTTCGCGGCATGGCAGCGCCACGGCAGCGCCGCCGCCGACCGGGCCGCCGCGCTCGGCGACATCCCGCTCGCCGTCGAGGTGCTCGAAGGGCTGCTCGCCGACCCCAAGCTGCCCCGTGACGCCCGCGGCCCGCTGGCGCTCAGGCTCAGCAGGCTCGCCGCCATCGGCCTGTCCCACCGGCGGGTCGTGCGCATCCTGCGCCACCTGCTCAAGGACGACTTCCTGTCCCCGCAGGTACGCGGCCAGGCCCGGCTCAACCTGGGCATCCTCCTGTCCAACCAGGCGGGCGCGGTGGCCGCGGGACGCCAGGAGATCCTGGCCGCGCTCCCCGACCTGCACGACAGCCCGAGCCTCGCCGCCCGCGGCCTCGCCCTGCTGGCGATGCCCGCCTGGGGCGGCGATCCGCTCTCCGTGCACCAGGAGTGGATGGACGAGGCCGAGAAGCTCCTCGAGGAGGACCAGGACCCCGAGCTGACCGCCGCCGTGCTGGCCAACAAGGTCAGCATCGCCATGCTGGTCGGCGCGCCCGACGCGTTCGAGCTGGTGGCGGCGCTGCCGGTCGACGACCCGGCCCCGGCGGTGCGGCGACAGGTCGCGCGCGGCTACTCCAACCTGTACGACGCCGCGGTGGCGCTGGGCCACTACGCGGCGGCCGAGCGGTTCGCGGAGCAGAGCAGGCGCATCGCGGAGGAGACCGGCGCGCTCTATCCCGAGTTCCTGGTGGAGATGTCGTCGATCAGGCTCGACCTGCTGACCGGCCGCTGGAAGGGCCTGCGTGAGCGCGCCGTCGCAGCCGTCGAGATGACCTTCGAGGCGCCGCTGCTGGCCGTCGACGCCCGGCTGACGCTCGGCATGCTGGCGCTGGCCAGGGGCGAATGGGACGAGGCGGGCGAGCACCTGGAGGCGGCCGGCGTACGGGACCTGGACTCGGGTTTCCTGCCCGTCGCCGCGGCGGCCTCCAGCGGGCTCGTCGAGCTGCACCTGACCCACGGCTCGCTCGAGTCCGCGCTGCACGAGGCCGACCTGGCGGTGCAGAAACTACGGCGCAAGAGCGTGTGGGTGTGGGGCGACCAGCTCGTGCCCGCAGCCGTGGGCGCGCTGCTCATGGCGGAGAAGCGGGACGAGGCGGCGGGCCTGGTGGCCGAGTTCGCCGCCGGGATCGAGGGCAGGAACGCGCCGTCGGCGGAGGCCGGGCTCGACGCCGCCAGAGGGGCGCTGGCCCAGGACGCCGACGAGGCCGCGCACTGTTACGCCAGGGCTCGCGGCGCGTACGAGGCGATGCCGCGGCCGTACGGCGCGGCCAGGGCGGCGGAGTCGGAGTCGGCCGCCCGGCTCGTGCTCGGCGACCGGGAACGGGCCGCCGACCTGCTCGCCGACGCGGGCGAGCGGTACGCGGCGCTCGGCGCCACGCACGACGCGGCCCGCTGCCGCCACCTTCTGCGCGAGATCGGCCCGAGCGCGGCGCGGCGCAAGGGCCGCAGAGGCGCGAGCGGGGTGCTGTCGCCGCGGGAGAGCGAGGTGGCCAGGCTGGTCGCGCTCGGGCGGACCAACAGGGAGATCGCCGAGGTGCTGTTCCTGTCACGCCGGACGGTGGACACGCACGTGGCCAAGGTGCTGCGCAAGCTCGGCGTGCGCACGAGGGCGGACGTGCGGGAGCCCCGGCCGGACGACCGGCCGGGGCTCGTGGAGAGCTAGACGGTGATGCTCCAGGTGTCCAGGTAGCCGGTGTCACCCAGGTAGACGTCCTCGATCTCGAGGATCCAGGTGCCCGCCGCCTGCTGGCTCACCGGGACGGAGAACGTCCTGGTGCCGTACTGCGTGCAGGTGGTGCCGCCGTACCTGTCGACGGCGTACCACGTGCCGTTCGGACCGCGCAGCCAGATGTCGAGGTCCTCCGCGCACGTGTGGCTGATCGTGATGGACAGCTTGACCGGGGAGGTCGCGGTGCCCGTCGCGGTGGAGGTGATCGAGCTGTCGATGGTGTCGTAGTCGTCGATCGTGTAGTTGGTGTCGTTGGTGAACGTCCTGCCGCCCGAGGTGCTCTGGACGGTCAGCGCGTACGTCGCCGTGTGCGTCGCCGTCACGCCCGTGCCGGTCACCGTGACGGTGTAGTTGCCGGCCGGTGTGGTGGGCGCGGTCGAGATCGTCAGCGTTGACGACGCGCCCGAGGTCACCGAGGCCGGGTTGAACGCGGCCGTGGCTCCCGTCGGGAGGCCGCCGGCCGACAGGTTCACTGTCTGGGCCGTGCCCGCCGTGGTGGTCGTGCCGATCGTGGTCGTCGCCGCCGAGCCCGCCTGGACGGTGCCGGATGTCGGGTTCGCCGAGATCGAGAAGTCACGCGTCGGCGGGTTCGAGCTGACGGTGAGCGCGTACGTCGCGGTGTGCGTCGTCGAGCCGGTTCCGGTGACCGTGATGTTGTACGTCCCCGCCGCCGTCGACGAACCGACCGAGAGCGTCAGCGTCGAGGAGTTGCCCGATGTCACCGACGACGGGCTGAAGCTCGCCGTGGTGCCGCTGGGCAGACCCGACGCGCTCAGGCTCACGGTCTGGGCGCTGCCGGAGGTGGTCTGCGTGCCGACCGTGGCCGTCGCCTGGCCTCCGGGAGCCGCGCTGCCGGACGTCGGGCTGAGCGAGATCGAGAAGTCGCTGGTCGACGTGCCGCACGCGGGCTCGCCCGACGCCGCCGCCACGCTGACCGCGCTCCACGCCGCCTTGGTGGTGTTGCACTGGGCGCTGTTGGCACCGAACAGCTCGATCGCGGCCGCGACCGAGGCGGCGCGGATGTTCGTGTACCGCCAGGACGAGGTCTTGCGGGCCAGCGCGCCCATGTAGATCTTGCCGGCGTTCTGGATGCCGACGCCGGTGACCGACGAGGGGCCGCCGGAGCAGATCGGGCTGGACGGCTTGCCGCCGCCGGGGTTGTTGCCCTCGGCCAGCAGGTAGAACCAGTGGTTCAGCGGGCCTGCCGCGGCGTGCACCTCGGTGCTCGGGATCGAGGAGGAGTAGCAGTTCGGGTCGCCGAGCGCGCTCGGGTTGTACATGTTGCGGATCGGCCCGTCGCCGACCAGGTTGACCTCCTCGCCCACCAGGTAGTCGGGCGGGTCGTTGGGGTTGTTGGCGTACGCCTCGGTCAGGGCGCCGAAGATGTCGCCGGTGCCCTCGTTGATCCCGCCGTTCTCGTTGCCCGATCCGGCGCCGCCCGGCGTGGTCTGGAAGACCGCGTGGCCGAACTCGTGCGCCACGACGTCGATGTTGGTCGCCTGGCGGGCGTTGTCCTGGCTGTGGCCGAAGTTGGTGTAGCTGCCGTTCCAGTAGGCGTTCACGTCGGCGAGCCCGACCCGGGCCGGGAAGCCGCGGCCGCTGCCGTTGATGCCGTTGCGGCCCAGCCAGTCACGCAGCATGTCCCACTCGCGCTGCACGCTGTAGAGCGCGTCCACGCAGGCGGTCTCCAGGTTGGTGCCCGAGCCGTTGCCCCAGGCGTCGTCCGTGCCGGTGTAGGCGCTGCCGTTCTGGCCGCCGCACTGGATGCCGGGCCTGCTGGTGTCGGTCATCGAGTACGAGCTGCCGGATCCGCTCGTCCCGATGGTCACCTGGCCGTAGTAGTAACCGTTGCCGCTGCCCTCGCGCACCAGGTCGTACGAGTCGGCGATCTCGCCGGTACGCGCGTCCACGAACACGTGCTGGATGCTCGGCTTGCCCTCGGCGATGCCGCTGACCATGGCGTCCCAGGTCAATCTCGGCTTCTCGCCCCAGGCCAGCACGACCAGGCGGGGCGCGGCGGTGTCGTCCACGCGGGTGAGCCTGGTCCTGGCGATCTCGGTGGCCCGTCCGGCGCTGATCGTGGCCCTGGTCGGCACGTCGCTCGGGCTCGGGCCCCGCGCCGAGACCGTGTCCCTGACGTTGCCCGCCGCGTCGGTGACCACGACGGCGTCGCCGCCGACCATCGGCAGGCCCTTGTACGTGCGCTCGTACGACACGTAGTACATGTCGGCCGCGCCCGGGGTGACCGCCACGCGGCTGTAGGCCTCGTCCGGCCCTCTGGTGAGCTCGTCGAGCTGGCTGGAGACGGCCTTGTCCGCGACCTGCGCGGCGAGCGACGCGGGGTCGCCTGCTCGCGTGGTCTGCTTCTGCGGGGCTGCTCCGGGAGGTGCGGCGTTGGCAGGTGGCGCCTGTAAGGCCAGTGCCGCGGCCGTGGCCACGCCGACGACCGCCGCGAGTAAGGCTTTACGTTTCACGCTGTGCTGCTCCTTTCGACGTTCTCCCTCGGGGGTCGGCACGCTTCGTGAGCGCACGACGGCCCGCGCGCCGCACGGGGATCGCCTCGGCGGCGGGACTTGCGGGGAGATTGGGGGGTGGGAAGCTAGCAGTACTGTTGCGCCTTGATGCCGCGACGCTAAACGGTCACTCCCGACTGGGAAATACGTATATGCATCGGTAGGTATACCGATAATTCCGTTTTTAGAGGTCAGTTGGGGGACAATCGGGGGCGTGCAGTTCGGCATCCTGGGCCCGCTCCTGGTGCGCTCCCCCGACGGCGACCCTCTGACCATCGGCGGCCCGCGTCCGCGTGCCCTGCTCGCGTTGCTCCTGATCGACGCCGGGCGGATGGTGAGCGTCGAGCGCCTCATCGACGGCCAGTACGGCGACCGGCCGCCCGCGGAGGCCGGCAACGCCATCCAGGCGCAGATCTCCCGGCTCAGGCGGAGCCTGCCCGCCGGTCTGATCGAGTTCCACGGGGCGGGGTACCGGCTGGCGGTCGCGCCGGACGACGTGGACGCGCACCGGTTCGAGCGGCTGTCCCGCGAGGGACGCAGGCTGCTGGCGGCCGGCCGTTTCCCGGGGGCCGCCTCCTCGCTCAGGGAGGCTCTCGACCTGTGGCGGGGACCGGCCCTCGCGGACGTGGCCGACGCGCCGTTCGCGGGACCGCAGGCGCTCCGCCTGGAGGAGCTCCGCCTGTCCGCCGTGGAGGACCTGATGGAGGCCGAGCTGGGCCTGCCGGAGGGCAGCCCGGTGGCCGCGCTCCAGGACCTGGTGGCCGCGCATCCGCTGCGCGAGCGGCCGCGCGGGCTGCTCATGCGCGCGCTGGAGGCGGCGGGGCGGCCGTCCGAGGCGCTCGCGGTCTTCGACGAGACGCGCCGCCTGCTCGCCGACGAGCTCGGCACCGACCCCTCGCCCGAGCTGGCCGACCTGCACCTGGCGATCCTGCGCGCCGACCGGCACCAGGTCCGGCGGGTCGCGCCCCCGGCCCAGCTGAACCGGCTCGTCGGGCGGGAGGAGGAGCTCGCGCGGCTGGCCGCTCTGCGCGGCGCCCGCCTGGTGACGCTGGTCGGCCCCGGCGGCATCGGCAAGACCCGCCTGTCCATCGAGACCGCCACCCGTGACGACCGGGAGGCATGCTTCGTGGACCTGTCCCTGGTGGAAGGGACCGGGCAGGTGGCCGGAGCGGTGCTTGCGGCGCTCGGGTTGCGCGAGTCGGCGCTGCGCGGGCTCCCCGACCCCACGGAACGCCTGCTGGCCGCGCTGGCCGAGCAGGACCTCCTCCTCGTCCTGGACAACTGCGAGCACGTGCTCTCCGAGGTCGCCGCGCTGGCCCGCCGCCTCCTCGCCGCCTCCCCCGGCCTGACGGTCATCGCCACGAGCAGGGAGCCCCTGGGCATCACCGGCGAGCACCTGGTCCCGCTGGCGCCCCTGCCCACCGACCCGGCCGTCAAGCTGTTCGCCGAACGGGCGGCGGCCGTGCGGCAGGGGTTCGCGGTCGGGCCCGGCAACCTGGACGCCGTCCTCCGGATCTGCGCGGCGCTGGACGGCGTGCCCCTGGCCATCGAGCTGGCGGCGGCCCGGACCCGTACCTTCGGGGTGGAAGAGATCGCCACCCGGCTGGCCGAGCACGACCGGTTCAGGCTCCTCTCGCGCGGTGACCGTACCGCGCCTATGCGCCACCAGACGCTGCACGCGGTCGTGGAGTGGAGCTGGAGCCTGCTCGACGCCGAGGAGCAGGCGCTGGCCAGGAGGTTCTCCGTGTTCGCCGGAGGCGCGAGCCTGGAGGCGGTGGAACGGGTCTGCGGACCCGACAGCGCCGAGCCGCTGGCCGACCTGGTGGACAAGTCGCTGGTCGAGACGGACGGCGAGCGCTATCACATGCTCGACACCATCCGCCTGTTCTGCGCGGAGCGCCTGGCGGAGGCGGGCGAGGAGGAACGGCTGAGGGCGGCCCACGCCGCCTGGTTCCTGGAGTTCGCGTACCGCGCCGACGGCCATCTCTACAGCGCCGAGCAGCTCCAGTGGCTGGCCCTACTCTCGGCCGACAACGCCAACCTGCAGGCGGCGCTGCGGTGGAGCGTGGAGCACGACAGGCCGACGGCGACGCGGCTGGTGGGGGCGCTGGCCATGTACTGGTGGCTGAGCGGGCGGCGGGGCCAGGCGACCGAGCATGCCCAGCGGCTCCTTGACGCGATAGGACCCGAGCCGGCGGAAGAGTACGTGCTGGTGGTGCTGCACGCCGTACCCGACACCGGGTCGCCGCACTGGAAGCAGGCCCGGGCGGTCCTCCACGCGATCGACCGGCCGATGCGGTGCCGGTTCGGGCCGGCGCTGTGGGGGATGCTCGCCGGGCCGCCCGAGCCCGGGGAGCCGGTGTCCGGGCATGTGATGGGGCCCGATCCGTGGAGCAGGGCGCTCGATCGGCTCAGCGGCGCACTGCTGGCGCTGATGGGCGGCGGTGTCGCGGGTGCGGAACGCGAGCTGGAGTCGATGCTCGCCGAGTTCGGCGCGCTGGGCGAGCGCTGGGGGATGACGCAGGGACTCGACCTGCTCGGATTGATCGCGAGCTGGCGCGGTGAGTGGGGCCGCGCCATGGGGCTGTGGCAGGAGGGGGTCCGCCTGCTCGAAGAGCTGGGGGCGCTGGAGGAGCTGGCGGACGTGCTGATCCGGCGGGCCGAGGCGCACTGGCGGGCCGGGGACCTCCGGGCCGCCCGCGCCGACTGCGAGCGGGCAGAGGATCTGGCGCGCCGGCTCGGACGGCCCGAGCTGATGGCGCACGTACGTCTACGGCAGGGCGAGATCGCCCGCCACGAGGGCGACCTGGCGGAGGCGTCCCGTCACCTGGACGCCGCGCTCGCCGCCTCCGGGATCGACCTGTTCAAGGCGCACGGGGCCAGGTCGCACGTGCTGACGGCGCTCGGCCGCCTGGCCGAGGCGAGCGGGGACGCCGGCGAGGCCGCGCGCAGGCACGCGGAGGCCGTGGACCTGGCGGTGAGGTCGCCGCTGACCATCGACCTCGCCTGCGCCGCGGAGGGCCTGGCGGGCCGGTGGCTGCTGGACGGCGCGGCGGCGGAGGACGGGGATCCGGCGGAGCGGGCCGCGCTGCTGCTCGGCGTGGGCGTGGCGCTACGGGGCATGGCCGTCGCCGGGGATCGGGACGTCGCCAGGATCGCCGCCGCCGCCACGGAGGTACTCGGGCCGGACGGGTTCGCGGCGGCGTTCTCCAAGGGCGCCTCGATGAGCAGGGACGACGCGCTCGCCGTCCTGGGGTAGGGGGCGCTGACAGGTCCGGGCGCGGCTGTCAGCCGGTGGTCTCCCCGCTGTCAGCGCCGCCCGTGAAGCTACGGGGCATGAAGAACACCAACGTCCTCGTCTCCGGCGCCAGCATCGGCGGTCCCGCCCTCGCTCACTGGCTCACCCGCTACGGCTTCAACGTCACCGTCGTCGAGAAGGCCCCGGCCCTCCGCCTGGGCGGGCAGGCGGTCGACTTCAAGGGCGAGACCCACCGCACCGTCCTGACCCGCATGGGGATACTCGAGGACGTCAAGGCGCTCCAGACCGGCGGCGCCGACCAGGAGATCGTCGACGCGAACGGCCACAGCCTGGCGGTCATCCCCGGCGAGTTCACCGGCGGCGACATCGAGATCAGGCGCGGCGACCTGACCCGGCTCCTGTACGAGAAGACGGCGCCGTACTGCGAGTACATCTTCGGCGACTCGATCACCTCTCTGACCGAGACCCCCAGCGGCGTCCACGTCACCTTCGAGCGCTCCGCCCCCCGCACGTTCGACCTGGTCGTCGGGGCGGACGGGATCCACTCCAACGTCCGCCGCCTCGCCTTCGGCCCGGAGTCCGACTACGTCAAGTTCCTCGGCCACTACTACGCCCTGGTCGACGTGCCCGCCGCCTTCGGCGCGGTGCCGAGGATGTACAACGAGCCCGGCAGGATGGCCGCCGTGGGCGGCCCGAAGGCGCCCGCGTTCTTCGTCTTCGCCTCCGAGCGCCTCGACTACGACCGGTACGACATGCGGCAGCAGAAGGACATCCTGGCCCGCGCCTACGCGGGCATGGGCTGGAAGGTCCCGGCGGTCATGGAGGAGGTGCGCCGCTCCCAGGACGTCTATCTCGACTCCATCAGCAAGGTCGCGATCGACCGCTACAGCCAGGGACGCGTGGTGCTGCTCGGCGACTCCGCGTACGGCAACACCCTGGGCGGCTTCGGCACGGGCCTGGCCATGGTCGGCGCGTACGTGCTCGCGGGCGAACTGGCCTCGGCCGGCGGCGATCATCGCGTGGCCTTCGCACAGTACGAGACGCAGATGCGCGGGTACGCCAAGGTGGCTGACAGCGGCAACGCCGGCCCCTTCCTCGCCCCCGGCACCCCGGCCAGGCTCCGGATGCGCAACTGGATGTTCAAGTACAGCTTCCTGCTCGGTCTGATGATGAAGCTGACCGACAAGTTCGCGACCGACATCACGCTCAAGAGCTACTGAACCTTTCTCACCCTGGTCGCATCCAACCTCCACATGAACAAGATTCAGCGGCTCGCCGCTCTGTCCGCCCTCCCCGTCGCCGCGGCTCTGGTGGCGCTCCCGGCCCAGGCCGCGGAGCGCCCCACCTGCCCCACCCCGACCCAGGCGGACGTCAAGCAGTCGTCCGACAGCAAGGTCGACCAGCCGCCCAGGGGCGCCACCGCCATCAGGGGCGTCCGCGTCAACCACATCCCGAAGGGCTTCACGTACGGCGGAGTCCTCGTCAGCAAGCACCACGGCATCACCGAGTACAGCTACCAGTGGGGGGACGACCGTCCCAACGCGGACCCCAAGCAGCGGTCGCTGTGGGTCAGGGTGGTGTGCTGGTCGAAGGCGAGCAAGCTGGCCCAGCTCAAGAACGGGCCGTTCGACATGGGGACGTTCTCCGGCGACACGAAGACCGTGAAGATCGGCAATCGTCAGGTGCTCACCCAGGAGGGCGACGGCGCGCTGGGCGACGGCCGGTACGCGGGCTGGGTCGAGCGCAAGGGAGT
Organism: Nonomuraea sp. NPDC049695; assembly: GCF_040674955.1. Classification (NCBI taxonomy): domain Bacteria; kingdom Bacillati; phylum Actinomycetota; class Actinomycetes; order Streptosporangiales; family Streptosporangiaceae; genus Nonomuraea; species Nonomuraea sp. NPDC049695. Next base: position 63,953 of record NZ_JBFANV010000012.1, on the reverse strand, counting down.
CGTCGTCACCGTGATGGCCAGCACGCCCCTCGTACCCGAGCTGGCGAAGATCATCGAGGGCATCAAGCTCTGAGCCGGCCGACCCCGCCCTCGATGCGGAGCCGCGACATGTCGTCCAGCAGGGGGATGTGGGGCTCCTCGCCGAGGTGCCAGTCCTGGACCGGCACCAGGCCGGGCCCGATCAACTCGAACCCGTCGAAGAGCCGCAGCACCTCCTCCCGCGTCCTGAACCGCGCCTGCGCGGGGGTGCCGGCCGTCGCCTTCGTGAGCTGGGCGATGGCCTCGGGGTCGCTCTCCGCCATCGCGTGGGTGAGCACCAGGTGACTGCCCGGCGCCATGCGCTCCCTGAACGCGGCCACGATGCCCTCGGGATCCTCCTCGTCCATCACGTAGTGCAGCACGCCGACCAGCAGCACGCACACCGGCCGGCCGAAGTCGATCAGGTCACTGACATGGGGGTCGGCCAGCACGTCCGCCGGACGGCGCAGATCGGCCTGGATGCTGGCGACGCCGGGCGAGTCGGCCAGCAGCACCTGGGCGTGCAGCCGCACCACCGGGTCGTAGTCGACGTAGACCACCCGGCAGGAGGAGTCCACGGAGCGGACGGTCTCGTGGATGCTGGGCGAGGTCGGGATGCCGGTGCCCAGGTCGATGAACTGCCGCACGCCCTGCTGCGCCAGATGACGGACGGCCTCGACCTGGAACCTGCGGTTCGCCCTGGCCACCATGCGTGTTTCCGGGGCCACCGCGAGCAGGCTCTCGGCCACGGCCCGATCGACCGCGACATGGTCCTTGCCGCCGAGCAGATAGTCGTACACCCGAGCGGAGCTGGGAACAGTCGGGTCCACGCCAGGCGGAACGCGTTCTAGCTCGGTCACGGGGGGGCCGTCTCCTTCTGCGCGCACGACTCGAGCGCCATACTACTCGCCGCTCAGCCGCCAGACGCTTGAATAAGGCGAAGAACGCTCCAAACGGAACGGAAGCCGAAACAGAACACGTTCTCGTTTATTGCGACGGCAGGTCAGGCGTCGGGAGCCGTGAAGCGGGTCAGGAGCCGCTCGGCGGCGGCGAAGTCGGCCACCACGTCGGCCGCCGTGCGCCGCTCGCGCACCATCCCCACTCCCTGCCCCGCGTAAATGTAGGCGGTGTCGAAGTCCCCCTCGCGCCGCGCCTCCTCCAGCCGGGCGCGAGCGGAGTCGTCCGCGGCCAGCTCGTCCTCCCGGCCCGCCCAACGGTCGAAGAACTCGTTACGCAGCGCCCGCCCGCCGTACTCCGGCGGCCACCCGAGGCGCTGCGCGATGTCGAAGACCCGGCCGTACGCGGTGCCCGTCTCCTCCGCGGCCAGCAACCGGTCACCGGCCGCCGCGGAGAGCGCGGTCTCCACGCACCCCATGAACGCCGTGCCCACCCACGCCCCGGCGGCGCCGGCGGCCAGCACGGCGGCGAGCCCGCGCGCGTTCGCGATGCCGCCCGCCGCGAGCACCGGGATCCGCACCGCGTCGAGGACGCTCTGCAGCAGCGGCAGGGTGCCCACCTCGTCGCGCCCGTGCCCGCCGGCCTCGGCCCCGCGCGCCACCACCGCGTCCACCCCGGCCTGCTCGGCGGCGCGGGCCTCGTCGGTGGTGCCCGCCTGGGTGACGACCGTGATGCCCGCCTGCCGGAGCTCCTCGACGTAGCGCGCGTACGGCCCGAAGCTCACGGAGACCATCGCGGGGCGGAGCTCGAGCACGGCGTCGAACTGGGCCGGGTTGCCGGGCAGCGCCCAGGCCATGAGCCCGATCCCGTACGGTCCGCCGCCCGCGACGGCGGCCTCCTTCGCGATCCACTCCCCCGTGACAGCGGCGGACGCCCCGATCACACCCAGTGCCCCGGCCTCGGAGATCGCGGCGGCCAGCCGGCCCGCGCCCACGCCCGCCATCGGGGCGCCCACCACCGGCACCTTCAGGCCGAACCGATCAGTAAGCCAGGTGTGCAAGATCACTACCTCCGTAACCCCTGCTGAAGCCAGTCTTCCATGACCATTCCTACCCAGGGACGGAATTTGAGCCGGATGACCGATGCGCTCATGACACACACCTGTGCATCCTGGTGGGGAACGGATTCCGTTCCGCAGCTGAGAGGAGTCACGAGGGCATGGACAACGCGGCAGGCCGCCCGACCGTGATCTTGGATAATGGCGTGGTCGGCAGGGTCATGCTGGCTCATCCGTCCAGGCGCGATCTCGTGCTCGTGCTCGGCATGGACGGCACCTTGCTGAGCTGCCAGCTCGACGACATCGCCTGCGTGGTGGGCGGCAAACCGCTCTGCCGCGACGGCTGACGCCGACGGCGGTCAGTGGTGACCGTCCCTTGAAGGGACGGGCGCGACGGCCCCTTGAAGAGGGGCGGGAGCTCGTCAGGCGGCTTTGATGATGGCGCTGATCAGGGAGACGGCCGCGAAGTCGTTGGTGAGCCGGTTCTTCGTGAGGGCGAACGCGGTGCCGGTCGCCGTGTCGGCCCAGGCCGCGCTGCCGCCCGCGCCCGGCACCCCGAAGACCGTCGGGGTCGCCTCGGCCGTCGAGTCGGGGGCGCCGATGCCGTACCCGAGCCCCCAGGCCGAAGGCATGCCGAACACCTCGTCGATCCCGCTGGAGGCCACCGCCGTCGCCTCGCGGAGCCGTTCGGGCGAGATCAGCCGCGTCCCGTCCACCTCGCCGAGCAGCGCCGCGTACATCCGCGCGATGGCCCTGGCCGAGGTCTTGCCGCCCGCGGGGATGTCGGCGGACAGGTAGTCGGGCCGGTTGCCCAGGTCGGCGGTCGGCATCAGGCTCATCGGCCCCGCCTTGAACATCGGCAGGTCAGCCGGCATCTCACCCCACGCCGACATGTCCACCGGCGCGTCCTCCAGCCTGGCCAGCCGGGCGTGCTCCTTCTCCGGCATCCCGAAGTAGAGCTCGTCGGCCACGCCCAGCGGCCCCGCCACGTCCTCGAGCAGCACCTGCGAGATGGGCTTGCCGGTGACCCGGCGGACGATCTCGCCGACCAGGAACCCGAACGTGTACGCGTGGTAGCCCATCTTGGTGCCCGGCTCCCACCACAGCTCGGCGTCCTCCAGCGCGGCGACCATCTTGTCCCAGTCGCAGACGTCCTCGGGCGTCGTGTCGAGCGGCACGCCGGGCACGCCCGCCGTGTGCGACAGCACATGCCGTACGGTCACGCCCTGCTTGCCGTGCCGCCCGAACTCCGGCCACAGCTCCACCACCGGCGTGTCATAACCGAACAGCCCTCTCTCGGCAAGGATGTGCGCGACGGTGGCGGTGGCGCCCTTGCCGATCGAGTAGTTGTAGAAGGGCGTGCCGGACGTCACGGGCCGCCCGGTCCCGGGGTCGGCCACACCTGCCACCACGTCCACGACCTGAACGCCGTCTCGATAGACGGCCACCTGGAGCCCGCGTTCGTCACCTGACTCCACGAGCCTGTCCGCGGCTTCCTGCACCTGCTTCTGAAGATCACTCATAGTCTCTGTCCTTGTCCAGCTCGGGAACTAGACGGTACAGTACTGACATCAGTACGGAACTGTCTAGTACTCTTTTCTGTCGGAGCGCGAAAGGGTGGTCATGGCACCGGAAGAGGACGGCCGCACGGCACGCAAGCGCAGGCAGATCATGGACGCGGCGCGGCCGGTCTTCCTGCGCAACGGCTACGTGGGCGCGAGCATGGACGAGGTGGCGGCGCTGGCGGCGGTCTCGAAGCAGACCGTCTACAAGCACTTCACCGACAAGGAGCAGCTGTTCACCAGCATCATCCTCGACACGACGGCCCAGGTGGGCGGGCTGGCCAAGATGATCGCGGCGGCCCTCGACGACAGCCACGACCTGGAGAAGGACCTCGGCGAGCTGGCCCGCCAGTTTCTCGACGCGCTCATGCGGCCGGACGTGCTCCGCCTGCGGCGGCTGATCATCGCCGAGGCCGACCGCTTCCCCGATCTCGGCCGGACCTGGTACCAGCAGGGCTTCGAGCGCTCGCTGAAGACCCTGGCCGCCGCCTTCGAACGCCTCGCGGAGCGCGGGCTGCTCCGCCTGGACGACCCCCAGCTGACCGCCGAGCACTTCGTGGGCCTGCTGCTGTGGATCCCGGTGAACAAGGTCATGTTCTGGGGAGGCGGCGACCACTACACGGAAGCCGACCTGGAGCGGCTCTCCGAGGCCGCCGTCGCGGCGTTCCTGCGCGCGTACGGGGCCGCTAGCTCAGGTACTTCCTGAGCCCGCCGGCCAGTGCCTTGGCCATCCGCTCGCGGAAGGCGGGGTCGGACATCTTGGCGGCGTCCCCTCGGTTGCGCATGTTGCCGCACTCGATGAACACCGCAGGTCGCGTGGAGAGGTTGAGCCCGCCCAGGTCGGTGCGGGTCTGCAGCCCGTCCGTGCCGGTGTAGGTGGAGTACGGGAGCCCCGTGCCGGCGTGGTAGGCGTTCCTGACGGCCACGCCGAGCCGGCGCGACGGCTTGATGATCGCGTCGTTGTGACCCTCGACCAGCCCCGGCATGATCACGTGGAAGCCGTGCCCGCCCGGCGCGGCGCCGTCGCCGTGGATCGACAGGACCGCGTCCGCCCTGGCCTCGTTGCCGATGGCGGCCCGCTCGGTGACGCACGGGCCGACGCCTTTGTCGTTGGGCCGGGTGAACACGACCTTGGCGCCCATCTTCTCCAGGATCGGCTTGAGCCTCCTGGCGACGTCCCAGGTGAACGCGTGCTCGGGGTATCCGGCATCGGTCTCGGTGCCCGTCGTGTTGCACGCCTTCCTGCCGGTGATGATGTCGACCTGGCGGTTGATCTCTTTGGGGTGCGCGGCGTTCCCGCCGTTGTGGCCGGGATCGATCACGACGATCTTGCCGGCCAGCGCCTGCCCGTGCTGCTCCGTGGGCTCTGGGCTGTCGGACGGCGACGCGGGCAGCGCCGCCTCCGGCGCGCTGGGCGTGGCACCACCGCACGCGGCCAGTGCGGCCAGCGTGGCGAACGCCACGAATCCGGTCCGGTACGCGTGCATGGTCCCGACCGTACCCGGTGCCGCCCGGCAACCCCAATACCTCGTATGACCTGCGCTTTCGCGTCGAACTAGGTGGCCAGCCACGCTGCCCGTTGATGGTCGTACGGCGTGGCGAGGCGTTCCGCGGCGGCCATGGCCTGCGCTGCCGCCCTCCTCGCCGCCTTCTCCCTGCCCGCCGCGGCCAGCACGAGGGCGCGGGACCAGCCGATGCGGGCCGCGGCCCCGGGGTGCCGCGCCAGGTACGCGGCCAGGTGGGCGTGGAGCTGCCGCGTCGTCGCCCGGTCCGGCCGGGGGTCGAGCGACCAGAGCAGCTCGGCCAGCCCTGTCCAGCACTCCAGCATCCCGCGCTGCGCCGACGGCAACCCCCGCGCCAGCCCTAGCGCCCGCGCCAACGCGTCGCGCGCCGCACTCCGGCCGGTGTCAGCGGCGCGAAGGTCCAGTCGTGCGGATGCCGTGATGAGGCGCATCTCCTGGATCGCCCGCGTGACCGGCCCGTCCCGCAGGCCCAGCTCCTTCTCGTACGTGCGGCGGCGGTCCGTGGACGCGCGGGCGGCCGCCAGCACCTCCGCGATCCGTTCCGGAGCCACTCCGTCCATCCGCAGCAGCGCCTCGGCCCGGCCGGTCAGGCACCAGTGGCGGCCGATGTCGTCTCCGCCCACCCGGCGGACCGCCAGCTCCTCCGTCTCGGCGAACAGGTCCGCCGCCGCCGCGAAGTCCCCCTGCCACAGGGCGGTCTCCGCGAGCATGCCGGCGCAGTTCTCCGCCATCCGGGGGTCCAGGGTCCTGGCCCGGCCCTCGGCGAAGGACTGCCGGGCTCTCTCGAACGCGCCCGCATGGAGCTGGTCGAGCCCCCTGGCCAGCCTGGCGCGGTTCGCGGCGTCCGTGGGGTGCCGGATCTCGGCCAGGGCGGTGTCGGAGAGCGCGCCGTAGCGGCGGGCGACGCGGTGGCGGCCGGCTATGCGGGCGATCGTGGCGAAGTTCGCGTACGCCTCGGCTCGCAACGAGGGGTCGGTCGTCCGTTCGGCGGCGTTGAGCTGGCGGAGCGAGGCGGCCAGCATCGTGGGCAGGTCCTGCTCGTGGTAGGCGAGCCTGGCCAGCAGAGCGAGCGCCTGCGCGGCCTCCGTCCCGGCCGCGTCCGAGAGGCGGGAGGGCACGACGCGGTGAACGGCCTGCCGTGCGGCGGCGGTCAGCGTGGCGGTGGCGAGGCCGGTCGGTGAGGCGGGGAGCGGCTCGCCGAGGGCGTCGAGCGCGGCCCTGGCGAACTGCGTGGCCTCCGCCACCCTGGCCAGTTGGTACGCGCTCACCCCCGCCATCCGCAGCCAGCGGGCACGCAGGTGCGGCGCCTGCGCTCCACGCGCGAGGTGGCGCCGGACGATGGCCGCCGACTCCTCATAGAGGCGTAACCGCAGGCAGAGCGTCCAGTAGCGATCGAGGAACCGCGGCTCGCCCGACGTCGCCCAGGCCAGGCGGATGTTGTCCGTCTCCGCCCCGAGCACGCGGGTCACCTCCGTGTCCGAAGCGTCGTGGAGGGCGGGTGCGTGGTGGTCGAGCAGCCCGGCGAAGTGGGCGGCGTGCCGCTCGCGTACGGACCGGTGAGCCGCAGGGTCCTCGCGCAGGTGCGCGGCGGCGAACTGCTGGATGAGCGGGTGGAGGGCGTACCGGCCGGACGGGGTGAGGTGGATCATGCTCTGGTCAACCAGGCGGACCAGCACCTGCGGGGTGGTCGCGGCCACCTCCAAGGCCGAGCGCAACGTGCACCCGCCCCCGAACACCGACAGCGCGGCCAGCGCCGACCGGCAGGCCGGGTCCAGCAGACGCCAGGAGGTGTCGAACACCGTACGCATGCCGGCGTGCCGTGGTCTGGCGGCGGGTCCGGCGGTGGAGAGCAGGGCACCGGGGTCGGCGCTCAGGCGCCGGGCCAGCTCCGCGCACGGTATGGCGCGCAGCAGACCGGCCGCGAGTTCGACGGCCAGCGGGAGTCCACCGGTGACGGCGCAGATCGCGGCCACGTCGGCGGCCTCGCGGTCCGCGTCGAACGACGGTTGCGCCCTGAGCGCCCGCGCGGTGAACAGCGCCTCGGCGGCCGGTCCCGGCAGCCCCTCCACCTGGACGATCGCCTGGCCGGGCAGGTCCGGGCGGCGCCTGCTCGTCGCCACGATCCGCACCGCAGAGGCCGTGCGGAGGATCTCGCCGATGACCCGGTCGAAGGCCGGGAGGTGGTCGAGGTTGTCGAACACGAGAAGGGTCGCGCGGTGGGCGAGGGCCGCGAGGAGGAGTTCCGTGGCGGGGCGCGGCGGCGAGAGGTCCACGCCGAGGCGGCGGGCCAGCGTGGTGACGGCCGCCTCGGGCCGCACACCCGCGAAGGACACGAACGCGACATCCCGCCCGCAACCCGCCAGCACCCCACCGTCCCCCCGGGCCGGGTGGGGGCCGGGGGCGCTCGACGCGGCGGCGATGGCGAGGCGGGTCTTGCCGATCCCGCCCGGTCCCAGCAGGGTGACCAGGCGCTCGCGGGCCATCAGCGCGCGCAGGCGCCGGACGTCGGCGTCCCTGCCGATCAGCTCCGTGCCGGGCACGGGCAGCGCCACGCGCGGGGTGGGCAGCGCCCTGGGCACGAGCTGCCGCCTGACCTCCAGGGTCTCCGGCGCGGGTTCGACGCCCAACTCGGCGGTCAGCCGGCGGCGTAGCTCGTCGTAGCAGGTCAGGGCCGCCGCCCGGTTGCCCGCGCCGGCCAGGGCCCGCATCAGCAGCCGATGCGCCTCCTCGTCGTACGGATCGAGCCCGGCCACGATGCGCGCCAGCCGTACCACGTCCTCAGAGGAGCCGGAGGAGCCGGAGGACCCGGAGGCGCAGGAGGCGTCCGAGTGGACGAGCAGCCCGCGCAGCAGCAGCCGCACCCGCCGGCGCTCCGAGTCCAGCCAGTCGGCGAAGCCCGGCGCGTCACCGAAGGAGACGCCGTCCAGGAAGTCGCCGCGCCACAGCCGCAGCGCCTCCGCCACCGTCGGCGCCTGGGTGAGACGCCGGTGGTCCACGAAGCAGGCGTGGTCGGCGCGGAGGCTCACGTGTTCGCGGGTGATGTCGAGCCAGCCGCCCACCTCCTTGCGCAGCTCGGACAGCGCGAGCCGCAGGCTGCCCCGGGCGTTGACGTCGGGGCGCTCGCCCCACAGCAGCGCGGCCAGCTCGGCGCGCGGGCGTGGGCCCGGCGCGGCGGCCAGGTAGCAGAGCAGCGCCCGGGTCTTGGCGGAACGGATGCCCACGGGCGCCCCTCCCACGGCCAGGTCGGGCGTCCCCAGCAGGAGCAGGGTCAGCGAGTCTCCCATGGACCCAGGAGAGTAGGCGCGCAGCTGGCGCACCGCTGTGGAAAAAGGCGCGGATGGCGCGTGCCGTACATGACTGACCTGGGCTTTAACGATGCGCTCACGATGCCCGCCGCAGCCTGATGCCGCGCTTCGCGAGGGCCGCGAGGCGTACCGACATCAAGGAGAAGACAGCATGCGCTCTCACAAGCTGATCGCCGGGCTCGCACTGGCCACCGGTCTCGCCGCGCCGGCGGCGCTGGCCGCGATCCCGGCGCAGGCCGCGCCCGCGTCATGCCGCGTGGACCTGCACAAGATCGTGGCCAACAACGTGGCGGAGCGGGACGGGAAGGACGAGCTCCGCTTCAAGGTGGACGGGAACCTGTTCCCGAAGTTCGGCGACAAGTTCCACACCATGAAGAGCGGTGACTCGGCGGACGGCGCCGACTTCGGCAACCCGACCACGCTCCTCGTCCTGGACAGCGGGAACGTGCGCTTCAACCTGCGCGAGGTCACCCCGCCCATCGTGGGGGAGGGCGACAGCCTCGGCTCGGCGACGGCGTACGAGTCCACCTGCCGGGGGCTCTCCACCGGCCAGCACGCCGACGACGTGTCCATCATCTCGGGCACTGACGAGACGAAGTACACCTACACGGTCACGCTCCGGCAGACCCGCCAGTAACCACCACCGTGGGAAGGCCCCGCGGCGGGGCTACCCGTCCGCGGGCCGCCACATCGGCCAGAACAGGGTCCCGTCCGGCAGCGCGAACGGCTCCCGCGCCCGGTAGCCGTGGCGCGCGTACAGGTCGCGGTTGCGCGGGTCGCTGGCCTCCAGGTACGCGGGCACGCCGCCCAGCCGGGCGTGCTGGTGCCGCAGCAGCGCCGAACCGAGCCCCTGGTTCTGGTAGCTCGGGTGGACCGCCAGGAAGGCCAGGTGGTGGTACGGCTGCGCGGGATGGTTCGCCGCGAACAGCGCGTCGAGCACCCGGAAGCGCTCGGCCCAATGGCCCGTGGCCTCGGCCAGCCGCCGGTCGTAGTCGGGCGGCTCGGGCAACGGCGCGGTGTGGGGGAACCAGACCGCGACCGCGGACCCGTCGTCGACGAGGTGGATCTCGCCGTGCTCGACGGCGTGGTCGACGAGGATCCGGAAGTTGGCGGTCATCACCTGGTGACGTTCCCTGCGGACGGGCACGAGGTAGTGGATCGCCCTCAGTCCGGAGAACGCGGTCGCGATGAGCTCCGCCACCCTCCCCGCGTCGTCGGCCGTCGCCGGCCGGATGACCGGCCGCATCGTCCAGGATTCTGCCATCGTGTCACACCCCATCCCGGATCGCCGCCTTGGCGCCCATTCCCACCAGGGAGTAAACGGCGGGCTGTCCGGCGCGAAGTACCAGAGCCCACACCACCCCGATCACCGCGGCCACGCCGTACACCGTGGGCAGGATCCACGCCAGCGGATCGCCCTCGGGCACGCCGAGCAGCGCCCCGAAGTTCTCCACGGCCAGCCACACCATCACGGCCAGCGCCAGGGCGGCGGGCACGGGCGCGGCGACCCGCCGCGAGAACGTCTCGCCGCTCGGCTCCCTCGCGAAGAAGACGATGATCGCGATGCTCGTCACGAAGACCAGCAGCAGCACGCCGAACCCGCCGAACGAGCCGCCGTAGAAGAAGAGCTGCACCAGCGGATCGAGCCCCAGCAGCGCGTAGGCCAGGATGACGACCAGCCCCAACACGCTCTGGGCGATCGAGCCCGCCTTGGGGGCCCCGCTGCGCGCCCTCGTCCTGCCGAAGGCCGACGGGAGCACCCGTTCCCGCCCGAGCGCGAAGAAGTAGCGGGCGGTGGTGTTGTGGAACGAGATCATCGCCGCGAAGAGGCTGGTCACGAAGAGCACCCGGGCGACGTCCACCACGGCGCCGCCCAGGTGCGCGCCGGCGAGCTGGAAGATGGTGTCGGCCTGGTCGCGCCTGGCCGTGGCCACGATGTTCGCGGGTCCGGTGGCGACCGTCATCGCCCACGACGACAGCGCGTACACGACCGCGATGATCGCCACCGCCGAGTACGTGGCCAGCGGCACGGTACGGCGCGGCTCCCGGCTCTCCTCCGAGAACACCACGGACGACTCGAACCCGACGAACCCCAGCGTCGCGATCACCAGCAGCGCCCCCACGCCGGGCGCGAACAGCGCGCTCGGTGACAGCGTCTCCGCCGAGAACCCGGAGGTCGCCGGGTTGGCCAGGTCCGCGAGGTCGAACAGCAGGATGACCGCCACCTCCGCGGTCAGCAGCACGGCGAGCAGGCGTCCGTTGACGTCCACCCGCATCATGCCCAGGGCCGCGACCAGGGCCCAGGCGACCAGCGAGATGATCCACCAGGGCGGCGTGACGCCCAGCCACCGTTCGATCAGCGGCGTGGCCGCCGTCCCGAACGCGCCGTACAGGCCGACCTGCAGAGCGTTGTACGCGATCAACGCCACCCAGGCGGCCGCGATGCCCGCGGGCCGGCCCAGGCCGCGGCTGATGTAGGTGTAGAACGCGCCGGCGTTCGCCATGTGCCGGGCCATCGCCACGTACCCGACCGCGAAGACCGCCAGCACCACCCCGACCACCAGGAACGCGATGGGCAGCCCGGTGATCCCGGTGACCGCGTACGCGGTGGTGACCACCCCGGCGACGACGGTGAGCGGTGCGGCGGCGGAGAGCACGAAGTAGACGACCGAGGGCGCGCCGAGCCGGTCGGCGGCGAGCGCGCCGGCGATCGGGTCGGGCCCGGTCTTCACAAGACGCATCGATTTCCTTCCGGAGGGGATCAGGTGCGATAGGTCAGTACGGCGTCGCCGACCGCGGCGCTCACCTGGCGGCTCAGGTCGCCCAGCGGCTGGGGGATCGCCTCCTGCAGCCGGGCGAGGTACTGGCGGGCCAGCCGCCGGTCGGCGGGGTCGTCGAGCACGGTGTCGGTCATGTCGCAGGCGTCCACCAGCGTGGCCAGCGCCATGTCCTGCGGCGACAGCGGCTCCCAGCGGACCAGCGCCAGCCGTAGCCGGGTGGCGGGCCACATGGCCTTGCTGAAGTCGGTGGAGAAAAAGCGATGTTGTTTGCGTTTGAGCAGTTTCGGGGTTTCGCGCTCCAGCAGCCCGGTCGCCACCAGCCGCCCGCTCACGTCGTCCACCGAACGCCGCGCGAGGTACGCCAGCCACGTACGCACGTCGGTATGGTGCGGCGAATTGCCGATATCGGCCAGCGCCTTGTCGGCCACGTTCTCCATGACCTGCCGCGGATCGACCACGGTGAGCCGCATGCCCCGCACGGTGACCCTCTGGTGCAGCACCAGCTCGCCGATCAGGGCTCCGGCCAGGCCGAGCGCGATGCCCTGGACGTGCAGACGGGGCCGGCCCGAACCGGTCGTGTCCCACGAGACGAGAAAGAAATCATCGGCAAGCACCTTGAATCGGTCCGCTCACTATCACCTTTAAAGGACAACCGTCAGGCGACCGGGCGTGGTCACCAGCCGCAATTTCTACCAAGAACATCATCGCCCGGGTAGGCCCATTTCCGACGAGTTCGAAAAATGACGATATTAACGATGAAATCGTCATTTATCCGCATTGCTTGCGGGCGTTGACGAGGCGGCGATGAGACAGGAGGATCAGATGGCTCCGCCTCTTGGGAGCGCTCCCACCCCGAAGGACCTCCATGCCCCGAAGCCGGGCCGCCATACTGGCCCTCCTCACCATGGTCGCCCTGTCCCCCGCCCCCACAGCGCAGGCGGACGAGGGTCCCGAGCAGATCGTCAACGGCACCTTCGACACCGGCACCGCCCCCTGGTGGAGCACCGGCAACCTCACCCTGGCGGTGGACGCCGGCCGGCTCTGCGCCGACATCCCCGGCGGCACCACCAACCCCTGGGACGTCATCATCGGCCAGAACGACCTCCCGCTGGTGGCGGGCGACACGTACGCGTACCGGTTCAGCGCGTCGGCGAGCGCCGCCAAGGTCGGCAAGGCGCTGATCCAGCTCCCGGTGGACCCGTGGACGCAGTATCTGTCGGCCAATCCGGAGCTCAGCGTCTCCGGCAACGACTACTCCTACACCTTCACCGCCCCCGTGTCGCTGCCCAACGCCCAGGTCGCCTTCCAGCTGGGCGGCAGCGCCGAGCCGTGGCGGTTCTGCCTGGACGACGTCTCGCTCAAGGGCGGCGCGGAGCCCGAGACGTACGAGCCGGACACCGGACCGCGCGTCCGCGTGAACATGGTCGGCTACCTCCCGCAGGGCCCCAAGAAGGCCACCGTGGTCACCACCGCGACCACGGCGCTCGACTGGGAGCTCAAGAACGCCGCCAACCAGACGGTCGCCAGGGGCAGAACCACCCCCAGAGGCGTGGACGCCAGCTCCGGCCAGAACGTGCACACCCTCGACTTCGGCTCCTACCGCAGGCCGGGCAGGGGTTACACGCTGACGGCGGACGGCGAGACGAGCAGGCCGTTCGACATCGCCGCCGACATCTACGACCAGCTCCCCACGGACGCGCTGAAGTTCTACTACACCCAGCGCAGCGGCATCGAGATCCTCGACCGGCTCAGGCCGGGCTACGCCAGGCCCGCCGGGCACGTCGGCGTGGCGCCGAACCAGGGCGACGTGAGCGTCCCGTGCCAGCCCGGCGTCTGCGACTACTCGCTGAACGTCAAGGGCGGCTGGTACGACGCCGGCGACCACGGCAAGTACGTCGTCAACGGCGGCATCTCGGTCTACCAGCTCATGGCCGCGTACGAACGGGACAGGTCCGCCTTCAAGGACGGCCGGTTGAACATCCCGGAGAGCGGCAACGGCACGCCGGACATCCTGGACGAGGCCCGCTGGGAGCAGGAGTTCCTGCTGAGCATGCAGGTGCCGGAGGGCAAGCCGTACGCGGGGATGGCGCACCACAAGATCCACGACCAGAACTGGACGGGTCTGCCGCTGCTGCCGCACCTGGACCCGCAGCTCCGCGAGTTGCACCCCACCTCGACGGCCGCCACCCTCAACCTGGCCGCGACGGCGGCGCAGGCGGCCAGGCTGTTCGCCCGGTACGACCCGGCGTTCGCCGCCAGGAACCTCAGAGCGGCCCGCAGGGCGTGGGCGGCCGCCAAGGCCAACCCGGCCAGGTATGCCGACCCGAACGACGGCACCGGCGGCGGCGCCTACAACGACAACGACGTGAGCGACGAGTTCTACTGGGCGGCGGCGGAGCTGTACATCACGACCGGCGGGAAGGAGTTCAAGGACTTCCTGCTGGCCTCCCCGCACCACACCGGCGACATCTGGCGCGACAGGGGCTTCGACTGGGGCAACACCGCCCAGCTCGGCCGCCTCGACCTGGCCACCGTGCCCAACGGCCTCCCCGACCGGGCGCGGGTGCGGCGGTCCGTGGTCGAGGGGGCGGAGAAGTATCTGGCGATCCAGCGGGCGCACCCGTACGGGCTGCCGTACAACCCGCCGGACTTCGACTGGGGCTCGAACAACCTGGTGCTGAACAACCTGGTCGTCCTCGCCACGGCCTACGACCTGACCGGGCACGAGAAGTACCGGGCGGCCGTCCGCGAGGGCATGGACTACCTCCTCGGCCGCAACGCGCTCAACCAGTCGTACGTGACCGGCTACGGCGAGGTGGCCTCGCACAACCAGCACAGCCGCTGGTACGCGCACCAGCTCGACCCCGCGCTGCCCAACCCGCCGCGCGGCACGCTGGCCGGCGGCCCCAACTCCGGCATCCAGGACCCGCTCGCGCAGCGGCTGCTCAAGGGCTGCAAGCCCCAGTTCTGCTACATCGACGACATCGAGTCCTGGGCCACGAACGAGCTGACCATCAACTGGAACTCCCCGCTGGCCTGGGTCTCCGCGTTCCTGGCGGACAAGGGCAGATGATCACGAGGGCCCGGCGTTGCGGACGCTCCGTTCAACGGAATACTGTCTGCGCATGCCCAGGGGAACCTCTGAAGTCAGCGAGCCGATGTACTTCGTGCTCACCGCCCTACGCGCGGGCCCGCTGCACGGTCATGCGATCAGCAAGTCGATCAAGGAGCTGTCCGGGGGCCGGGTCAAGCCCTCGGTCGGCACCCTCTACGGCATCCTGGAGCGCCTGAACGAGCGGGGCGTGATCGCCGTGGACAGAGAGGAGACGGTCAACGGCCGCAACCGGCGCTACTTCCGGATCACCGACGAGGGCCAGACGCTGGTCGAGGCCGAGGCGAGGCGCATGCACGAGGCCGCCCAACTCGTGCTGCGCCCCAGCACATGACCGCCACCGCACCCCAGCCCGCGACCGCTCTCGAACGTCGCTACCGCAGGCTGCTGCTCGCGTATCCGCGGAAGTACCGGGCGGCGCACGGTGACGAGTTGCTCGACGTCCTGCTGGAGTCGGCCGACGCCGGCAGGACGGTCCCCGCGCTCACGGAGGCGTGGGGCCTGCTGACGGGCGGCGTGCGCAGCCGCGTCGCCCACCAGGCGACAGGCAGCGCCTGGGTGGACGGCCTGCACCTGGGCATCACGGCCGTGGCGACGGCGAACCTCGCGGCGCTGCTCCCCTATGCGGCGGCCATGCCGCTGTGGACACTGCTGTCGGCACTCGCGTTACTGGCCGTCCTGCGCGGACGGGTGCTGGCGGCGTTCCCGCTCAGCCTCGTCACGGGCGTGAAGGCGGTCGCCGTCGCGGGCGGCTGGCAGGCGTTCGGCGTGACGCTGCTCCCGGTCGAGCCCTCCTTTCTCACTCCCCAGGGCCTGTTCGCGAACAGCAGTCCCTTCGCCGTCGCCGCAAGCTACGCGGTGGTGCTGATCGGGCTGCTGGTGCTCGCGTCGAGACGGCGGGAGGCGCTGCGGATCCGGTCGTGGTGGTGGTGGCCGGCCGCCGTGGCCATCGCGTGGGCGGGCCCCCACTGGATGGAGGAGGACACGACGTTCCCGCTCAGCCTGAGCAGGCTGGCGGTGGAGGCGGCGGCTCTCGGGCTGGCCTTGGCGTGCTGCTACCTGACGCGCGATCACCGGTGGGCGCTCGCGTCGGGCATCTACCTGCTGGTGACGTCCATTGAGCTGACCACCCACGCCGAGGCGCTGACCAGGCAGCACCTGGCCTACTGGGGCGTGCTGACCGTGCTGACCCTCGGGGCCACCTCCGCGCCGTTCCGGAGGCGGCGGCACTGTCTGGATTGACCATGCTTCGTTAAACGGAGTATGGTCTCCCGCCATGACGAGAAAGACGCTGCCTACTGCGCTGCTCGCCCTCGCCGTCCTCTGCGGCTGCGGGGGCGCCGCAGAGACCGCCGCCCCGCCGTCTCCCAGCGCGACGGCGGCGGCCAAGGACAAGAAACACCAACTCGAAGCGGCCAAGGCCGACTGCATGAAGCAGAAGGGCTTCAAGTACGTCGCGTGGGTGAAGCCCGAGTTGCCGGAGACCGAAGAGGACCGCAGCCGGAGCGCCGGCGACTACCAAGCCATGCGGAAATATCGCGAAAAGTACGGCTTCGGGATCTTCGCCGAGTTCATCTACCCCAAGGAGATGGACACCCCGGAGGCCCAGAGCGAACGCGGCGCCGCAGACCCGAACATGAAGGTCCAGGAGGCGCTCTCCGAGACTCAGCTGGGCGCCTACCACAAAGCCAAGGACGCCTGCATGATCACGGCTAGCAAGCAGGTCCTCGGCGTGACCGTGAAATCGAATATCGACTACTACAACCAGATAGCGCTGGCCAGGAAGCGGGCGACCTCCAGCACGCTCGACACCGACCCCAAGCTGATGGAGCTGGCCACCGCCATGGCCACCTGCCTGAAGGGCAAGGGCTACACCGTCGGTGACACCACGCCGACGGCCATGGCCAAGCGCGGCGAGAACGTGTTCTACGAGCAGCTGGACAAGGTGGGCCGGGAGCAGGACGACAGCGTGCCCGACGTCCCGCCTCCGACGAAGAAGGGCCAGGGCCAGCCGATCAACATGCCGAGGCTCACCTCCGAGCAGGCCAAGCCGTACCTGGCCAAGGAGATCAAGGCCGCGCTCGAAGACCTGGAATGCGGCAAGGACTTCTACGCGGCCTACACGCCCCGGAAGTCGGCGATCGACACACAGATCAGGGCCCAGTTCGCCTACTGACACCGCCGGCCCTACCCCATGAACTAAGGACGACCTTCGCCATGCCCACCAGATTCCCCGTGACCGCTGCCGCCCTGCTGGCTCTGGCCGCGCTCTCCGGCTGCGGGAGCGCCACTGAGACCGCCGCCCCGCCCTCGGCCGGCGCGACGGCGGCCAAGGACAAGAAGCACCAGTTCCAAGCGGCCAAGGCCGACTGCATGAAGCAGAAGGGCTTCAAGTACATCCCGTACGTGTACCCGGAGCCGAAGGGCACCGAGGAGGGGCGCCTCCGGGAATCCGGCGATTACCAGGCAATGCGGAAATATCGCGAAAAATACGGTTTCGGGGTCTTCGCCATGTACGTCTACCCCAAAGAGCTGGGCAACCCGCAGGTCAAGCCCGACAACCCCGCAGCAGTCGACCCCAACTGGAAGATCCAGTCCTCGCTCTCCAAGGCGCAGGGTCAGGCGTACCGGAAAGCGATGGAGGCCTGCGAGATCACGGCGGCCAACCAGCTCTACGGCCTGAATCTGAAGCAGGGCACCGACTTCTACAGCCAGGCGGGCAAGGCCTCGAACCGGGCCGTCCGGACCACGATCAACAGCGACCCCAAGCTCGTGGAGCTGGCCGCCTCCATGGCCACGTGCCTCAAGGGCAAGGGCTACGCGATCGCGGACACCACGCCGATGGCCATGGCGGAGCGCGGTCCGACGGAGTTCCACGCCCAGGAGGACAAGCTGGGCAGGGCGCAGATGAAGGATGTTCCCGACGTCGCGCCTCCGCGGAAGGAGGACGAGGTGCCGATGTACTACGCGCCGACGCTCACCCCCGAGGACGCCAAGCCGTACCTGGCCAAGGAGATCAAGGCGGCACTCGACGACGTGGAGTGCGGCAAGGACTTCTACCCCTCCTACCTCCCGAAGGAGTCGGCGGTCAGGGCGCGGGTCGACGAGCAGTACGGCATGTGAATGAGACCACGCAATCTCCTCGCCGGCGTCATCGCCGGTGTCGTGCTCGTCGCCGGGGCGGGGTGGGCGGTCAGCACCCGGTTACGCTCCCCCGCCGACGAGGCGGCCCGCCGGGCCGCGCCCAGCGCGTCGCTGATCACCGCCGCCGTCGAACGCCGCAAGCTCGTCAGCACCGTCGTGGTCAGCGGCACGCTGGAGTACGGCTCACCGCTGCCGATCAGCCTGGCCGGGGTGGTCGGCGGCACGTCCGAGCTGCAGCGCGCCACCCGAGCCCCGCACCGGGGCAGGCTCAAGGAGGGCGCGGTGCTGATGGAGGTCAACGGCCGCCCGGTGTTCGCGCTGCGCGGGTCCGTGCCGATGCACCGCACGATCGCCCCCGGCACCAAGGGGGACGACGTCCGGCAGCTCCAGCGGGCACTGCGCCGGCTGGGGTACGGCGCCCCCGTCACCGGCGTGTTCGACCGGGGCACGATCTCGGCGGTCACCCGGATGTACACGAAGAAGGGGTACGAGGCCCAGCAGCCCACGCTGGTCGACCGGCAGCAGTACGACACGTTGCGCAAGGCCGTACAGACCGCGCAGGAGACCCTGGCGACCGAGCAGCAGACCCTCGACCAGGGACGTGACGTCCTGCCTCTCAAGATCAAGCTGACCAACGCCAAGGTGGACCTGAAGTCGGCCGAGCGGGCGCTGAAGGAGGCCGAGTCGCAGGAGACGACGCCCGAGGACGAGACCAAGCTGGCGGCCGCGGACGCGGCCGTGCGCGCGGCGGAGGAGAAGCTCGCGCAGGCGGAGCAGGAGCTCGCCGCGGCCAGGAACCCGCCGACCCCGCCGGCCTCGGGAGGCACCTCCGGAGCCACTGCCACGCCGCAGCCCACCGCCTCCACTGACACGAGCCTGCTGGAGATGCGGGTCGAGAACGCGAGAGCGGACCTGGCGGCGGCGCAGGAGGCCCGCGACCGGGCCTCGGAGGAGGCGCGGCAGGCCAGGGAGAAGCGGCTCGAAGAGCTGCGCAGGGCCGTGCGCACGGCGAAGGAGGCCAAGGCCACCGCCGAGCAGGCGCTGCGCCAGGCCAGGCAGCTCTCCCCCACCAGGCTCAAGGTCGCCGGCGCCAGGAAGGACGTGGCCGCGGCCAAGGGGATGCTGGCGGAGTTCGCGCGTACGTACGGGACCTCCATCCCGCCCGGCGAGGTGGTGTTCCTGCCGAAGCTGCCGGCACGGGTGGAGAAGATCTCCGTGAAGGCGGGGCAGCAGGTCCAGAACGAGATCGCCACGGTGACCGGCTCGACGTTCATGGTGACCGGGTCGGTCGAGGCGACGGAGTCCGACCTGCTGCGCACGGGCATGGAGGCGAGCATCGAGCTCGACAGCGGCAAGACGTACAAGGCGGCGCTCACCGCCATCGGCGATCAGGCCAAGATCCCCGGTGCCGAGGAGCCCCCGAACGGGCAGCAGCCGGTCCTGCTCACGCCTGCCTCGGCGAAGGGGCTCAAGGCGGGCACCGCGGTGACGGCCCGCGTGACGGTGGGGGCGACCAAGAGTCCGGTGCTGGTCGTGCCCGTGGCCGCCGTGATCACCGCCGCGGACGGGAAGGCGCGGGTGCAGGTCGAGTACGCCACCGACAAGACCAAGGAGGTCGAGGTGCGTACGGGCCTGACCGCCGACGGGAACGTCGAGGTCATCGGCGCGCTCAAGGAGGGCGACCGGGTGGTGGTCAGCGGTGCCTGAGCCGGTGATCTCGCTGGTGGACGTCGGCAGGGAGTTCCCCGCGCAGCCGCCGGTCCTGGCGCTCGACGGGGTGACGCTCCGGGTGGAAAAGGGCGACTACCTCGCCATCGTGGGCCCGTCGGGCTCCGGCAAGTCCACCCTCCTCAACGTGCTCGGCCTGCTCGACCGGCCCACCTCGGGCAGCTACCGGCTCGACGGGACGGAGACCACGACCCTGCGCGACGGGGCCAGGACCCGGCTGCGCGGCGACCGGATCGGCTTCGTCTTCCAGGCCTTCCATCTGCTCTCCCACCGCAGCGTGGTGGAGAACGTCATGCTCGCCGAGATCTATCGGAAGCAGCGGCGTGGGGGCAGGCGGGAGCGGGCCCTGGCGGCGCTGGAGCGAGTCGGCCTCGGCCACCGGACGGGCTTCCTCCCCGACCGGCTGTCCGGCGGCGAGCGCCAGCGTACGGCCATCGCCAGGGCCCTCATGGGCGAGCCGTCGCTGCTGCTGTGCGACGAGCCCACCGGCAACCTCGACAGCCGCAACACGGAGGCGGTGCTGGACCTGTTCGACGAGCTGCGGGGGCAGGGACTGACGATCGTGGTGATCACGCACGAGCACGAGGTCAGCGAGCGGGCCGGCCGGCGGGTGCGGATCACCGACGGCCTGCTGGTGGAGGAGTGATGTACGTACGAGACCTGATCGGCGAATCCGTCGCCGGCATGCTCGCCAGGCCGGTGCGCTCGGCGCTCACCACGCTCGGGACCGTGCTCGGCATCACCACGCTGGTCATCACGCTCGGCGTGGCCGCCACCGCGGGCAACCAGATCGTCGGCCGGTTCGACGCGCTGGTGGCCACGGCCATCACGGTCGAGGTGCCGGAGTCGCCGGGCGCCCCGCTCGTCGAGTGGGACGCGATCGACCGGCTGACCAGGCTGCGCGGCGTCGAGTCCGCCGCCGCGGTGGCCGACTCCAAGGACGGCGAGAACGTGTCCGTGCGCTCCAACGACATCGTGGACCCGACCCGGGTCACCACGCAGACCCTTACCGTGCTGGCCGCGACGACCGGCCTGCCGGAGGCGGCCCGCGGCCGGATGGTGCAGGGCCGGTTCTACGACACCGGGCACATCGCGCGGCGCGACCGCGTGGCGGTGATCGGCGACCAGGCGGCCAAAATGCTCGGCGTCACCCGGCTGGACCGGGCACCGGCGATCTTCATCGGCAAGCACGCGTACACGGTCATCGGGATCCTGGGCGACCTGCGCCGTGAGCGCAACCTGAGCACCGCCGTGCTCGTGCCGCCCACCGTGGGCAGGCAGTTCGGGCTGGGCGACGTCACCAGGGTGCTGGTCAACACGAGCCTGGGCGCCGCCGGGCTGATCGCCCGGCAGGCGCCCACCGCGCTCAGCCCGGGGAACGGCGACATGCTGCAGGTCGTCGCCCCACCCAGCCCGACCAGGGCACGTGACCAGGCGCAGGACGACGTCAACGCGCTCTTCCTGATCCTCGGACTGGTCTCGCTCGTGGTCGGGGCGGTCGGCATCGCGAACGTCACGCTCGTCACGGTGATGGAGCGCGTCCCGGAGATCGGCCTGCGCCGCTCGCTCGGCGCCGCGAGGCGACACATCGCGGCGCAGTTCCTGCTGGAGTCGACGCTGATCGGCCTCACGGGCGGCGTGATAGGCGCCGCCCTGGGCATCGTCACGATCGTCGCGGTCTCCGCCGCCAAGCAGTGGACGCCCCTCCTGGACCTGCGACTGGCGGTCGCGGCCCCGGTCGCGGGCGCCGTGGTGGGCCTGCTGGCCGGGCTCTACCCGGCGCTGCGGGCGGCCAGGATGGAGCCGGTGGACGCGCTCAGGTAAGGGCCGCTCAGTCCGGCGCCCAGTACTTCTGCATGATCTTTTCCAGCTCCCGCACCACCGGCTGCCAGCTGGGCGGCAGCGTGTAGCGGGTGGCGCGCTGCTTCTTATAAACAAGCGTGTACTTAAGGAAGTCCGCCCCCTGCGGCTGGGGCTCGGAGGGGCCGATCTTCAGGCTCTTGAGGTACGTCTGGAGCGTGCGCTTCTCCTTGGCGGTGAGGCACTTGGCGACGGCCGGCCCGGTACGGCGGCTCAGCCGGACGCAGAAGTTGTCGTAGACGATCACGCGATCGTGGAACCCCGCGAACCCCCCTTCTTTGCTGAAGTCGACCAGCACCTTCTTCCGCACGGCCGCCTGCGCGGGCGCCATGGACGCGGTCAGCGCCAACAGGAGCACCGGCAGGAGCGCGATTCGCCACATCTTCACATCTCCATTGACGTACATGAAGGCCGGACGGCTCAAGCGCGACACTCCTCAACGCACATCACGGTGGGCAGCGGCGAGCACCAGGAGCGGGAGCGGCATCGCCGCCGCCCACCATGCGTGGACCGCGTCCCACTCGGCGCTGCTGGGCACCGGCCAGGCGCCGGCGAGCTGCGTCACCACGTACAGGACGAGCGCGACGACGGCTCCGGCCAGCCCTGCCGGCCTGGCGTGGTTCCGCCGCACCGCGGGCGCCGCCCCGGCGAGGCCGGCGAGCACGCAGAGCGCCGCCTCCACCGCCGCCCCGGCCAGGGACGGGCTGCCGGCCGGCACCCGCAGGGCGACGACCGCGTACGTGGCGGCCCAGGCGACGGCGACTGCCGTGCCCGCCATGAGGGTCCTGGCCCACTGCCGGACCCAGCGGGGCACCGGCACGGCCCCTGTACTCGCCTCCATCGCGTCCACCAGGGCGAACGCGGCGGCCGCCCCGAGCATCACCCCGGCCATCCTGAGCAGCAGCAGCCCGTGGCCGGGCTCGAGGTCCGCACCTGGGCTCACCACGACGGCCAGCAGCAGGGCGAGCGCGGCGGCGACCGCGACGGGCAGCCAGTCGATGGCGCGGGCGAGCGGGCGCAGCAGAGCGATCAGGGGCACGGCTCCTCCTTCACCTGGAACTCCTCGCGCAGGCCCAGCAGCGGCAGCGCCTGCTTGATGGTGGTGCCGGGCGCGGTGAGCGTGTCCCAGTGGGCTCGTACGCGCTCGGCCGCGTCCGGCCGCTCCAGCAGGCGGCGGGCGTATCCGACCTCGGCGGCCCCGTACCGTGCGCCGTGGAGCTGGCCGGGCATGACGAGCGAGCCGTTGGCCCCCATCGGCACCTCCCTCATGCCCTCCGGGAGAGCCGCTCCGGAAGGTCTCCAGGCCTGCGGCGGCGGGGCGTCGAGCAGCGGACCTGCCCGCCCGACCAGCCAGAGCGCCACCATCGTCTGGGCCCGGCCGGCGCCGCACCCAGCGAGGCCCGTGACCACGCCGGCCACCTGACCGACCAGCAACGCCTGGTGCAGGGCGGGATCGGTCGACCAGACGGTCCAGGTGGTCGGCTCATCCATGTCCGCGATGGCGCCGTGGCCGAACACTCGCTGGCGGATGGCCGGGATCCGGGCGCGGACGCGTTCCGGCACGGCGGACAGGAGAGGGTGCAGCGCCTTGCCCCAGACCGGAATCCAGGCCGCATAGTCCGGATACACGCAGTAGGAGACGCCCTCGTAGGTCCGGCACACCTGTGCGGGCAGCTTGGCTCCGCTTCTGGCCGAGGCGGTGGCCGCCATCCCCGTGGTCACCGCCACGGCCAGCGCGGCCGGCAGCACCACGGTCCGGACCGGGCGCAGGCCGTGCCTGAGCAGCGCCGCGGCGGCCAGGACGACCCCGACCGCCACGAGATAGGCCAGGTGCTGCCCGGACGGCCTGGGTCCCCACTCCGGGCTGTGGTTCAGCACCAGCGGCAGGAACCCGCCCGCGTACTCGCCCCGCGGGTTCACAGCCACGGCGAAGGCCAGCAGGCAGATCAGCAGCGGCGGCATGACCAGCCACGGCGTCCAGCGGGCCAGCGCCGCCCCGATGCCGGCGGCCAGCGTAGCCAGGGCCACCCCGCCCAGCGCCTCGTAGACGTCGATCCGCCCGGCCACCGGGCCCGTCGCCCACACGTACCCCAGGTGCGCGGCGAGCATCACGACCGCGACGAGCGCGCCCACGGCGGGAGCCGCCAGCACCACCGCCCTCGTACGGGTCACCGCCCGCCCCGGCAGCGCGCCCAGCGTCTCCGGCAGGCCGTGGCGGCGGTCGCGCCCGGCGGCCAGGTTGGCGGAGATCAGGACGGCGGCCCCCACGATCGTCGAGGCCGTGACGGAGCCGATCGTCACCATCGTCATGTCGGGCAGCCAGGAGCTGCTCCCGGCGACCGCCGCGGCCAGCGCCAGCACCGCCGCGCCCCACAGGACAGGGCTGCGCAGCAGCCGCCGCGCCTCGAAGAGCGCCAGCGAGCCGGTCACGCGGTCACCTCCACAGGCTCGTCGAGCAGCAGCAGGTAGCCGTCCTCGACGCCCGGCTCCGCGGGCACGCCGCCCGGCGGCCGGTCGCCGAGCGCGCGGTAGCGGCCGTCGGCCGTCCGCCAGAACAGCCGCGCCGCGTCCGGCGCCCGGTCCGACAGCCAGACCTGCCCCCGCGCGGTCCCGGCCAGCTCTCCCGGCGTGCCCTCGAACACGCTCCTGCCGCCCTTCATCACCACGACCCGCTCGCACAGGGCGGCGACGTCCTCGGTCTGATGGGTGGACAGCAGGACGGTACGGCTCTCGCCGAGCCTGGAGACGAGCGCCCTGAAGCGCATCCGCTGCTCCGGGTCGAGGCCCACCGTCGGCTCGTCGAGTATGAGCAGGGCAGGGTCGCCGAGCAGCGACTGCGCCAGGGCCAGCCGCTGGCGCATGCCTCCCGACAGCTTGCGTACCTTGGTCCTCGCCCGGTCGGCCAGGTCCACCTCCGCCAGCACCCTGCGTACCTCGCGGTGCCGGTCCCGCCTGTCGGTCAGCTCTTTCAGGATCGCCACGTACTCCACCAGCTCGAACACCGTGAAGTGCGGATAGAAACCCGGGTTCTGCGGCAGGTAGCCGAGGCGGCGGCGCAGTTCGGTGCGCTGCGCGCGGTCGGCGGGATCCAGCCCGAGCGCACGCACCTGCCCGCCGTCCGGCGCCAGGGTGGTCGCCAGCGTGCGGAGCAGCGTGGTCTTGCCCGCGCCGTTCCGGCCGAGCAGCCCCGTCACGCCCTTGCCGAAGTCCAGGTCGAGCGAGTCGAGCACGAGTCTGCGGCCGAAGCTCTTGGTCAGGCCGCGAACGGTCAGTTCCATACGGGTTCTCCAGGGTCGAAGCGGGCGCGCCGCAGGTAGACGAGGGGAATCAGGATCAGCGCGGCGAGGGCGTACCCGATCTGGGCTTCGAGCGAGAACGCCAGCTGCTCGCCGCCCACCACCGCGCAGATCCACCCGGCCCCGAACACCGACGCGGAGATCGGCGGCGACACCCACGTCGAGAGCGCGAGCATGGCGACGGTCAGGGCCAGCGCGGGCAGCAGCCACGCGGCGGCGAGCCCGGGCGGCCCCGGCAGCAGTGGCGTGGCCAGCCCCGTCAGCACGAGGGCCGTGGTCAGCACCGCGACCGCGCGCAGCAACAGCGACCTGACGCCGGCCATGGGCGTGGCGGCCTGCAACTCGTAGACGGGATCGACGTGCCTCCCGTAGGCCAGCGCCACGCCGGCCAGCGGCAGCACGGGCGCGACCGCGAGGAAGGGCAGCATCGCGTACGGCTCCAGAGCCGGGTGGCGGGCGGCCAGTTGCCCGGCGCCCACCGCGAACGCCAGCGTCGAGGCGATGGCCACCAGCCATCCCCTGGCCAGCGCGGGTGTGGCCGCGAGGAACACCGCCACGTGCTCGGGCACCCCGACGCGCCGCAGCACCCGCGCGAGCGGCCGAGGCCTCGGCCGGTCGACCACGTCCTCGATCCCGGCCCAGCTCGCGTCGAGCCACTCCACGCCGTACGGCACCGCCGCCCGGCAACGCGCGCATCCGGCGAGATGGCTCTCGACGGACATGACCTGGGCGGGTTCCAGATGGCCGGTGACGTAGTGCTCCATGAGCTCGGCCGGGAGGTGCCATTGACGGTTCATGCCAGAAACCCCCTGAGCTGTGCCTTGGCCCGCATGACGCGGGTCTTCACGGTCCCCACGGGCACGCCGAGCAGCTCGGCGGCCTCTCTGGTGGTGAGCCCGTCGAGTACGGTGGCCTGGATCGCGGCGCGCAGCTCGGGCGACAGCCTGGCCAGCGCCTCGCCCAGGCGGCCGTGCTCCACCCCGACCAGGACGGTGTCCTCGGCCGACTCGGTGATCAGACGGGCGTCGGGCTGAGGTACGGCCGGGGCCGCGGGGCGGCGCAGGGCCGAGATCAGGCGGCGGATCGCGATGGTCCAGATCCAGGCGGCCGCCTCGCCTTCCGAGGCGCGGAAGCGGCGGGCGTCCCGCCAGACGGACACGAACGTGTCCTGCAGCGCGTCGTCCACCAGGTCGGGATCGGCGCAGCGGCGCGCCAGCCGGGCCCGCAGCCAGGGGGCGTGCCGCTGGTGCAGCAGCCGCAGCGCCTCCACACGACCGGCGGCCACCCCTGCCAGCAGCTCGGCGTCGTCGCTGTCCGGGCCGATGGGAGGCGGCTCTCGGCGGCGTACCGAAAAGAGGTGCATGTCCGCTCTATCGCATCATGAGACGGGATCGGTTCAGCCGAGTGGCCCTCAGTGTCTCGGGCAGGAGGAACACGTGGCACTACGGATCGGGGCGCCCGTGTCGCTGTCAGGCAGGCACGCCCGTTTCGGCGAGCAGGTCGCGCTCGGGCTCGCGACCTGGCGCGCGCTCAGCCCGTCCGTGGAGCTGATCGTCGAGGACGACCGCAGCCAGCCCGGAACCCTGGACGTCGTGCTCCCCCGGTTGGCGGGGCAGTGCGACCTCCTGCTGGGGCCGTACTCGACGCAGCTCATGCGGCGGGCGGCCCGCCTCGGCGCCGCGCTGAACCACCTGATCTGGAACCACGGCGGCGCCGGGGACGACGTCCAGGCGGCGCGCCCCGGACATGTCGTCTCGGTGCTGACCCCGGCCGGCCGGTACGCCGAGCCGTTCATCCGCCACCTCGTGGAGACCGGCGATCGCAGTCCGCTCCGGATCGTCTACGGCAAGGGCGGCTTCGCCCGGCAGGTGGCCGACGGCGCCGCGCGGGCCGCGAACGAGCAGGGCATCCCGGTGGTGCGCGGCGGCCCGGTGGAGGACTCCTGGAATCTCCTGTGCGCCGGGTCCTTCGACGAGGACGTGGCGGCCGTCGAGCGGGCCGGTCGCTCCCGGGTGATCTGTGCCGTGGCCGCGGGGGTGCGGGAGTTCGGCACGGCCGTGGGCGATCCCCGGGGGGTTTACGGGATCGCGCAGTGGTTCCCCGGTCTTGGGGGCGAGGCGGCCGTGGGGATCTCCGAGCGGGACTTCCTCGACGCGTACCAGGAAAGGGCCGGGAGGCCACCCGACTATCCCGCCGTCCAGGCGGTCGCCGCCGCGATCATCGCGGCCCACTGCGCAGAACAGGCGGGCGGCACCCGGCGCGCGGAGCTGTGGCCGGCCGCCGCCGGCCTGCGGACGGCCACCTTGTTCGGCGATTTCGCGATCGACTTGCGCACCGGCGCGCAGACCGGGCACAGGACGGTGCTCATCCGGTGGGAGAGCGACGGACCCGTCGCGGTCTGATGGGGAGCCCGCCTATGACGTGGGCAGGACGGCCTCGACGCGGAAGCCGCCGTCGTCGTCCTCGCCCGCCTCCAGGGTGCCGCCGGCCAGCTCCACCCGCTGCCGCAGGTCCAGCAGCCCCATGCCGGGGCCGCCGGATGCGATCCAGGCGGCCGGCCGGCCGGGGGTGTTGCGGACGGTGATCCGTACCGATCCCGGGAGGTAACGGACCAGCACCCGCGCCTCCGCGCCGGGCGCGTGCTTGCGGACGTTGGCGAGAGCCTCCTGGACCAGCAGGTACGCGGTACGCCCCACGCAGCCGGCCACGGGCACCGGCGTCCCGTCCACCGCCAGCTCCACCGGCACGCCCGCCTGGGCCGACTCCGTGACCAGCGGCCGCAGGTCGGGCAGGGGCAGCCCCAGGTCGAACCCCTCTCCTGTGCCGCGCCGGAGCAGCACCACCATGTGACGCAGCTCCTCCAGCGCCTCGCCCCCGGTGGCGCGCAACTCCTCGGCGACCGCCCTGGCACGCTCGTCGCCCGACGTCATGGCCAGGACTCCGGCCTGCAGCACCATCCGGCTGACCCGGTGGGTGACCACGTCGTGCATCTCGCCCGCCAGCCGCTCGCGCTCCACCCGCTCGGCCCGCTCGGCCAGTTCGCGGCGCAGGCGTTCGCTGACGGCCACGTACATGCCGTAGAGGGCGGCCAGCGCGATCGCCGTCTCGGTGCGGAGGACCAGGGGGAGGTGGTCGGGGAGGGCCAGGACGGCGAGGGCCAGGACCAGCACGGGAAGCCAGCGCCGGGTGCCGCGCCGATCCGCGTACGCCATCGCGCCGTACGCGGCGAACGCGCACGTGGGCGGCCAGATCGGCGCCCCGGCCGGCGGCGGCACGCCCGCGACCACCGCCAGCACGAGGAGGGCGACCGCCGTGCCCGCACTGGTCCAGGCGACGGCGAGCGGCATCCTGCGCATCCACAGCACCGGCACCGCCGCCGCCAGCAGGACCACGAGGACCGGGCCGGTGTAGCCGGTCGCCAGCGTCAAGCCCCCAGCGACGAGGGCCGCGACCGCGTCGATGGGCCGCGGACGGGCACCGTCCACCGGCTCATCGTACGATCATCGTTCCCTGACGGCTATGTCTTGGTGATGCGTACGGCGTCGGCGATCACGTAGCCCGTCGTGGAGGTCCAGCGGCTCACCCCGACCACGTTGTACGTGCCCGCCGCCAGCGTGTACGTCCCCAGCACCCGCCACTGCCCGCCGCCGCTGCGCTGGTCCACGGTGACCGTCTGGTTGCCGCCGGAGGCCGCGACGATGTACGGGGTCGCGCTGTTGTACCCGGAGTTGGCCGGATACCACACCTCCACCCGATAGCTCCCGGCACTCGGAATGGTCGCCTGATACCAGGCGGGGTCGCTGGCCGAGACCGGATTGGCGAAGCGGTAGTCGGTGCCGTGCAGCTGTGCGGAGTAGGTGGACGTGCCCCAGTTCGAGCCGGCGGTGAAGCCCGCGTCGGAGTTGTCGATCACCACGCTGAAGGCGGAGCCTCCTTCGCCCACCGCCTTGCCCGCGCTGGGCGAGCTCTCCTGGTGGGTGCGGGTGAGCGCTGTCACGTAGTACGTGTAGGACCCGGACGCGGCGGTCGTGTCCGTGAAGGACGTCTGCCGGGTCGTGGTGATCAGGTTCCGGGCGTCGGCGAAGAAGCACGGGTCCGCCGTGGACTGTGCCCCGGCCACCCGGTACACCGCGTACGACGTGCCAGAGCCCGTCCACGCGAGCTGGACGCCGTTCGAGCCCTGGACGGCCGAGGTGAGCGCGGGCGCGGACGGCGCGGCCGACGAACCCCGGGCCGGTAACAGCGCGGGACGCGAGTAGTGGGTGTTCACCAGCTTGGTGATCGCCCCGATCCGGTCGGCCTTGACGTCCTTGGCACTGAAGAAGATGTCACCGACCACCTCGGGATGCTTTCGGTTGTCGGTCAGGTGGTCGCTCAGCTCCGCCGGGTCCTGCCAGGCCGCGTCCTGCCCGGAGGCGCCGGCGCGGTAGGCGGCCTGGCCGACCACGAGCTGCACGCCGGTCCCCTTCACCACGTCGGACCACCAGGCGGTGAGCACCTCGTACGCGGCCGCGGAGTAACCGATGTTCCAGTAGATCTGGGGCGACAGGTAGTCCACCCAGCCCTGCTTCACCCATTGCCGGCTGTCGGCGTAGATCGCGTCGTACGACTGCAGCCCCGAGGTACGCGAGCCGAGCGGGTCCGTCGCGGCGTTGCGCCAGATGCCGAACGGGCTGATCCCGAACGACACGTGCGGCTTGGCCGCGTGGATGCGCTGGTCGAGCTCGCGTACAAGCAGGTTGACGTTGTTGCGCCGCCAGTCGCCGACGTTGGTGAACGAGCCGCCGTACTGGGCGTACGCGGCGGAGTCGGGGATGCTCTGGCCGCTCACCGGATAGGGGTAGAAGTAGTCGTCGAGGTGCACGCCGTCCACGTCGTACTTGGAGACGGCGTCCATGATCGCGTCTTCGATGAAGTCCCGCACCTCGGGGATGCCGGGGTTGTAGTAGAGCTTCCCGCCGTACGCGAAGCGCCAGTCGGGGTGCTGCCGGGCCGGATGCGTGGACACGAGCTTGCTCGGGTCGTCGTTGTTGGCCACCCGGTACGGGTTGAACCAGGCGTGGAACTCCAGGTTGCGGGCGTGAGCCTCGTTGACCATGAAGGCCAGCGGGTCGTACCCGGGGTTCCCGCCCTGGGTGCCGGTCAGCCACTGCGACCACGGCTCGTACGGTGACGGCCAGAACGCGTCGGCCGTGGGCCTGATCTGCACCACGACGGCGTTCATGCGTTTCTGGACGGCCAGGTCCAGCCAGGCGCGGAACTCGGCCTGCTGCGCCGAGGCGCTCAGCCCCGTGCGGCTGGGCCAGTCGATGTTCGCGACCGATGAGATCCACATGGCCCTGAGCTGCCGCTTCGGGGTGGCGGGATCGGTCGCGCAGGCCATGGCGGCGGCCGGGGAGGCGGTGGGGGCCACGATGCTGACGAGTGCGGCGGTGAGGGCCGCCAGTACGGTACGCACGAGCGCGGTCACGAAAGGAAGTTTCAGCGCGATCACCCGAAAGCGCAATAGTTTTCTTCCCCGAGATCCACTGGCCTCTCGGGCGAGGGAGAAAAGTTTCACCTACCTCCCGAGTAATGTCAATTATCGACATATGTCAGGAGATGTCTTACGGTGCAGCCGTCCCCCCTTTACGAGGAGCACCTATGACCCTCGCCCGCACGGGATTAGCCACTCTCGCCACCTCGACCCTCGCCGCCCTCCTCATCGCCGCAGGCCAGCCCGCGCTGGCGGTGACCAAGGACAGCCCGCTCCAAGCCGCCTTCGCCAAGGCGGCGGCCGCGCAGGACGTGCCCCGCGACCTGCTCGTCGCGCTCGCCTACGGCGAGACCCACCTCGACGGGCACCAGGGCAAGCCCAGTGCCAGCGGCGGCTACGGCGTCATGCACCTGGTCAGCAACCCGACCAACCACTCGCTCGAGAAGGCCGCCGAGCTCACCAAGCTCCCGGTCGACAAGCTCAAGGCCGACGACGAGGCGAACATCCTCGGCGGCGCGGCCGTGCTCCGCACCCAGGCCGACGCACTGGGTCTCGACGAGACGGCCAGGAAGGACATCGGCCGCTGGTACCAGGCCGTGGCCAAGTACGGCAACGCCTCCTCCCCCGAGACGGCCCGGCTCTACGCCGACGCCGTGTACGAGCAGCTCGGCCTCGGCATCGACACCCGCGGCGTGCGGGTCAAGCCGCAGGAGGTCACCGCCGACCGCGGCGACCTCGCCAACGCCCGCCAGCTGAACGCGCAGGCCGAGGTGGCCAGCGCCGACTACCCGCCGGCGTCCTGGGTGGCCGCCAGCTCCAGCAACTACACCGCCTCCAGCCGGCCGTCCGCCTACGCCATCGACCGGGTGATCATCCATGTCACCCAGGGCTCGTACGCGGGCACCATCTCCTGGTTCCAGAACTCCAGCGCGCAGGTCTCCGCCCACTACGTGGTCAAGTCCTCCAACGGCGACATCACCCAGATGGTGCGCGAGAAGGACATCGCCTGGCACGCCGGCAACTGGACCTACAACACCAGGTCCATCGGCATCGAGCACGAGGGCTACATCGACGACGCCTCGTGGTTCACCGACGCGATGTACCGGGCCTCGGCTGCCCTGACCAGGGCCATCTGCGACAAGTACGGCATCCCGAAGGACCGCAGCCACATCATCGGGCACAAGGAGGTTCCCGGCGCGACCCATACCGACCCGGGTCCGTACTGGAACTGGACCACGTACATGAACTACGTGACCGGTGGCAGCACCCCGTCGTGGTCCACGACCATCGACAACAGCACCTCCGGCCAGTTCACCGCCAGCACGAACTGGGGCACCTCCACCTACTCCAGCCAGCGCTACGGCGCCGACTACCGCTTCGCCGACCCCCTCGCCACCAGCGACCCGGCGTGGTACTCGGCCACCATCCCCAGCGCGGGCACGTACCGGGTCGAGGTCTGGTATCCGGACGATCCCGGATACAACAGCTCGGCGCCGTACATCGTGGCGGCGTCGGGCGGCAACCAGACGGTCTACGTCGACCAACGCTCCGGAGGAGGGGCCTGGAAGAGCCTGGGCACCTTCTCGCTCAACGCCGGCACCTACAACGCCGTCGGCGTGAGCCGCTGGACCTCGGGCACGGGCCTCGTGATCGCCGACGCGGTCCGCATCAGCCGGGTCTGAGAATCACCTCGTACGGCCCGCGTCCCCTCCGCAGCGGGGGCGCGGGCCGTTCCCTCATCCACCACGGCGACTTCGCCCGCATCTCCCTCCGATGGCGTGCGTCGACCGCCTTGGGAGAGAAGGCTTCCTACCTTTGAACAGGTGCTGCTTGAGTGGTCGAAACAGCGGGCCAGTCGCTTATGTAGAGGCAGACTTCCATGGAGGAGATGGGTATCAGTCCGCCGCCGTATCGCAGGCCGGCGCCAGAGCGTGAGGGCCAGAACAAGATCCCCTCGGAGGACGCCTCGGTCAAGGCTCTGTGACCTCGGCGCAGGCTGCGCACGTGCACGCTCTGGGGCCGACAGCGAGACGACAGGGACGCGCCAACGATCTGTAAGGACGCGTCCATAACGTGTGTGCTGTTTCCCAGACGAAAGGATGCCTTCATGTCCACACGGCTTCGGCGCCTCGCTACCGCGTGCATTGTCGGCACGGCGATGTCCGCCGGCCTCGCCCTCGCCGCCCCCGCCGCTGCTTTCGCATCACCCACGCCCGACGGTACGAGAGTGACCGACGTCGCGCCGGCCATGTACGTCTCCTGGGGCCCCTACGACACGTACGAGGAGTGCCACGCCTCCTGGGCCCGGAACCCGGCCAGGGTCAAGAGCGAGTGCCACTTCGAGTGGTTTGAGCCCTGGATCGGCGGCGGCTGGTGGTACGGCTCCAGCTGATGCCCTGCACGAGCAGCCGGCCAAGGTCACGGAACTGATCCGGGTGTTCATCACCCGCGTGACCCATGAGTGATTTGCCCTAATTACTCTACGGACTCATGCAGACCAAGAAGCTCACCGTCACCGGGGCCGCCGCGCTGTGCGTGCTGGCCCTGTTGTTCGGGGTCGACCTGCACGATGCGGCCGATCGCGGCATGGGAGCGGCGTGCCTGTAGGTCAGCTTTCTGCAGGAGATCGACCATCCGTCTCAGCTCGGCTGCGGACTGGACGAGTTCATCGAATCGGGTTAGGCCTGGCGTGTCCATCAGCGGGCCTTTCACGAGGCGGTCGGAAGGTGTTCAGGATCCTTCAGCCTTGAGCAGGTGCCGGATCTTGATATCAAGCCCCCCTCAAACGCAGCGGCGTTGAGGAATTCGATGGACTCGGCGACCGCCGATGATCACCTCTCGGTGGTCCACGCCTTTGGCGGTGGTGACGTCGATGACGGTCAGGAACTCCGGTCCGCGCAGGACCTCGGTGGTGAAGAACGGGGAGCTGTCGTTGTTCGCACGACCGTAGAGCGCCGCCATTTCCTCGTGTGCGGGCACGTCATCCCTTCGTCTTCTGCCGGACGTCGAGCAGGTTTCCGACGAAGATCCAGTCAAGGCCATCGGCGCCCGTCCACACCGGCGATCTCAGACGGCCTCGTTCACCGTTAGGACGATCTTGCCTTTGACCCGGCCGGTCTCGCTGAGCTCGTGCGCCCTGGCCGCCTGCGCCAGCGGCAGGACGGTCTCGACGGCGGCCCGCAGGGCGCCCTGCCGCACCAGCCCGGCGATCGCCTCCAGGTCGGCCGTCGAGGGGGTGAAGCCGAACTCGACGAACCGCAGGCCGCGCTCGTCGGCCAACTTTCGTACGTCACTGCGGTCCGGGCCGGCGCCTCGCACGTCGATGAGTATTCCGCCGGGCGCGAGCGTGTCCAGCGAACGGGGGCCGTAGTCTTCGGCGATCGGGTCCAGGACGACATCGATGTCACGTGCGACCGTAGCGAAGTCGGCCCGTGTGTAATCGATGAGCTCGTCGGCGCCCAGCCGGTGGAGGAAGGCGTGCTTGTCGGCTCGGGCGGTGCCGATCACGTACGCGCCACGTGCCTTGGCGATCTGCACGGCCAGGTGGCCGATGCCGCCGGCGGCGGCGCGCAAACGTGTCACTGCCTCGCCGACCGCCTCCACCACCCCGGACAGGTCCAGCCCAAGCGTGAACGGCGGTTGGCCCAACCGTCGGATCTGGCCGGAGCGGATCTTCCAGTCGGCGGGGTTCACTCCGGCCGCCTTGATCCGAACCAGCACCTCGTGCGGTCCTGGCTCGGGCCGCTCTGTCTCGATGATCTCCAGAACCTGCGGGCCGCCGAAGGCCCGCTGGCTCACGGCCAGCATGCGCGTACTCATTGTTCACGTCCATCCATGGTCTGGCGACCCCCGGTCGCCCGGCGTCCATGCTGGCCGCGTGCGGTACCGATTGTAAAGAAGGCACCTGTTTGATATCTAAGTACCTTATGGATACCAACTCCGGGCGTGATCCCAGACGCCTGGCCCTCACCTATCGTCGCGACTGCCCGTCGCGCACCGTCATCGAGGTCCTGGCCAACAAGTGGACGCTGTACGTCTTGGCGGCGCTGCGGCGACAGGACGGCCCTATGCGGTTCAACGACCTGCGCCGACTCCTGGAGGGCATCACGCAGAAGATGCTGACCCAGACGCTGCGCGCGCTGGAACGCGACGGCCTGGTCAGCCGCACGGTCTATCCCACCATTCCGCCCCGGGTGGAGTACGCGCTGACCGAGCTGGGCGTCGACGTCGGACAGCTGACCACCGCGATCGCCGACTGGTCGATCGCGCACGCCTCGGAGATCCTGGCCGGCCGCCGAGCCTTCGACGCCCGCACACCCGCCGACGCCGCGCCCCTTCCCTCCACGTACAGCCGATGAGCATCCTGTGTATGCCGAAGCCGCTGGGCGTCCCGAGACGAGTCTTCTCCGCTTGGCTGCCAGCCGGTAGGGATCCGGCCGCACCGAAGGTCTCCTCGGTCATCGGGTGGTGAAGTTGGCCATCATGGCCATGTCCTCGTGTTCCAGATTGTGGCAGTGGAAGACGTACTTGCCGGGATAACCGTCGAATCTGATCGCGATTGCTGCTTCTTCCGAGGCCCGCAGGTCGATGGTGTCCTTCCATCCGGCGTCGAAAGCCCCGGGGCCGCCGATACCTCGGGAGAGCACCTGGAAGGGGCTGAGGTGGAGGTGCACGGGGTGATGGAAGTCCGCGATGAGCCGCCAGACCTCGACGGTGCCGAGCTTCGGCGCGGCGGCGATGCCGTTGGGGCTGAATGGCCGCCCGTCGATGAGCCAGCCCTTCATGTGGTTGACGTCTCCCGATTGAAAGCGGAAGGTGCGGGTCGTGACGGCGTGGGCCGCGGTGAGCGGTTCGACTGTGGAGAGTTTGTCGGGAACGGTGAACGGCTCGTCGGCTTTCTCACCGACGATGAAGCGCATGACCTGGGACATGTTCCCGTCACCGAAGTCGTTGAGCAGCGTCACCGCGGTTCCGGGTCTGTAGCTGGAGAAGTCGATGATGACGTCGAGACGTTGCGCGGGGGCGAGCTCGACATGTTCATGACGAATCGGTGCGGCAAGGAGGCCGCCGTCCGTGCCGATCTGTGTCAGGAGGCCATCAGGTTGCGGGTCAAGACGCAGGTCGAGGCGTCTGGCATTGCAGGCGTTGATGATGCGCAGGCGGTATGTGGCGCCGTCGACTCTCGCAACCGGCCAGGGCGTGCCGTTGACGAGCATGACGTCTCCAAGGACGCCGGCGACGAATGAGCCGGTGACGCCGGGTGTCCTCATCAGGCTCCCGTCGATGCTCGGGTAGGACAGAGAGCCGTCAGCGGCGAAGCTGCGATCGGTGATCATGACAGGGAGCTCGCGTGGGCCGGAGGGCAGGCCGAGAGCGTCCTCTTCGTCGTCTCGCACGATGTGGAGGCCGGCGAGTCCGCGCCATACGCTCGGGCCGGTGAAGTCCATGCGGTGGTCGTGGTACCAGAGCATCGCCGCGCGCTGGTCGAGTGGATAGGTGTAGGAGCGGCGGCCTTCGGTGGTGTCTCCGGCCATCGAGCCGCCCATGTTCATGTGGTCCATGTTCATGTGCTGGTTCATGTAGGACCTGTCGACGGGGTAGATGAAGTCGAGCGGATATCCGTCGCTGTCGGGCGGGGTACGGCCGCCGTGCAAGTGCACGACCGTGGGGACGGGAAGGTTGTTGGTGTGCCTCACCACGGTCGTGCGTGCACGTCGGCTGACGATGGTGGGGCCGGGGAAGATCCCGTTGTAGCCCCAGATCGCCGTCTTCACCCCCGGCAGGATCGAGGCCGTCGCCGCGGTCTGAGTGATCTCGTAGTAGTCGGTATCGGCGTCGCTGCGCACCGGCTTCAGGACGGGCGGGGTCTGGAAGGGCATCGTGAAGGGCTGCGGGAGCGGCAATCGGCTGCGGAGCAGGTTGCCGGTCGAGGTGGATCCGGCCGCGCCGAGGGAGAACGGGATCCCCACTCCCAGGCCGATGCCGGTGACAAGGCCGGCGCCGATGAACGCCCGGCGGCTCAACGTGATCCGGCGGTTCTCCTCGGTCATCGGCGTCTCCAGGCCCAGACAGCCAGAGCGGTGGCGAGGAGGATGATCGCCACACCGAGCGGGATGTGCAGGCTGATCGCTCGGGAGAAACCGAGAACGATCTGCAGCCCGATCAGGCCGAAGAGGCCGAGGTAGGCCAAGATGGGCCACCAGGGTCCGCGTCCGGGCCACCGCTGAAGTACGGCCGCGACGGCGGAGATGAGGACGGAGATGCCGGCGAAGGTCGCGTTCTCACGGTGAACGTGCAGTGAGTCGTAGCTGCCGGAGAGGAACTGACCGGCGAAGACCGTCTGATCGAACAGCATGATCGCCGCGACTGTGCTGGTGATGCGGAACACCCAGCACGGCCAGCGCGGCGCGTGCCTGCGTACCACGGGGGCATCCGCCCTTGATTGTGTCGTCGTCACACGCCGTCCTCGCCTCGCCAAATAGATTCACTTGAATCCGATCCATGTGAATCTAACATAGTATGGAACCATGCCGAAGCCGCGCGGAGTCGACCTCCAACTCGGCCTGTTGCTGCGCCAGTCGCACCAACGAGCCGCCGGGGCGCTGAACAACGCCCTGTCCTCACTCGGCCTGACCGGCCGCCACTTCGGCGTGATGATGCTCTTGGGCCGCAACGGCATCTCGACCCAGCGCGACCTGATCCGACAGACCGGCAGCGACAAGGCGGGCATGGTCCGTACCGTCGAAGACCTCGAAACCCTCGGATACCTCTCCCGGGCCCGGTCCACCACCGACAAACGGGTGGCCCATCTCAGCCTGACCGACAAGGGCATCGACGCTCTCGACACCGCCCAGCGCCTCGCGGCCGGCGCCGCGGAAGACCTGTTCGGATCATTCACCGACGCCGAGCTCGAAACCCTCCGAACTCTCCTGACCAGGTTCGTCGCTCCGGCAGAACGCGACACATGACTCGCCTGACACGGGCAAGCACGGGCCCGGGCTCGCCCAGGGCGAGGGCGTATCACTCGAAGATGGCCTCGACCAAGGCGCGCCTCGTCTCCGGCTCAGCGACCAAACCCTTTGTCAGCAGGCTCTTAAGACGACTCCCCGGTCGGCGGCCGGCGGGCCCCCCTTCCCTCTGGACATGACGGCTGGAACCCCGTCCACATCGACATGTCCAGGCTGCATGTCAGCTTCAACCACAAGGGACGGGTCAGAAGTCGAATTCGCCGAGCTTCGCGCCGCCCACGAAGGCGCGGAAGACGCCTCCGCGTACGATCACCGGCGGGACGTCGGGCTGCTCGGAATCCCGGATCGCCTACCGGTCGCCGCTCAACTTGGCCGCGTAGAGGCAGTCCCCTCCGCTGGAGCCGGAGAGCGAGGACTTCTTCCACTGCGCCGCATCCAGCTCGGCATGCAACTCGTCACTGATCTTCATACCTTGCGGCCACCTCACGAACTAGTCGCTGGCTCACATGTATGGGATGTGCCCATTTGTGAATTGCGTCGTACCTGACACTAACGCGGCGCACGCCTTAATCGTCATGCTCGGTACAGCCGAAGAAGTGCAGCTGCCCCAGCCAGCGGAGTGGGTGGCCGGTTCGAAGCCTCCGTTCGGGCATCAAGGACGGCAGGAACACTCGGGACCAGTCGATCTCCGGACCACCGGCTGGGGCTTGCCGAATCACCTCGGCCAGCTCCGTTCCTCCGCTTTGGCCGCCGGGGACGTGGGTCCACACCCCGAAGTCTTCGTCCAGTCCCTGGCCACGACCGTCCAGCCATCCGGCGAGATAGTCCTCCGCAGCGCTCCGGACGGTGGACACGTCGTTCAGTAGCCAGACCCGCCCCTTGGTGCTTCCGCTATGGCCCACCACGCGGGTCATCTCCAACAGGTGAAATCCGTAGGGATGACGGGTGGTGATACTTGTCGGTGGATCGGGAAGTTCGACGTCCTCCAGTTCTTCCACACGCGCCCTGGCGATGTCATCGTGAGGGTCGATACGCAGCGCCTCACGGTACGCGGCCGCCGCGGACTGATCTTCGCCCAGCCAGTGCAACGCGCACGCGAGCGAGAACGCCGCGAGGTTGTCGTCCGGCTGAAGTCTGAGGGCATGTCGCGCGGCCTCCACCACCTCCCTCGCCAACTCCCGTCCGAACTCGTCGTCTTCATCCAACCCGGCAGGCGGATCGTCATGCGCCTCGAAGTGGTCCTCGCCGCCGGCAGAGACGTCGTTCAAGTGGGCCCGCAGCTTCCCCAAGGCCAGCACCGTCAGGCACACGGCGCTGGTGGAGTCGTCGGGAACGGCAGCCTGGATGGCTGCGTAGGCGTTTCTCAGCCTGTCCTCGTCTTCCAGGTCATCAAGCGTGCCGTGCTCAGTGGCCTCCCAGAAGTACCGAAGGGACACGCCAGCCGCCCTACGCACCGACTCGATATCCGTCATGTCGCTCATGACACGACACGATAATGATCACAATCTGCGTGTACGCGAGAATCGCCTCGATCACTGGGTCACGTCACGAACGACGGCAGGGCATCCTTACCAACGGCGTCTTGCTCATCAGGCTCGCACTTGATCCAAGAAACAGGCCCAAGGGCCTGTTTCGCCCGCGCGGCGCCCTTCCAGGCCACGTTTCTCAAGGCCGGCAGAGCTCCGAGGAATTCGATGAACTCGCCCAGGTTGTTGTTCACCGGGGTCGCCGGGCGGACCGTCATCGACGTCACCACCTCCAAAGGTGGCATGTCAGCGCGACCCTTCCGCCGACCTCATCTGCAAGGGACGGGTCAGAAGTCGAATTCGCCGAGTTTCGCGCCGCCCACGAAGGCGCGGAAGACACCTCCGCGTACGATCATCGGCGGGACATCGGGCTGCTCGGAATCCCGGATCGCGTACCGGTCGCCGCTCAGCTTGGCCGCGTAGAGGCAGTCTCCTCCGCTGGAGCCGGAGAGCGTGGATTTCGTCCAATGCGCCGCATCCAACTCGGCGCGCAGCTCGTCACTGATCTTCATACGTTGCCGCCACCTCACGTACTAGTCGCTGGCTCATGTGTAGGGGATGCGCCCATTTGTGAATTGCGTCGTATCTGAGACTAACGCGGCGCACGGTGTCCTCGTGGGCGGACACAGAGCCTAGTGCGGCGTCTTCGAGGGAGATGTGGTCCGGTATGTCGTCACTCTGGGCAAGGGCGAATCCTCCCAGCAGACCTGCTGTGGCGCCCACCTCCAGCGGCACGACCTGGAAAGAGATATTGGGTCGCTCGGTCATCATCAGCAGGTGCTCCAGTTGCTCTCGCATCACTTCCTTCCCACCGACCGGCCGAAGGAGAGCGCATTCGTCGAGCAAGGCCCAGTACATGGGCGGATTTTCGCGCTCGAACACGGACTGCCGCCGAAGTCGCGTCTCGACGGCCGCTTCGACCCACTGCTCGGTGACCCCTGGCTCGGCAGAGAGTATGGCCCGCGCGTAGCGAGCTGTCTGGAGGAGTCCCGGTACCACGAGCGGTTGCCAGGTTCGTATGGTGTGCGCCTTCTCCTCCACCTTCGGCCACTCGCTGAACCACTTCGGGGTGGACATGACCGTGGTGTTGGGCAGCAGCCCGAAGAGCTCCCCGTTCAGCCCCAGCACCGCTTCGACCGCGAGGGTGAACTTCTTGCTCGGCCTCCGCTTACCGCGCTCGATCAGGCCGACCAGGCTCTCGCTGCATGAAAGCAGTTCTCCCAGGGCCGTTTGAGAAAGACCTGCTGTGTTACGCGCCTTCTTCAGTACCTCGCCATACACCTCTGTCGTCATGCCACCGCCCTTTCGCAGGACCCGGACAAACGCCAGCACGTCTGTCCGGAAACGGACCGTGACGCGCTGATTACAGAATAGCGAGGAGACGGCACTCTATGGGAGTGCCTCCGGACACTTGCTCAGCTCTCTGTCCGAGCCAAATGGCGGCGTAACAGAACAAGGTGGGTGATTTTGTGCGTGCAGCAACCACACCAACGGAGCTGCCAGATATCGTCCAATGGCGCGGTACGACGCTGCGCCGAAATGACAAGACGTCATGGCAGGCGCGGCAGGCCACCGGGCTATGGCTCACCGACCACGATCCATCGGTCCGCTCCGACGCGCTCCAGATCGTCTCCGAACTGGTGGCCAACGTCCTCCAGCACGTCCCGGGCGGCAGGGGGCGCGACTGGGTCAAGATCCGGCTTGGCCTCGGTGACGGCCTTGTCCGCCTGGAAGTGATCGACCCTGGCACTCCGGAGCCGGAGCCATGTTTCACCTCTCACCAGGTGGGTCTCATGGAGGAGTCGGGCCGTGGCCTTGGCATCGTGGCCCGGCTCAGCACCAGATGTGGCACGCACGTCACCGAGAAGGGCCATCGCGTCGTATGGGCCGACATCGCAGCGGGCGTGCCGTGACGGCGACCAGAAGATTTCCCGGCTGGGAGATCATCGAAGGCGCCGGAGGCGGCTACATCGCCATCCGCGCCGTCCAGATGCCCGAGCACAGCGCGCTGTCCAACGTACGCTGCGGCGCGACCCTACCGGAGTTGTTCAAGCATCTGGAGGAGGAAGCGCGCGCCGACTCGAACGGACTGCAGGGCAGAGCCCGTGATCGAGCGGGATGACCCGGCCGGTCAGGCGGTGGCGCCGCCGTCGATCACGTGGTCCTGGCCCACGACGAAACCGGACTCCGGCGACGACAGCCAGAGCGCCGCGGCGGCGACCTCCTCCGGCGCGGCGACCCGGCCGATCGGCAGCGCGCCCTTCATGCGCTCGTCCCGCTGCTCCCGGGTCTCGCCGGGGCGCGTCGACATGGGCGAGTCGATCGGGCCGGGGCTGACGGCGTTGATCCGCACCCCGTCGGCGATGTGGTCGCGGGCCGCCGTGCGGGTCAGGAAGCTCACCCCGGCCTTCGAGGCGGCGTACGCGGCCGCCCCGGGCAGCCGCCAGTGCGCGCCGAGGTTGGAGGAGACGTTGACGATCACGCCCCCGCCGTGCGCGCGCATGTGCTCGATCTCGTGCTTCATCGACAGGAACACGCCCTTGAGGTTCACCGCGAGCACCTGGTCCCAGGTGTCCTCGTCGTAGTCGGCGAGCGGCGCCAGCATGCCGAAGATCCCGGCCGCGTTGAGCGCGACGTGGAGCCCGCCGTACCGGGAGAGCGCCGCTTCCACCATGGCGGCGACCTCGGCCGAGTTGGTGATGTCCAGGGCGAACGCGCTCGCCCGGCCGCCCTCCTCCTCGATCACCTTCACGACCTCGGCCAGCCGGGCTGCGTCGCGCCCGGCGGCCAGCACCGCCGCGCCCTCGCGCGCGTACGCCAGCGCGGCGGCACGCCCCAGCACGCCGCTCGCGCCGGTGACCAGAGCGACCTTGCCTGCAAAACGGCTCATCTATTCCATACCAATCGTTCTCAAATTTCCACGGCAACCATGGCCTGTTCGACCGCGTCACGCAGCCGGCGCGGGTCCGGATCGGCCCTGCCGAGCACCCGGAGACCCTGAAGGAGCACGAGCAGGAACCTGGCCAGCGCGTACGGGTCCTTCCCCGGCGGGATCTCCCCCTGGGCGCGCGCCCTGACGAGGGTGGCGGCCAGCGTGGTCTCCAGCCCCGCCCAGCTCTCCGTCACCTTGCGGGACACGGCGGCGTCGCGCGAGGCGAACTCCACCGCCGTGTTCACCACCATGCAGCCCCGCCGCAGCTCGTCGGCCAGGCACTCCGCGACGTACGAGTCGAGGAAGGCCCGGACGGCGGGCAGCGCGGGCCCAGGCTGGGACAGCCGCTCGACCACGTTGTGTTGTTCCAGGTAGCGCTCCAGCGCCCTCAGGTAGAGCTCGCGCTTGCCACCGAAGGTGCCGTAGATGCTCGCCCGAGCGATCCCGAGGTGCTCCACGAGGTCCGCCATCGACGTGGCCTCGTACCCGCGCTCCCAGAACAGCTCGAGCGCCTTCTGCAACGCGACCTCGGGATCGAACTCCTTGCTCCTCGCCACACCGCCGAAGCTAGCATATTCAAGAACGATCGGTCTAGTTATCTAGGAGTCAGCACCCATCTCCAGGCACCGTCCTTGTTGGAGTCACGGTTGGCGGCGAGCTGGGTCATCCGCTGACCGTCCACGCTCACCAGCACCAGCCCGTTGTCGAACTCGTTCTTGCACTCCCCGGCGCAGCCCAGCGCGATGACGTTGTCGTCGTCCGCCCAGGCGTGCAGCTGCAACACCTTCTGCCGCCCGGCGATCTGACCCGTCTCGGCGTCGGTGATCTTGGTTGGCAGGCCGTCGGCCCCCAGGACCAGGCGGCCGTTCGGCGAGGTCGACGAGATACCCGAGTAAGCCACGTACCGGTCCCCCTTGGGCGCCTCGCGCGGCTCGCCGTCGAGGCTGTAGAAGACGCGGTCCGGCGTGGTGCTGGTGGGCGCCCAGAGCATCGTGCCGTCCAGGCTCCAGCCGAGGTCCTGGCGGCCGTTCATGTTGAAGGGCTTCTTCTCGTCGTTGATCCCCTCGTCGGCCATCGGCGGCAGTTCGTGGTAATCGGCCGTGCCCGCCTCGGCGTCGACGATGTAGTAGCCGGTGCGCGGGCTGCTCCCGGGTCGGGGGGCCACCTGGGCACCCTTCCCCTCCAGGATGTCCGGGTAGCTGGAGTAGGCGGTGGCCAGGACCTTGGTGCCGTCGGGAGACCACGTGACCGACCCCACCGGGTGCTCCAGATCGATCCACTTCAGGATCTGCCGGGTGTTCATGTCGAGGATGCCCAGCCGCTTGCTGATCAGGTCGCCCTCCAGCACGGCCGCCACCTGCAGCCCCGGAGCCACGTCCACCCAGGCCCACTGGGTCTCCTCGTAGCCGTCGTTGCGCGGGTCGTACAGCGACCACGTGTACCTGACCCGCTGCTCGTTGTCCGAGATCTTCTCCCGCCTGATGGTGTAGTAGGCGGAGACGGCCATGCGCCCGGCGGCGATCAGCTTGGTCGGCGGGCTGTGCTCCGTGTCGGTCCGCACGTCGGTCGGCGCGGGCGACGGGCGGGCGGGCAGAGTGATGCCGTTGGCCGGGCGTACGGTGTCCGGCGCGTTATGTACGTCCCTCAGGCCCACGGCGGCGGACACGGCGATCGCCGCCACCAGCCCCACGGCGAGCACCACCATGCCGACGGGCTTCCAGGCGCGCCTCCGCAGCGCCCGGTCGGCCAGATCGTGCGGCACCCTGGTCTCGTCGGCCCACTCCCGCAGGGTCTCGCGGAGCACTCGGGTCACTTGGCCACCTCCAGTTCCTGGGCCAGCTCGGGGGCGATCTCACGCAGGCGGGCCAGCGACCTGTGCGCCGTGCTTCTGACCGTGCCGACGGAGCAGCCCAGCGTCCGTGCGACCTCCTGCTCGGGCTGATCCTCGAAATACCTCAGCACCACCACCGCGCGCTGCCGCGCGGTGAGCCTGGCCAGCGCGCTCCGCAGCACCATGCGCAGCTCGCTCTGGTGGTTGGCGTCCCGGTCCGCCAGCTCGGGCGGCGTCGCCTGCACCACCTCGCCGCGCCGCGTGCTCGCCCGCCACCAGCTGATCTGCTGGCGGTACATGATCTGCTTGGCGTACGCCTCGGGCGTCTCCACCCGCCGCCATCTGCTCGCCAGCTTCGCCAGCGCGGTCTGCACCAGGTCCTCGGCCGCGTGCTGGTCACCACCGGTGAGCAGGAACCCGAGCCGCATCAGGGCGGGAGAGCGCGCAGAGACGAACTCGCGGAAACGTTGCTCGTCCGCGGAGTCCACGGTCACCTCCAGGGGATTGACATCACCCTCTCAGACGCCCGCGCTCGCCCCTCGCTATGCGTCGTCCAGCAGATCGCGAACCTGCTCCGTCACGCTGTCCGCCGGCACGTCGGTCACCCATGGCAGGTCGTGCGGGCAGCGCTCGGCACGCGGGTCCATGCCGTCGGCGCCGCAGACCGGGCAGGCCGTGGTCCAGGAGATCAGCGGCCGGTGCCTGACCCTGCTGAGCGGCCCGTAGGTGATCAGGTTGCCGCACCAGTAGACGGCCACCGTGGGCGTGCCGACGGCGGCGGCCAGGTGACGCGGGCCCGTGTCGTTGGCGATCACCAGGTCGCAGCGCTCGTAGAGTGCGGCCAGGCCGCCGATGCCGAGCGCGCCCACGACGGGGATCGCGGGCCGGCGCATCGCGCCGACCACGCCCATGACGAGGTCCTTCTCCTCCGGAGCGCCCGTGACGGCGATGGGGCGGTCGATCGCGTCCGCCACCTCGGCGAAGCGCTCCACCGGCCAGCGCCGCCGCGGGTCTCTCGCACCCGGGTGCACAGCCACCAGCCCGCGCGGCGGCTCACCGAGCGCCTCGGCGAGCTCCGCCCTGTCGTCCGCGGTCACGGCCACCCGCGCCTCCAGGTCGCCCGCGACCGCTCCGACCAGCGCGGTGACCTGGAGGAAGCGCAGGGTCTCGTGGTGATAGTCCGTGTACGGCACCCAGCGGTCCAGGCTCTCCGCCCCGGGAGCACGCATTCCGGCGGTCACCCTGGCGCCCAGCCTGCGGACGAACGGGTTGGAGTAGCGGCCGCCGCCGTGGATCTGCACCGCCAGGTCGAACCGGCGCTCCCGCAGCCTCTCGCACAGCTCCTCCGGCGCCGGGCACCCGTCTGCCTGTGTCGACAC
The DNA here is from genome assembly GCF_040674955.1 of Nonomuraea sp. NPDC049695. NCBI lineage: Bacteria > Bacillati > Actinomycetota > Actinomycetes > Streptosporangiales > Streptosporangiaceae > Nonomuraea > Nonomuraea sp. NPDC049695. The sequence goes on along the minus strand of NZ_JBFANV010000012.1, from coordinate 19,559 downwards.
GCCCGAGATCGGGGGCAGCGCCACCACGTCGTCCACCGGCCCCGGGCGGCCCTCGAGGAACTCGGCGTGCCACGGGGTGCCGAGCAGCGTCAGGCTCGCGCCCGGATAGGCGTGTTTGAGCGCCTTGAGGGCGGGGACGGCGAGCAGGAAGTCACCGAGCGCGTTGGCGCGCAGCACGGCGATCCGTTCGACGTTTTCGACCAGACCGGATGTGCCTCGCATAGCCGCCCGTGCTACCCGGCGGGTTCACACGTTTAACCCGCCGCACCTCGGTTGGGGTGCCATGGACGGGCCGCGGTGAGGAGCCGCGAACCTCCGCAGGGGTGGGCGGTTGCGACCAAACCGGTTTTGAGCTGCGCTTTCTCAGGTATTCGCTCATCATGGCCACTGACAGGACCATCAGCGCCGTGGTCGTCGGCGACGTCATGCTCGACTCCTGGCTGCGCTGCTCGGCCAAGCGCCTGGCACAGGAGGCGCCCGTGCCCGTGATGAGCCTGGAGGCCACCGAGGAGGCCCCCGGCGGGGCCGCCAACACCGCCGCCAACCTCGTGGCGCTCGGCGCCCGCGTACGGCTCCTGGGCGCCGTGGGCGACGACGCCTGCGGGGACAAGCTCGTACAGTCGCTCCACCTGCTGGGCGTCGAGACGGACCTGGTGACCGTGCCGGGCCGGCGTACCGCGCACAAGCGGCGGCTGGTCAGCGGCGGCCAGCTCACCGCCCGCTACGACGAGGAGGACCTCGACATGCTCTCCGAGCAGGCCGAGCGGGAGCTGCTCGGCCGGCTGGGCGAGGCCGTGCGCGGCGCCGACGTGGTGGTCGCGTGCGACTACGGCGGCGGCGTGTTCACCCCGGCCGTGCGCCGGGCGCTCGCCGGGTCCCCGCTGCTGGTGGTGGACGCGCACGCGGTGGCCCCGTGGGGCGAATGCGCTCCCGCCGCGGTGCTGCCGAACTACGCGGAGGTGGTACGCCTGCTGGGCGACACCGGCGAGCCGGCCGACCGCCTGGCGTACCTGACGGCCCGCTCCGACCGGCTCATGGAGCTGACCCGCGCCGCGATCGTGGTGACCACGCTGGACGGCGAGGGCACGCTGCTGCACAGGCGCGGCCGCCCGCCGTACCGCACCTACGCCCGGCCCGCGCCCCAGCACATGGCCACGGGCGCGGGCGACACCTACACGGCCGCGTTCGCGCTCTGGCTGGCCGGAGGCGCGTCGCCGGAGGAGGCCGCGGAGGCGGGCCAGGCGGCGGCCGGCGTCGTCGTACGCCGCCCGGGGACGGCCGTCTGCACCCGGCACGAGCTGCTGCGCGCCCTGCGCAGCCCTGAGGGCGCCGTGCAGCCGGCCGAGCGCCTGGCTCAGCTCCTGGACGGGCACCGGCGCAGGGGCGAGCGGGTGGTGTTCACCAACGGCTGCTTCGACGTGCTGCACCGGGGACACGTGACGTACCTGGAGCAGGCGGGCCGGCTCGGCGACGTGCTGGTGGTGGCGGTCAACAGCGACGCCAGCGTGGCCAGGCTGAAAGGGCCGGGCCGCCCGCTCAACCCGTGCGAGGACCGCATGTCCGTGCTGGCGGCGCTGAACGACGTGGACTACGTGACGGAGTTCGACGAGGACACGCCCGAACGGCTGCTCAGGATGATCCGCCCCGAGCTCTATGTGAAAGGCGGCGACTACACCGCGGAGATGCTGCCCGAGGCGCCGCTGGTCCGCTCGCTGGGCGGCGAGGTGAGAGTGCTCGGCTACCTGTCCGACCACTCGACCACGGCCATCATCGGCCGCATGCGCTCGCTTCCCTGAGACGGCCGAGCCTCAGCGGGTTGGGCACGGGCACGCACCGCATGTCACCGCCCGGGGCGTCCAGCCAGCGCAGCAGGAGATTGGCCTTGGCGGGAATGTGCGCGGCGGACAGCAGGTCACGCAGCTCGTCCGGGTCGCCGTAGTCCGCGCCGCACGCCGAGAACACCTCCCTGGCCCGCGCCCACAGCTCCTCCCGCACTCCCGGACGGCGCTCCGCGAGCGCCCCGGCGATCTCGCAGAGGTTGTTGGTCACCAGGCAGTACACCAGCCGCTCCCACGCCCGCGAGCCGTCCATGCCCGGCAGCGGCGGATGCCGGTCCGCGAGCACCTTGACGCCCTCGTGATCGCGGAAGACCGCCTGCGCGGGGCTGCCGTGCCCATCCACCGCGATCAGCACGTTCTGCAGGTGGCATTCGAGCACGATCCCGTGGCGGAAGTAGGCGTGCAGGACCGGGGGCACCACGTGATCGAGGTAGCGCTCCCACCACGCGAGCGCCTGGTCCTCGCTCAGCCCGTCGATGGGGTTGCCGGAGAAGCCCTCGCTGATCCCCGCTGCCAGCAGCGGCGTCAGCCCCGGGCGCAGGTGCTCGCGCAGCCCGTCGCGGACGATGACCGCCAGCGCCTCGCCGCCGTCCCGGCCCAGCTCCGCGCTGCGGTAGCCGCGGTCGCGCAGCACGGCGGGGCGGGGCACGCGCTCCGGCAGGTCGTCGAACGCGCGCCCCACGAGGTCGGCGATCGCGGCCAGCTTCTTCAGGTCGTGCAGCCAGAGCCGGCGGACGTCGTTCGTGATCCGTACGTCGAGGCTGAACTTGCAGAACAGATCCGGCTCCGGCAGGTACACCGTGCGGATCGACGAGGTCGGCCACGCCACGGCCGGCGTGACGCCCAGGCGGCGCAGCGGCGGGCCGCCCAGCAGCTCCACCTGCCAGGGATGCGCGGGCAGCAGGGCCAGGCCGTCCCCCGGCGGCGGGCCCAGCCGGTCGAGCGCGCTCGCGTCCCCCTCCTCCACCAGCTGTTGCGCGGGCACGCCGAGCAGCGGCAGCGCGAAGCTCGCGTGCGCCTCCGGCGAGTACCGGAGCCACGCTCGGGGATCCGAACCGCCGCGGGCCTTGGGCGCGGGATGGTAGCGGTGGCCCGCGACGAGGGCCTGCTCGGAGCGCAGGTACAGGTCCGCGGGCGGCGTCGCGGACCGCCTGGCGGCCAGCAGGGCGGCCATGACGTCCCGGCTGTGCGCGATCTCCGCCGGCAGCGCGTCGTTGGCGACCCCCGTGCCGGCGCGCAGCTCGGCGGCCGCCAGCGCGACCAGGTCGTCCAGCGACAGCGGGCACCAGCCGTCCGGCGTGTGGAGCGCGGGCCTGCCGGGGAACCGCCCGTCGTCGGCACGCAGGACGTGTCCGGTCCCGGGCAGCAGGAACGTGCCGTCCCACGCGGGACGGGCCACTTCGCGTATGAGGCAGTTGAGCAGTGCCGTCATGGCGAGGGCTGCGGCGTCTCTTCGCGCCTCTCTGGAGAGAGGGAGCAGGCCGTCGGTAGCGGTCATGGCGACCTTATCCCTACCCTTTGTCCCCATTGGTGCCAACAAGGGTAGCTATCAGCCGGTCTTATCTGGAAATAGTGTGAAATATGAGGCGCTCTGAGGCGGAGTTCGCGGCCGACCTGGCCCTCCTGCGCCCTGAGCTGTCCGCAGCGTACATGGCGGCACTCCCGGACGCCCGCGCCGCCGTCCTGGGCCGCCTGTGGCGCAGCCTCCTGTACGAGCCCCTGCCCGGCCTGGTGACCTCCTCGGAGTGGCGTCCGGCCGCGCGGGTCCAGGTCCCGCTGGCGGACGGGCGCAGGCTCATGGGGCGGGCGCGGAAGCCGTACGACCTCGGAGGCGAGCCCGCGCTCTGGCTGAACGGCCACCCGTACACCCACCCGGCCGAGCTCCTGGCCGCCCTCGGCCTGCCGGGCACGGACCAGCTGGTGGCGGACCTGGACAACAGCGTGGCCTCGCTGGCGCTGTCCCGCGCACAGCCTCTCCACACCCCTGGCACCCCGGAGGAGCACGAGCAGAGTGTGGTGGACGGCCATCCGTACCACCCGGGTTGCCGCAGTCGTCCCGGCGTCTCCGTGGCCGAGCAGCTGGCGTACATGCCGGAGCACCGGCCGGTCGTCCACCTGGACCTGCTCGCGGTCCCCGCCGCCGACTGCCTGGTCTCGGGCCCGTGGCCGGGCTCCCTCATGGACGGCGACCGGCTCCTGCTCCCCGTGCATCCCTGGCAGAGCGCCCACGTCCTGCCCGGCCTGGGCCTGCGTCCGCACGTCACCGCCGCCGTCCCGGCCCGTCCGCTCATGTCCGTACGCACTCTCGCCCCGCTCGACGGCGGCCCGCACATCAAGACGGCGTTCAGCACCCGGATGACGTCCGGTGTCAGGGACATCTCGCCCGGCTCGGTCCGCGACTGCGTCCACCTGTCGCACCTGCTCACCGTCCTGTCCGCGCGGCAGGGGGGACGGCCGCGCATCGCCCGCTACCTGGCCGGGGCGGCCGCCATGGTGAACGGCGAGCACAGCCCCGACCTGGCGGCCATGCTCCGCGAGCCGACGGGACCCGCCATCCCCGTCGGGGCGGTCACCGCCGCCATGGTCCGCGACCCGGCGGCGTGGCTGGCCGCGTTCGCCCGGCTGACCTTGAGCGACCTGCTGGGCCTGCTGGCGCTCGGCGTGGCGCTCGAGGCGCACGGCCAGAATCTGCTGGTGGAGCTGGACCGGGACGGCATGCCGTACCGGCTGGTCTACCGCGACCTGGCCGACGTCCGGATCAGCCCCGCCAGGCTCGCCCGCAACGGCGTCGAGCTCCCGCCGGTCAGCGCCCGGCTCCTCGCGGACGACCCCGGAACCCTGCACGCCAAGCTCTTCGGCGGGCTCGTCGGCACGACGTTCGGCAGCCTGATCGCGCTCTTCGGCCGGGGCGACCGGGCCGAAGAGTCCCGCCTCTGGGACGTCGTGGCCACGGCCGCACGCTCCGTGGAGTTCCCGTGCGCCATCGACCGCAGAGCCCTGTTCGGCCCGCATCTCACGGTCAAGGCCCACCTGCTCACCCGCCTGGAGGGCGCGCCACCGGGTGACAGCTGGACCAGGCTGCCCAACCCGCTCGGCGCCTGACGGTCAGGGGGCGAGTTCGGCGATGGGGAGGCGGCGGAAGGCGATGCTCTCGTACGGGCCGAAGTCACCGGTCTCGAACAGCAGGCCCACCGTGTCCCCGTCCACCCGGACCAGGTCGGAGTAGGCCGCCGGCAGCCCCGACACCGTGTGCGCGACCCGCCAGGTCACCCCCAGGTCGTCGCTGGCGCGTACCGTCATCAGCGCCCGCGCGTCCGGAGCGGCCGGCCCCGAGAACAGCAGCACGTCCGGCGACGAGCACCACAGCGTGCTGCCCTCCACCACCGGCCCCACCAGCCCCGCCTGGGGCCGGAAGGGCAGCAGGAGAGTCTGGCCGCCGTCGGCCGAGTAGGCGTCGGCCCTGGTGCCGGGGGCGGTGGACTCGGTGCGCGTGTTGAGGTAGAGGCGCCCGTCCGGCAGCTCGGTGGCCGTGGTCTCGTTGACGTTGACGTATCCGTCCGGGTTGTCGTCGACGTACCCGATGCGCCAGGTCTGGCCGCCGTCGTCGCTCAGCAGCCCGTGGCCGCCGTTGTACTTGCCCTCGGTCCCGTTGTCGGACCCGGCGGGCGGCAGCGAGTGGTTGGCGGGCACCACGATCCGACCGCTGCGCAGCGCGACGGCGTGCCCGGGCGCGGTCGCGTACCAGCGCCACTCGGCGCGCTTCACGCTGCCGGTGATCTCGCGAGGCGCCGGCCAGGTGACCCCGTCGTCCGAGCTGACCTGTACGAACACCCGCCGCCCTTCGGCCGCCGCCACCTGGCCACGCCGGATCTTGTCCTCCGTGGCCGACGGCCCCTGCCTGACGTGGACGAGCACGATCCGGCCGTCGGCCAGTGCCACGGGCGCGGGGTTGCCCGCGGTGCCCCGGCGCGGCTCCGTGGCGACCACCTGGAGCGCGCCCCAGGTCCTGCCGCCGTCCGTGGAGCGCTTGAGCACGATGTCGATGTGGCCGGAGTCCCCGGCCGAGGCGTGCCGCCCCTCCGCGAACGCCAGCACCGTGCCCGCCCCGGTCACCACCGCCGCGGGGATCCGGTACGTGTGATAGCCATCCGTCCGCTGCCGGTACGGCACCGACGTCGGGTAACGATCAACCATGCGGGGCACGGTACGGGCCCCGGGTGAACGCGGCGTGAAGTCCGGCGAACGGGGCGCGACGAGGTGGTCGCAGGTCAGGCATGAAAGAGTGCCATTCATGGGCGAGTGCTTCTGGAGGCAGGGTGGCTGACGAGTTCGACGTCATTGTGATCGGCGCCGGTCCCGCAGGCGAGAACGTCGTGGACCGGGCCGTGCGCGGCGGGCTGACCGCGGCGATCGTCGAGGAGCGGCTGGCCGGCGGCGAGTGCTCCTACTGGGCGTGCGTCCCGAGCAAGGCGCTGCTGCGGCCGATCGATCTGGTGGGCGAGGTGGCGCGCGTCCCGGGGCTGTCGCTCGGGCCCGTCGACGTGGCGGCCGTGCTGGCCAGGCGTGACGAGGCCATCGGGCGCTTCGACGACTCCGGGCAGGTGCGGTGGATCGAGAGCGTGCCGGCCGAGTACGTACGGGGGCGCGGGCGCCTCGACGGCCCCAAGCGCGTACGCGTCACCACCGAGGACGGCGGCGAACGCGTGCTGACCGCCCGGCAGGCCGTCGTGCTGGCCACCGGCAGCACGCCCGCCATACCGCCCACTCCGGGCCTGGCCGAGGCGGAGCCCTGGACCAGCCATGACGTGACCGTGACCGACTCCATCCCCGAGCGGCTGGTCGTGATCGGCGGCGGCGTGGTCGCCTGCGAGATGGCCCAGGCCATGCACGGGCTCGGCGCGCGCCAGACCACCGTGCTGGTGCGCGGCCGCGGGCTGCTGCCCAGGATGGAGCCGTTCGCGGGAGAGCTGCTGGCCGAGTCGTTCGCGGAGGCCGGCATCGAGGTGCGCGACCAGGTCGAGGCCGTCAGGGTCGAGCGCCCGGAGCCCGGCGGAAAGGTGACGGTGCACCTGCCGGACGGGCCGCCGCTGGAGGCCGACGAGCTGCTGGTGGCGACCGGCCGCCGGCCGGCGACCCGCGACGTGGGGCTCAGCACGGTCGGCCTGCCCGACGGCAAGTACGTCGAGGTGGACGACAGCATGCGGGCCACCGCGATCTCCGACGGCTGGCTGTACGCCGTGGGCGACGTCAACGGACGCGCGCTCCTCACGCACATGGGCAAGTACCAGGCCAGGATCTGCGGTGACGTGATCGCCGCGCGGGCCCGCGGTGACGAGCTGCCCGGGATGCGGGATCTGGCGGACGGGTACGGCGCGCCGCAGGTCGTCTTCACCGATCCGCAGATCTGCGCGGTCGGCCGGACCGAGGCGGTGGCTCGGGCCGACGGGTTCCGCGTGCGCGTGGTGGACTACGACATGGGGAAGGTCACCGGCGGTTACCTGATGGGCGACGGCTACCGCGGCCGGGCCAGGGCCGTGGTGGACGAGGACAGGAAGGTGCTGCTCGGCGTCACGTTCGCCGCGCCGGGCGCGTCCGACCTGCTGCACTCGGCCACGATCGCGGTCACGGCCGAGGTGCCGCTCGACCGCCTCTGGCACGCGGTCCCATCCTTCCCGACGGTGAGCGAGGTGTGGCTGAGGCTGCTGGAGGCCTACGGCCTCTGATATCTGCCGGCCGCCGCCCGGCCTCCATGTGCCGCGGCGGCGGTCGCTCTCGACTGCAGCGTCAGCTCCGCCACCGTGTCGTCGACGCTGCCCCGCAGCTCGACGTGCGACAGCAGGTCGGTCAGCCGCAGCACCGACAGCAGGTGGGCGGAGGGCCGCACCACGATGATGCGCCCGCCTCCCTCTTCCTCCATCCGCTGCATGGCCATCGCGAGCACCCCGATGACGGACGAATCGTAAAAGTCCAGATCAGCAAGGTCGAACACGAGGACGGGGCCCTGCGTCCAGTCCCACACGGCGTTGATGCAGGCGCTGAACCGGACCCGGCCCGCGTGGTCCAGCTCGCCGGTGGCGCGCAGGACCGTGCAATGGACGTGCCGGATGGTCTCGATTCGCAAGCCGCTCCTCACACAGGGAAAACTGCCCGCTGAGCGGCATTATCACCGGCAATCCTCATTTTTCCCGCCGCATTACACTCCCCTGTCCCCAGGGTTACCAAGCTCTGCGGCTAGCGCGCGATGGCCGACTCCAGCGTGGGCATGGCGCCGAGGCAGGGTCCCATGATCACCAGGAACGGCGAGTTGGTGGGGCTGGGCAGCACGAGCTGGGTCACGTTGCCGTCGACCCGTTCCTCGGGCACTCCCATGTTCCCGTCCCTGATGCTGAGCACCCGCTTGACGGGCGGCGCCGCCATGCCCAGCAGCTTCCTGGTGGCGTGGCGCATCCAGCGCAGCTCGCTGTTGACCCGTCCCCATGTCGCGGGGATGACGCTCGCGGGCTCCGCCTTGGTGCCCAGCCTGAGCGTGAGGCGGCCGCTCGACCCGAACGTGTCCTTCAGCGGCGGGTTGACCACGAACAGGCCCGAGCGCAGCACGCGCACGCCCTGCCGGTTGAAGTTCGCCAGACCGCCCGCGCTGATCAGCGAGGAGTGCTCGCAGCGGAGACCGTCGAGAGTGTCCGGGTCGAAGTCCACCGCCGGCGGCTCCTCGAACACCACCTTGTTCAGCCGCACCCCGGCCACCCCGTCGGGCATGACGCGCCCCGACACGGCCTGGCGCACCTCCGGGCAGACTCCGTCGCCCTCCATGATGTCGAGCAGCTCGACACAGATCAGCCCGTCGTCCGGGATCTCGTCGGGCGACAGGTCGAAGGTCACGCGGGCGTGCGCCCGCTTCCCCTTGAGCACCACGCACTGGCGCAGCCGCCCCTGGGAGCGGACCTGCACCAGCCGGGGCAGCAAGGTCGCGGCCTCGGCCTTGCCGTCGTGCCAGCCGGTCAGGGACCGCTCGTCCAGCGACAGCGACAGCAGCACCCGCAGCGAGCGCCCCTGCGCGGAGACCTTGAACCCCGCCAGCCCCGAGGTCTCGAACCTGCCCACGATCTGGGCGCCCCGGTGGAACCTGTCGGTCACCTGCAGCGCGGAGACCTGGCCGTTGTTGAGGTGGACGGGCGGGATGGCGGGAAGAATCAGCTGGTCGAGCTCGGTGGCGGATCCTGGGCTGGTCATGGGGTGCTCCTGGGGACGAACGGCCCTTCCGGGTCGGGAAACTCATGGTGCGGAACGGCGTGGCCGAGCCGGCGGAACCGATCGTGGGCGTTCCTGATGTACGGCCCCGCCGGGTCGTGGAAGTCGAAACGGGTGAGCATGGGCTCGCGCCGGTCCCACATGCGTGCGACGGCGCTGTAGAGAGGGTCGCCGTCGCGCTCCACGTGCCACAGGTTGACGGCGAGCGCCCGTGCGTAGTCCGCGCCGTGCTCCCAGTGCGGCAGGAGCCCGGTGGGCACGTCCGCGCCGCAGCGGCGCAGCCAGAGCCACAGGCGGGCGCGCTCGCGCTGCTCCGGCTCGAGGATGGACTCCCCCTTGTCGTGCTTGGCGATGGCCTCGTCGAGCAGCAGGCGGATGTCCGACGGCTGCAGCGCGACGTGCGTGGTGCGGCAGGCCCTGCCCACCGACCAGCCTGCCTGGATGACGGGGATGCCGAACGCGGGCAGATCGCTGTTGCCGAACGCGACGCCCGCGTCGGTCATGCTCCAGAGCAGATTCGTGGACAGGGCGCCGGCCACGCACCTGATCCGGGAGTGCGACCTGGTGACGGGGTCGAGGAAGAGCCAGTTCGCCGACACGTCGGAGGCGGCGTAGTCCACCGTCGCCTGGAACAGCTCCGTGTCCTGCTCCGGCTGGTGGCCGAGGACCGCGATCGTCGGCAGGCCGGGGTCGAGCCCCAGACGGGCGCAGCCGTGTTGGCGGAGCTGGCGGCGCTCGGTGTCCGTACGGACCTGGTAGCCGCTCTTCGCCCGCCAGGCCGTCCGCTCCGCGTCGGGCGCGATCACGTGCCTGTGCGGCCAGACGTGCCGCTCGAAGAAGGCTCCGACCCGGGCGGGCAGCTCCTCGTGGAAGGAGCAGGGACCCTGATCGGGGAAGAGCGCGTACGCCTTCAGCGACCCCTTCCCGTGGACGTGCACGACCGGGATGTCCCTGGGCACGCCGGGGTCCACCCGGCTGGTGACCAGCGCGGCCGGCGGCACCCGCGGTCCCCCGTCCGCCTCGGCCCCGAACACCTCGGCCAGCCCGCGCCACTCCGGATCGACCAGCGCGAACAGCCGCGCCGACAGCAGCTCACAGACAGCCTTCGCGACCATGAGCGTGCGCACCACGACCCGGATGTCCTGGTCGAACGCCTCCGCCACGACGCAGCTGTCACCGCCAGGGCTCTCACCCCAGTATGTTCTAGCGGCGGCGAGCAGCCGATCGAAGTGCTCGCCATCCCCGACACGTCGCATATGACCCCCCCACCACGACCGGTAGGAACCCGACATTGCCAGAGCGGCCGACACCCACCCGCACGTCAACACGCTTTCTTTGACGAAAACTGAAGATCGCCACGGCCGGCGTCGAGGCCACGGGTAGCCTGAACGCCGATTAAGCGGGCAGAGACGGAGAAACCCCGCCTCCCATGCGAACAAACCAGCCCCAAGCGGGGTCCAAGGTTTTACATAGAGCACGTCATGGCGGGGTTTAGGATGCACCCAAATGCCAAGAGGGGGAGGTTTTACCACCATGGGTTCCCGTGTGTCGAGTATCGCGCGCCTGACCGGGGCAGCGATCGCGGCCGGTGTGGTGGCCGCGGCCATCGCGCTACCCGCGGTCGGGGGGACAGGAGCGATGTTCGTCTCGGCATCGGAGGACCTGGGCATCAAACCCCAGGAGCTCAAGGAACCGCCCCTCGCGGAGAAGACGACGGTGCTGGACGCCAAGGGCAAGCCCATCGCGACGTTCTACGAGGAGTACCGCGAGAACGTCGCGCTCGACCAGATCGCCGACGTCATGAAGACGGCGATCATCTCGATCGAGGACTACCGCTACTACGAGCACGGCCCGATCGACATCGAGGGCACCATGCGCGCCCTGGCCAAGAACCTCAGCTCGGGCGGCATCTCCCAGGGCGGCTCGTCCATCACCCAGCAGTACGTCAAGCAGGTGCTGCTCAACTCGGGCACCACCAAGAAGGAGAAGAACGCGGCCCTCGAGGCCAGCTACGCGCGTAAGCTCAACGAGCTGCGGTACGCGATGGCGATCGAGAAGAAGTACACCAAGGACCAGATCCTCGAGAAGTATCTGAACATCGTGTACTTCGGCGCCCGCGCCTACGGCATCGAATCGGCCGCCAGGCGCTTCTTCGGGGTGCCCGCCGCCAAGCTGACCCTGCCGCAGGCCGCCACCCTGGCCGGCGCCGTGCAGGACCCGCTCCAGACCGACCCCAGCCGGGGCAAGGACTACAGGGAACGACTGCAGTCCCGGCGCAACGTCGTGCTGGACAGGATGGCCCAGCTGAAGAAGATCACGCCGGAGCAGGCGGCCGAGGCCAAGGCCACGAAGCTCGGCTACAAGGGCACCCCGCTGCCCGGCGGCTGCGAGTCCAGCGACTACCCGTACTTCTGCATGTACGTCCGCAACGAGATCCTCAGCAACTCGGACTTCGGCAAGACGAAGAAGGAAAGGACCCAGTTCCTCAACCGGGGCGGCCTGGAGATCAGGACCACGATCGACCCGAAGATGCAGGCCGCGGCCGAGAAGGCGATCAAGAAGCACGTGTTCGCCTCGGACAACCCGGTCGCCTCGGAGGCCCTGGTGCAGCCCGGGACCGGCCAGATCAAGGCCATGGCCGCCAGCCGCAAGTACGGCATCCGCAAGAGCAAGAACGAGATGTCCTACAACGTCGTCGCCGACGCGCTGCACGGCGGCGGCGTCGGCTTCCAGGCCGGCTCGACGTTCAAGCCCTTCACCCTGCTCACCGCGCTCAAGCAGGGCATGAAGATCAACGACGGAATCTCGGTGGGCGGCGGTTACCGCGCTCCGGCCTTCTGGTCGTTCAAGAACTGCAAGGGCAACAACGTGGGCGATCCCAACTTCACCGTCACCAACGCCGAGGGCGGCGACGGGGGCTTCGAGTCGCTGGCCACCGGCACCTGGGGCTCGGTGAACACCTTCTTCATGGCGCTGGAGCAGAAGGTGGGCCTCTGCAACGTGGTCAAGACGGCCAAGTCGCTGGGCATCAAGCGCTCCGACGGGCTGGACCTGCAGGAGTACGAGACGTTCACGCTCGGTATCAACGAGATGGACCCCGTGACCGTCGCCACCGCGTACGCCGCCATCGGCGCCCGCGGCAAGTACTGCACGCCGATGGCCATCACCTCGATCAGGGATCGCGACGGCAAGGTCACCAACTACAAGCCCAAGTGCAAGCAGGCGATCGACCCTGAGGTGACCGACGCCGCGGCGAGCATCATGTCCGGCGTGTTCACCAAGGGCACCATGAAGGGCGTCGGCGGCATCGGCCGGCCGGCGGCCGGCAAGACCGGTACCACCGACGAGCAGTCCACCGCCTGGTTCGCCGGGTTCACCCCTGACCTGGCGGGCGCGGTCAGCATCGGCGACCCGCGCGGCGCGGCCACCCACAAGCTGAACAACATCAAAATCGGCGGCCGTTACTACGGCTCGGTCTTCGGCGCCTCCATCCCCGGGCCCATCTGGAACGACACCATGAAGGCCGCTCTCAAGGGCATCCCGGCGACCGACTTCACGCCGGTCAACACCTCTCGTTTCGGTGGCTGCGGATCGAGTTGCGCGCCCCGGCGCCAGGAGCCCAGGGACGACCGCCCGGATAACCAACTGGACGAGGCGGACATCGACACGACGCTTAACCACTGATCAACAGCGGCGGAAAACTGGGAAAACTCAGAAAAGCCTGTCGGTTACCGATGCCTCCTAGCTGAGGAAATTCGGAGTGCGTCCGCACAAGCGGACGCACTCCTAGCAAAGGCCCTATTAACAGCGACGAAACATTGGTAACGTGGGAGCGCTCCCAGGATCTTCCCGCGAGGTGCTCCATGACCGAGCAGCCCACACTGGCACAGGTGGCGGCCGCTGCAGGGGTTTCCCCCGCGACCGCATCTCGAGTCCTCACGGGCTCGGTGCGGGTCAGTACCTCGACCCGCCGGCAAGTCTACGACGCCGTCTCCCGCATGGGTTACGTGCGCCAACGCGCTCCACGGGGAACGGCCGCCAAGACCATCGCCGACGGTGTCACGGCAGTGATCTGCGACCATCTCCCCCGCCTTTTCTCCGAGCCCTACTACGCCCGGCTCCTGTCCGCGGCGGGCGCCGTACTCGCCGAGCACGGCACCCAACTCATGGTTACCACCGTCACGCCCACGTCATCCACCCTGCCCGCACTGTCCGGCGCGGTGCTCATCGTGGGCGCCAGAGAGCGACATCCTCTGGCGATCAAGTTATCCACCTCGGGCGTCCCGGTGCGCAACATCGGCCGCCCGCCTCACGACCTCAAGCTCCCGTTCGCCGACGTGGACAACCTCGACGGCGGGCGCCAGGCGGCCGAGCACTTCCTGCTGTCCGGCCGCCGCAACGTCGCCGCCATCGGCGGCCCACCGTCCCTGCCCGGCGCCCGAGATCGCCTGGAGGGTCTGGTACGCACGCTCCAAGCAGCCGGCCTGCCGGACGTGCCCGTGGCGTACGGCGACTTCACCGCGGCCTCAGGCACGCACGCCATGCAGTGGCTGTTACGCCACGCCCCCGGGCTGGACGCCGTCTTCGTCGCGTCCGACCTGATGGCGGCGGGCGCGATCCAGGCATTACGCAGGGCGGGGCGCAAGGTGCCCGCGGACGTCGCGGTGATCGGGTTCGACGACGCGCCGGTCGCGAGGCACACCGTTCCCGCCCTGACCACCATCCGCCAGCCCGTCGAGGAGCTCGCCACGGTCGCCACCCGGCTGCTCCTGACGGGGGCCGCGGGGATCGACCCCATACTCCCCACGGAACTGGTCATCCGTGAGTCGGCTTGAGCCGGGGGATGTGCTGGCCCGCCGGTATCTGTTGCTGGATCCGCTGGCCCGCGGGGGAATGTCGGTCATCTGGCGTGCCTTCGACCAGTCACTGCACCGGATGATCGCCGTCAAGGTGCTCACGGCCTCACTGCACGCCGGCGACTGCGAGCGGGTCAGCGCGCGCAGCGAGGCCCGCGCCGCCGCCAGGTTCATCCATCCCGATTCCATCGAGATCTACGACTACGGCGAGACCGTCACCACGAACGGCGGCGTCGCGGCCTACGTGGTAATGCCGCTGCTCGACGGCCCACCGCTGGCCGAGCGCATCGAGCAGGGCCCGCTGCCGTGGCCCGAGGCGGCGGCCATCGCGCTGAGGCTGGCCCGGGTCCTGATGGCCGGGCACGCCCGCGGCCTGGTCCACCGGGACGTCACGGCCGAGAACGTGCTGCTCACCGCGGACGGTCCCAAGCTGCTCGACTTCGGCATCGCGGCCTGGGCCGGAGATCCCGACGACGACCGCGGCACCCCTCCCTACGTCGCCCCCGAGCGGCTGCTCGGCGCGCCGACCCACCCGGCGGTCGACGTGTACGCCCTGGGCGTGCTGCTGTACGCCATGCTCACGGGGCACACGCCGTACCCGGAGACGACGTGGGAGGAGATCGAGGCGGCCCGCAGGACCTATCCCCCGCCCCGCATCCCCGGCGTGCCGCACGCCGTGGCCTCGCTCTGCCAGCGCTGCCTGGCGTACCGGCCGGAGGCACGGCCGACCGCGGCCGAGATCGTCTCGGCGCTGACCTCCGCGCTCGGCACGGCGACGCTGGGCCGGCATGTGAGGCGCGGTCTCACGGTCGCCGGATCGGCGGCCCTCGCGCTCTCCGCCCTGCTGTGGTTCCAGCGGACGGGGTTCCAGGACCTGGAGGGAATGGTCATGCCGCCACCGACCGCGGTCATGCCCTCGCCGACGGCGGTCATGCCCTCTCCGATGGCCAAGCACATCGAGAGCACGCCGGCGCTCGTGGAGAGCACGCCGGTCACGGGGGACACCGTGGAGCAAGCCGTGGACGACTTCAGGACCGTGCTGGAGGCGAGGACGCCGTGCGGCGCGACCGACGCCGACGTCGTGCTGGACCTCAAGCAGGTGCTGCACGCCGCGGTGTCACCGCACGGCCCGTCGGCGTCGACGACCGCGGGCGTACGCAGGAAGCTCTCCGACCGCATGGCCGAGGGCCGGCTCGCACCTGCCTGCCTGAGCGAGCTCCAGGCCAGGCTCGATGAGATCGACGCCGCGCTCGAGCGGGATTGATGAGGGGTACGGCAGCACCCGCCGTACCCCTCTAACGTCGTCCGCGCCCCTCGCTGGCACGACCGGCGCCATGTCCCTGAATGGGAGCGCTCCCAAGCATAGGGCACCGTATCCAAGATCGGATGAAACTTTCACAGTGCGTTGTCGGAGCAGTCAGGCGCGTGATTCAATGCGCTCGCCGGGCGGGCAGGTCGTGGGGCAGGTTTCCTCTGTCGACAGCGCAAGGGAATCCCCATGAGGTTATTCAAGTCGGCGGCGATCACCGCCGTCACGGTACTGATCGCGACTGTCCTGATCGTGCCCATGCAGGCACAGGCGCACGGGGTGTCGATGTTCCCCGGCGCCAGGACGTTCCTGTGCTGGCAGGACGGCCTGCGGGAGAACGGGCAGATCATCCCCTACAACCCCGCGTGCGCGGCGGCCGTCGCGCAGAGCGGCTCGACCCCGCTGTACAACTGGTTCGCGGTGCTGCGCTCCGACGGCGCGGGCCGTACCTCCGGATTCATCCCGGACGGGCAGCTCTGCAGCGGCGGCACCGGCGGCCCCTACGACTTCACGGCCTACAACGCGGTGCGCAGTGACTGGCCGGTTACCCACCTGACCTCGGGTGCGACCATCCAGATGCGGCACAGCAACTGGGCCAAGCACCCCGGATCTTTCAACTACTACATCACCAAGAACGGCTGGAACCCGAACGGGCCGCTGAAGTGGTCCGACCTGGAGCCGTTCGGCAGCGTCACGAACCCGCCCGACACCGGCCCCGCCGGCGCGCTCAACTACTACTACTGGAACGCCCAGCTCCCGTCCGGCAAGACCGGGCGGCACATCATCTACACGCACTGGATCCGCTCCGACAGCAACGAGAACTTCTACAGCTGCTCCGACGTCGTCTTCGACGGCGGCAACGGCGAGGTCACCGGCGTCGGCCCGAACCAGGGCACGCCCACGGCCACCCCGACAGTGACGCCGACGGTGACGCCGACGGTCACCCCGAACCCGGGTGCCTGCACCGCCACGTGGAAGGCCACCGACACCGGCTGGGCCGGCCACTTCCAGGGCGAGGTGACAGTGAAGAACACGAGCTCCTCCTCCATCAACGGCTGGACCGTCAAGTGGACCTACTCCGGCGGCCAGGGCTTCGACGGCTCGCCGTGGAACGGCGTGCTGTCCGGGCAGCCGCCCAACGTGGTGGTCAAGAACGCCACCTACAACGGGCAGCTGGCGCCGAACGCGACGACATCGTTCGGATTCAACGCCACGGGCTCGATCCCGAACCCGGCACCGGCCCTGACCTGCACCAGCCCGTGATCAAGTCACGTCGCGGGCTGATCGCGACGATCGTCACCCTGGCCGGCCTGACCCTGGCCGGGGTGATGTTCTTCGTCGGCCGGCAGCCGTCGTCGCAGCTGTACAAGGAGCTCGCCGCCCAGGTGACGCTGGTGCTGGAGCAGTCCTCGCTCGGTGAGCACCACGCGCACGGCCACGACTTCGACTCGCGCGTCGTGTGCGCCGTGGAGACGTTCGGCACCGAACCGGCGGACGCCACTTCCGTCGTCGAGGTGAAGTGGGTGTACGCGCGCCACATGTGCGCGGTCACCGACGCGGGCACCGACTGGGCGACCTCCGTACGGGCCTCCGGCCCGATCGCCGTCCGCATCGGCATCCCTCCCGTGGTCAGGGTGCCGGAGCCGGGCATGGGCTATCCGGACCGGGTCAGGCGGCTGATCCCGGCCCGCTACCAGGAGCAGGCCTTCGCCGAGTTCGACGACGAGGACGCGATCAACGCCGCCCGCCAGCGGTTCACGGCGATCAAGAAGGCGCAATTCAAGTAAAACAAACGGACGCGGCCGACTGGAGGTATCGGCCGCGTCCGTCCCATCCGGGCGGGATGGTGTCATCAGGCAGGATGTTGGTTCCTTTTCGCCTCACCTCCTCATACGCAGCGATACAACGGGCGGTTCAGTTGGCCCAGGTGTAGCCCGAAGGGACGGCTGTGCTGCCGCGTCCGGTAGAGTCGCGTCCGCGGGTTGCGAGAACCAAGCCTCCCGCGCGTGCTGATCGAGAACCAAGACAGCACATGCGTCTCCAAGCTTGTCGTACCAAACCGGGCAGGTTCCGTCCCGGCTGGTGTTGATGGAGTAAGACCTTGCTGGTCGCTGACCTGCGGGGCTTCCTGAGCCAGGAATCCCCTGCTTCAGCTGGGGAGGGTTCAATGAGCTGTGGAACCGCCCCCGCCGCTACTGCGACGGGGACGGGGGTCTTCGCTCAGGCGGGAGTGCAGGTGATCGGGTCGGGGACGGTGGGCGTGCCGTTCGCGATGAAGCCGAACGTGGTGGTGGCGCCGGGAGCCAGCGCCCCGTTGTAGGACTCGTTCTTCACGGTGACGCCGGACCCCGACTGGGTGTGCTTGCCGCCCCAGAGCTGGGTGATCTGGTTCGCCGACGTCCAGGCGACCGTCCAGCCGGTGGTGGCCGCCGTGCCGTTGTTCTTCACCGTCACCTCGGCCTGGAAGGCGCCGCCCCACGAGCTCGTCACCTTGTACGTCGCCGCGCACCCGCCCGGAGGCGGCGGTGTCGTGTTCGTGGTGGTGAACGAGACGCTGTCGGACGGCGCCGAGGTGTTGCCCGCCGCGTCCCGCGCCACCACGGAGGCGGTGTAGGCCGTGGCCGGGGTGAGCCCGCTCAGGTCGAAGGACGCGCTCGTGGCCGTGCCTACCTTTGTGGACCCCAGGTAGACGTCGTAGCCGCTCACGCCCACGTTGTCCGTGGAGGCGGTCCAGCTCAGCTTGGCGGTCGAGCCCGTGATCCCGGAAACCGCGGGCTTGCCCGGCTTGCTGGGCGCTGTCGTGTCCTGTTCCTCCGGACCCGGGGGCTCACCCCAGATCTTGGTCGCGCCGCTGTAGAGAGTGATGTTCCCGGTCCGCACCGGCGTCGCGCCGGGCGTGGTGGGGATGTTCCGGTACGACCAGTCGTTCGCCGGGTCCCACGTGCCCGAGCTGGCGATCCTGAACTGCACCTCTCTGCGGTGCTGAGACTGTCCCGCCGGGGCGATGACCTGGCCGGAGCAGTCGATGTTCACGTAGTACGTGGTGCCGCTCGCCTGGTTCAGCGTGGGCGCCTTGCACTGCGTGTAGGCCGACGACACGGTGATCTGCGAGGCGGTCGTCGAGCCGTCGAGCGTGAAGTAGTAGCGGAAGGAGCCGTCGGACAGCACCCTGGCGGGCCAGGCCGACTGGTTGCGGACGATGGCCTTGATCTCGGTGAAGTTGGTGCCCGAGGCGTTCACGCCCGCCTCGACGAAGATCTCGGGTCCGTCCGGGGTCTCCCGCGGCGGGAAGTTCGCGGCGGGGGCGCCCCCGTACTCCTTGTAGAGCCGGGCCAGCGCGCTGGTGAAACCGGCGTTGTAGTCGGTGGCGACCTCGTTCATGACGTAGTCGTCGCGCTTGTCGGTGTAGGCGTCGTTCGGGTCGGGCGGGCCTCCGACGAGTGCGCCGTACAGCGTGTGGCGGGTCTGCTCGGGGTTGGTGATCTGGTCGGTCCACGAGCCGTGCGCCGTGCGGTGGTGCGGGTTCTTGGGCGGGTTGGCGCCGAACCCGATCACGTACGAGGAGTTGCGCGGGTTGTCGCCGAGCGCGTAGTTGATCTGCCGGACCGCGAAGTCGTGGTAGCGGGCCTTGCGCGTGGCGTCGCTGATGGAGTCGCTGTGCACGAGCGCCGCGAACGAGGTGTTGGCCGCGTACCGCAGCGAGCCCCACCGGTCCAGTACGGCCTGGCCGCCCGGCGAGTACGCCACCTTGGAGCCGTTCACGCCGACCGTCCACCAGTCGAGCCAGCGGTTGGCGTCGTCCAGGTAGCGCTGCTTGCCGGTCAGCTTGTACAGCAGCACGTACGCGCCGTAGGACTTGTCGTCCCACGCGATCGTCCACTTGTACGACTTGGTGGTGCTCTGCGGCTCGTTGCCCAGGTTGTCGTAGCCGGTTTCGGCCTTGGCCAGGTAGGAGGCGTCGTTCGTGGCCCGGTAGAGCCAGATCGCGCCCCACACCAGCTCGTCGTTGTAGCCGCTCCACGATTGGTAGTAGCCCTGGGCGTCGGTGATGCAGTCGCTGTACTTCTTCCTGACGGTGTCGGCGAAGGAGTACAGCTGCTTGGCGTGCGTCAGCAGCGTGTCAGCATAAGTCGGATTTGTCGGGCGGAAGACCATCGACGAGGCCGCCATCGCGGCCGCCGTCTCGCCCGCCAGGTCCGACCCGCCGCACGACGCGTCGATCTTGTACGCGGGCCGCGCCATCTGCATGGCCTCGGCCGGGCCCCACCAGGCGTGGTCCGTGCCGCCGTTGCCGACCTGCCCGTAGAG
>NZ_JBFANV010000011.1:0-176685 GCF_040674955.1 Nonomuraea sp. NPDC049695 | reverse complement strand
GCGGATCTCCGCCACCCCCAACGTCTACGCCGACCAGATCGAGTGGATGCACCGCCACCTCAAGCACCGCGACTCGATCGTCCTGTCCCTCCACCCGCACAACGACCGCGGCAGCGCCGTGGCCGCCGCCGAGCTGGGCTACATGGCGGGCGCCGACCGCATCGAGGGCTGCCTGTTCGGCAACGGCGAGCGCACCGGCAACGTCTGCCTGGTCACCCTGGGCATGAACCTGTTCTCCCAGGGCATCGACCCCGAGATCGACTTCAGTGACATCGACGAGATCCGTCGCATCACCGAATACTGCAACCAGCTGCCCGTGCACCCGCGCCACCCGTGGGGCGGCGAGCTGGTCTACACCGCCTTCTCCGGCTCCCACCAGGACGCCATCAAGAAGGGTTTCGAACACCTCGAGCGCGACGCGGCCGCGGCCGGCGTCCCGGTGGACGACTTCACCTGGGCGGTGCCGTACCTGCCGATCGACCCCAAGGACATCGGCCGCACGTACGAGGCCGTCATCCGCGTCAACAGCCAGTCCGGCAAGGGCGGCGTCGCGTACATCATGAAGGCCGACCATCAGCTCGACCTTCCGCGGCGACTGCAGATCGAGTTCTCCAAGGTCGTGCAGGCCCGCACCGACAGCGAGGGCGGCGAGATCAGCCCCGCCGCGATGTACGAGATTTTCCGCGACGAATACCTCCCCAACCCGGCCAACCGCTGGGGCCGCCTCAGCCTCATGGCCCACCGCCACGAATCCACGGTGGACGACAAGGACCGCATCAGCGCCGACATACGGCTCGACGGGGAAATCCGCGAAATCGAAGGCACGGGTAATGGCCCGATCTCGGCTTTCATCGACGCCATTTCGGGGGCCGGCCTTCGGGTGCGCGTTCTGGATTATGTGGAGCATGCGATGAGCGCGGGCAGCGACGCCAAAGCGGCCTCGTATTTGGAGTGTGAGGTTGACGGACAGGTGCTGTGGGGTGTTGGCGTCGACGCCAACACCACGACGGCCTCGCTCAAGGCCATTATCTCGGCGGTCAACCGCGCTTCCCGCCCGTAGTCCATGGATCGGTAACTCGACCGCGTCTCACGATCAGGAGGAGGCGCGGTCGAGTTATTCATGTCAGGGGTTCTGGGGCATTTCGCAATTCTGCGCCAGATGTGACACCTTTGAGACTCTCATGTAGCCGCACTTCAAGGGAAGGACATATCGCTTAAGACCTATCTGGTCCTTGAGCGGCCTAAGAAGACCCCCAGGTGGCACTTTGCGAAGCTCGCTGGAGCGCCAAAGTTCGAGCTGATCAATGAGGGAAACCGCGCGACTGCGGGCGGCGTATGCAAGAATTGGCCCAAGCCGCAGACCGGCACTGACTGCGAGGAGGCCCGTTCGTGTCAGTCTCCGGTTTTGTGGACTGAAGGCAACCAGTATCGGCGGCGCGTTCACGCGCTGAACGCGTGGTGCCAGAACAACCGAATCCCGAACAGATCTCATTCCTTGCATTGACGACATAGGAAAGTCGGGAAACAGTGGCAAGCATTATCGCCGAGCTCCTTGATAGGAGCGAGATCTCGAAATATTTGCTCGGCATTGCCGACGTCGAGGGCGAGTGGGGTCTCTACAAACTTCGCACCGATGCGAGCGAATGGATCGCTGCCATCGACAATGGAATCGCAATCGACGAGGCTCAAAGCAAAAGATGCCTGATCAAATACGAGCTCTGGGATGGGCCGCCGCCACCCTGCGACTCGTGGGACGGGACCTGGTCCGGAAACGTACTCCTGCCCTCTGGAGTGGTATTCGCCATAAGTGGCTATTCCGGCGACATATTTCATGGCGCCGAATTCGATCTTGGAAGGCGGGACAGCGTCTGGCAGGTCAGAATCCATCGCAAGCGCCTGGGCTACGAAGAGTTCACGCCGGACCTCGTCAGTTTCACTCTGCTGAAGATACAGTTTTGGCTCGCGCCGCTGTAGGCAAAGGTAGGCGGACTTCCCGTTCAACCTCATCGTCCACCGCCACGAGTCCACGGTGGACGATGAGGACCGCATCAGCGCCGACGTGCGGCTTGATGGCGGATTCGTGAGATCGAGAGCACAGGCAACGGGCCGATCTCGCCCCCCATCGACTGATCGCAGGGTCGGGATCCGGGCGCGCGTCTTCGACTACGTGGAGCACGCGATGAGCGCGGGCACTGACGCCAAGGCCGCCTCGTACCTGGAGCGTGAGGTCAATGGCCAGGTGCTGTCGGGCTAGGTATCGACGCCAACACCACGACGGCCTTCCCAAGGCCATCATCTCGGCGCTAAACCGCTCTCTCGATCAGTGGGGGCGCGGACGGGTCGTTGGGGTGCGACTTTATTTGCCGGGAGTACAGTTGTAGAGCTCACCGTAGCGTTTCTGGGCGATGCGCATGAGCTCGATCATGTCCGTGATCGCGTCCCTTTCCTTGACAAACTGTGCGAAAGAGAGCGATAGCATGCGCTTCTTGGCGCCGCAACTGAACTTGGCAACCACCTCGTACGGCTGGCCGGTGAACAGCCCGTACGGCAACTGAACCGCCATCCCCTCGCCGAGGTCGGTAGGGAGCGTTGTCCCTCCATGTCGGCGGAAGACCTTCTGCTTGTCGTCAAGGACGTAGTCGAGATCTTCCTCCGTCCGCTTCCCGTGTTCCTGAGACCAGGCAACCCCCAGCGGGTTAGGGTCGGCGTCAGGTGTTCGGCATTCACCGTCTGCCTTCGTACCGCCCGCCCGTTCCGTGAGAGTCCCGGTCACTCCGCTGACGAGCCGGAGTGCGCGCTCAGGAACGAACGTGCACAAATAGGGCGCGGAGTTCGTAATCATGTCTGTCCTGCTCGGGGTAGGCGTTTTGGAGGCATGTTCCTGGCTACATGCTGTAGCGGAAAGCATGACGGCGGTGAGCAGAGCCAGCGGACCCCGGATCTTCACCTTCCACCCCCCGGAGCGGAAGGTATCTGGAGGCCGAGATAGCTGTCCACGTCTTTAGTATCGTGAAAGGTCAGCTTGAAGCGGTCAATTTGGTCGCTGCTTCCTCCCTTGCTCCGAGCCCAGTTGAGGAAGTCGCTGTACTCCTGGGGGCTCATCTCGGCAAAGGGCTTGAGCGTCGGCGGAGTTCCGGCCGCGAACGTCCGATTTTCCATATCATGCCCGTCAAACAAGCCCTTATTCAGCATGGTTGTGGCGAGCATCTGCTCCGCCAGCCTCTCCACCGCCAGCCGATTGTCCGTCAGAGTCCGGTGCGTCTCGTCCAAATTCCGCCTGTGTTCGGACATCCGCTGGGCGACCTGGTTGGCGATCTCGTCATACGCTGCCCCAGCGAGCTTGTCGTACCCCTCGCCGGCCAGCTCGCCGAATACTCCCTTGGCGATCTGACCCACCTGCTTGGCTCCTGGCACCGGGAGCAGCCCGATCGCGTCGCCCACCATAGTTTTTAGCGCCTCGTCCGCCTTCTTATCGTCCAGCCCCTGGGCGATCAGCACCTGGCGGCGGGTCTCCACGATGTGGCTGAAAGGATGTGCCTCCGCCACGGTGCGGTCCGTGAGGAACTGCTTGATGTCGGCCTTGTCGACGCGTCCATCCCCATCAAAGTCGAATTCCTTGACGTCGGCTTTCGTGAACCCGAGCCGCTCGGCGTTGGAGACGTCGAGACCGACTGGAGGGACGGTGTCGAGCGCCGCTCGCATGTGTTCGGTCTGCGCTGCCACCAGTGCCTCGAAGCCGATGTCGTTGGAGCTGGCCAGCGCCAGAGCGTAGGACATGTCCTCGGCCGAGACCTCGCCGAAGGTCGAATGGTCCAGCAAGAGCCGGGAGAGTTGGTCGATGTTGGCCGCGATTGCGCGGGCAAGCGGGTAGCTCAGAGGCGTGTATCGATCGAACACGTCTCGGTCCCTGATCTCCAGGTTGCCGCTGTCGGCCTTGCCGAAGGCACCGCGTACCTCGTCAGAGACGATTTTGGTCATCTCCGCCGCCAGCCTCTGAGAGGTCGCGTCTTGGCCGGTCGTCGCGGTTACCAGCAGGTCATTGAACGGCGCGTAGTCGCCCAGATAGCGGGATGCGTCCCACCGGGTCGTCAGCAGATAGTCCAGTACGGACTCCTTCCACCCGGCCGGAGTGTGGTCCAGCAGGGCGTGGGACGCCTCGCGGCTGGACTTCGCCGCGTGGAAAAGGTCGTCCACCACCGACGACGTGCCTTTCGCGCCCGGAGTGCCCGCGTACGTTCCCGGTCTCAGCAGGGTGCCGAGGCCGAGCGCGCCAGCTACGTCAACTATGGGGACCTGGGCACCCGCGAAGATGCGTCCCAACGGGTCCTTCCTGGCCGCCCATTCGTCCTTGCGCTGCTCGTACTCGTAGACGATCACGTCGCGCCCGACGACCTCCATGAACTCCTTCGAGAACGGCGGCTTCCCGTCGTGGATGCGCCAGATGAGCGCCTGAGCCTGGTAACCCGAGTACTTCGCGTCGCCGGCCTTGTGCTCGGCTCGGCCCTCCTTCACCAGGTCCTTGAGGAAGTCGGCGCCCACATACGCGGGGTTCTTCGGATCGGTCCCCTTGGCCAGGGCCGTGCTCAGCATGCGCAGGGCTTTTTGGCCTTGGCCGGAGAGCTGGGTCATGCGATCGGAGTTCCCGTGGATCTTGGCGTCGCGCAGTTGCGCGGCGAGCGAGCCGGGCAACTGTGTCACGCCCCGGGCGCCCAGCGCAGCGAGGAACGCCTTGACAAACTCCGCGTCCCCGGTCCGCGACGCGTACTTCTCCAGTTCGGCCAGTGCTTTGGCGTCTCCGTCTGCGGCGTTCAGCGCGGCGCGACCCGCCAGTGTCCCGTCGAGCAGCCCCTTGGCGGCCTCCAGGCTGTCAGGCATGTCGAGGAAGCTCCCGGCGGGCGTGCTCCTGCCGAAAGTGACCTTCTGCCTCTGCAACTCGTGGACCAGTTTCTGCCGCCGCCGCAGGTCCTCGGCCTGCATGGTGACCCGTCCGGCCAGCTGCCGCAGCCGCGCCGCCGGAGAAGGGTCCAGCCCGGCGCTCTGCAGTTCGCTGTGCAGGGCCTGCGCCAGCTCCTCCAGCCGCCGGCCCGCCTCGGTGTGCTTGCTCGTCATCGTGTCGAACTCGGGCTGCTTGACCCCCGTGAACTCCGTCATGGCGTGTCCTGAAGCGAGGCCAGCTTCTGGTTCGCGTTGTGGACGGCCTGGGCGAGCATGTCACGCAGCTCTCGCTGGTCGGCGTGGACCTGGGCGTCGAACCGGGCGCCCGTCGGCCCCACCCACGCGTCGTTCTCCATCAGGCGGCAGGACGGATCGAGCGCCCACCAGTGCTCGTCGGACAGCCGCTGGATCCGCTCTGCCACGGCCCGCATCGCCTGGCGATCGAGGTTGGCCACGATGATCCCCTTGTACGGCTCGCTGCACCAGAACAGATCAGGAGGCGGCGTCCTCCGCGCCTTCCACACGGTAATCAACATCACGTCAACAGAACAAGCTGAAACTCGCTGAAAGGTATAGTGCGTTCGACTTTTGTTCGAGAATGGGGCGTTTGTCGGACTGGAGTGCAACTCCGGGTTCTTCAGAGAAGAAGATGCCGTGCGGAGTTAAGGTTGCGGCCTGCTGGAAATGCGATATTCGACCGATCTTGTCCGATAAGAACCGACCGCGACCTGGGATCTCTTTCCTCAAGGAGAATGAAACCCGGCTGGCGTTCGTTGAACCTCAACTGAAACGGTCTGGGTGGGACCGGGGTCAGATGGCCGACGAGAACACCGTCACGGACGGGAAGGTCGGCCGCCGGAGGCAGGCCGAAGTGGGGGCCGCAGCTGCGCGCGGACTACTCGGATATCGCCCGGGCCTGCCCATTGCGGTGGCGGGGGTCGAGCGGACGCTGATGAGCGCCGACGACGGCATCGAGCGGACCAAGCGATACGCCGCGAAGGTGTACGTGCCCTTTGCCTGCGCGGACGAACAGGCTCAAGATCAAGAAGATCGACGCCTACCCGTCTCCGGACAAGGCGGTCGAGGCCATCCAAGAGTCAGCGCTGTAACTACAGCTGTGCTGTAGTTACACGTTAAGCCGTTGCGGGAAACCACAACGGGAGTTTGCGGGGAAGGCGGAGAGCCCCCGTGAGGGTAGCCCGGGAGAGCTAGTCGAACTGGCCATCCTTCACGCCGCCGATGAAGGCGTTCCATTCGCTAAGAGTGAAGATCAGCACGGGGCCTGCTGGGTTCTTGCTGTCGCGGACGCCTCGGCGTCCGAGGGAGAGTTCGGCGACCTCAACGCAGTTGCCGCCGTCGGGTCCCGATCGGGTGGATTTGCGCCACGTGGCTGTGTCGAGTTCTCGGGTCAGCTCGTCCATCGCTGCAGCGTCTCCTTGATCAGTATTAGGGATTCGCGTTGGGGTAGTGCGTCGGAGCGAATCGCCTCATATCTGTATGTTAGGAGCCGTACGTCCTCTGGTCGCTCTGTTACTCGACTCATGACCCCAGCGGATTCGACATATGCCGTGTCGAAGACTCCATGAGCTTGCGCGATGGCGAATCCGCCGGCAAGACCGATCGTGCAGTAGGCATTGAGGGGAAGAACCTGGATGGTGATCCGGGGAGTTTGGCCCGCCTCGAGAAGGCGGGTGAGCTGCGCCGACATCACAGTAGGGCTGCCGATCGGGCGATGCAGGACAGCCTCGTCGATCACCGCCCACAGCAATGGTGGTTTGGGACGCCTGAGGATGCTCTGACGTTCCATACGGGCGGCCACATGCTCCTCGACCTGCTCAGGAGCCGCGCCGACATCGCCGCTCAGTACGGCTCTGGCGTAGTCCTCGGTCTGGAGCAGGCCGGGCACGACCAGAGGTTCCCAGGTTCGGATCGCCTCCGCTGTGGCCTCGACGTCCAGCCAGGGGCGGAACCATGGTGGGGCCGATGCGTGGCTGACCATTGGCCAGAGCCGCATCAGCGCGCCCTCTGCCTCCAGCGCCTCGTCGCAGTGACGGGCGAACTCCTCCGTCGGTGACCGTCTGGCCGTCTCGATCATGCTGATTGTGCCGACGGAGTAGGACACCTCCTTCGACAGGCGGAGCTGGGACCAGCCTCGGGCTTTGCGGTGTCGCCGCAGTTCGAAGCCGAAGAGTGCGGTCGGCGACTCGGCGGGGCATAGCTCGCTTTCCTTCGGCACCTGACCTCCCGGGGGGATCGACACCGTTTCACCGAAGCTTTCACCGAAACGGTTGATGTCGAATCGAAGTCAACCGACTACTAACTGTAGCCAAAGCTTGGGATGGTGGAAAGGCAGATGGGGGCCGACTTCTTCCGGTGGGTGAAGCCATGAAACCAGTGAGTGTGGAGCCGAGGGTCATCGGTTCGATCCAGCTGAAGGCCGTTCGCGAGTCCGTCTCGCACGCACGCTCCGAGGTGCGCAGATGGCTGGGAGACGACCACCCCTCCATCGACGATGTCGTGCTGGCCGCGTCCGAGCTCCTGACGAACGCGCTCCGGCACTCCGACGTCGGGCCGTACGACCTCATCGGCCTCAGCGTCACCGTGACTGGGGACGTGGTCCACGTGGAGGTATGCGACCCTGGTTCGACGTTCTCCGCTCCCTATATCCGGCAGGAGCCAGAGGCGGAGGGCGGCCGGGGATTGCTGATCATCAGTGAGATCTCTCAGAGCTGGGGAGTCCGAGAGCATGGCCGCGGGCTTGGCCGTACCGTCTGGTGTGCCATCCGGACCGTCCCGCCCGGTCTCGGATCGGCAAGCGGGCGCAGTCCGGGCTGAACGCGCACATGGCTCGGCCGGATAGGCGGTCGCAGGAAGCCGCCGCCGCGCGTGCGGACCCGTTTTCCCCGTAACTCAGCCTGGCACTCACCGCCTGCGTTTCTTGCCGTGACCGGAATGGCGGCCGCGCGCCCCCGGCCGAGGTCCCTCCACGAAGCGGAGCGTGTGAGAGCGGGTACGCAGTGGCTCGGCCACGAGCCTGCGTAGCTCGTCCATGCCGACCGTGGCCGGATGGCCGGATTGCGTCGCGGCCTCGATGATCTGTGGCGCGTCCCTGCCCGCCATCTGGCCGAGCTGCGTCACGACCTCCTCCGGACCGGCCACCTCCAGCAGGTTGAGCAGGCCTTCGGTCATGAGCAGGAGTTGCTCGGAAGAGGACAGATCGTCGGGTCCCACGGCTCCGGCGTCGTGCAGCAGGGTGAGGGCGATGGGGCCGAGCACGCGATCCCCGCGCAGGCGTGCGAGGAGCGACCGGCCGTCGGGATGGGTCTTCACCAGGGTGGTGAGCATGGCGGACGCGCGGGTGCGGAACGGGCAGGCCCGAATGGCGTCCAGCAACGGCTCGACGTCCCCGCCGTGTGCCGCGAGCCAGCTCTCCAGCTCCGTCGTGGCCTCCGCCGGCGGGTAGTGCTCCGCGAGCACGCCGAGCAGCTCGCCCGGCGCGGCCTCCGCCAGCTCTCCCACCAGCGGTGCGTCCCGGCCCTCGGCGAGCATCCGCTCGCGCACGCCCCGCATGCCGAGCGGTGTCAGGCTGACGAGCATGCCCGGCTCGGTGAGGATGGCACGTAGGCGGGTTCGCGCTTCGGCGGGCAAGGGTTGTTCTTCGTCGTCATCGCCCAGGTCGCTGAGGTAGAGGGGATCGGCGACGCCGTGGCTCAGCACCACGGCGCCGAGCTCGGCCAGGGCCTCCAGCGCCGCGACGAGGTCGTCGTCGACCTTCCGCCGCCACAGGTCGTGCGCCCGCTCGTCCAGCATCAGGTATTCGCGGCAGGCCAGCCAGACCGTCTCCTGGAGGCGGGCCACCGGGACCCGGTCTGAGAGGCCGTACACGCTGTTCAGGACGTCCGCCATCACCTCGCCGAAGACCTCCACCAGCAGCGACTGGACGTCCCACCCCGAGGTGGAGCCGCCGATCGCCGGGCCGAGGTCGAAGAAGGCCTCGAAGGCCCGGGACCACAGCCGTTCCGGGTCGCGCAGCAGGGGCGCGGCCTTGGCCACCCGTAGGAGGCGGCCTTTGTTCACGCGAACCAGGCGGGCGGCCTTCGCCCATTCGACGAGGAGGTGCAGCTTGGGCATGTGCGTGGCGCTGCGAACCTTGAGGTCCTGCTCGCCGGTGCCGAGGAGCTCGGCCAGTTCGCGGGCGTCGGCCATGCGGAGGTTCCCGGCGCTGGTCAGCGGCCGGCCCTCCGCTCCGGCCCAGGTGGCCAGCGCCGCGAGCCTCCGTACGGTCTCGCTTCGCGCCGCGGCGGCGGCGATCTGCGGCGCGGGGGGCAGGACGATGGGCGGCTGGGGGAACGCTCGTTCCTCGTCGGGCCCGAATCCGAGGAAACGTGCCTCCATCACCTTGTCGAGCACGTCCGCGTCGTACACCACCCGCCCCGCGTCGACATCGCGCTGGAACTTCGTCAGGGCCTTGTGGTCGCTCGGGTCGACACCGTTGTCGATGGCCACCTGCGTCCAGAACTTCGCCAGCCCTTGGCGGTACGGGTCCGCCAATGCCTCCGGATATTCCTTCACGGCCTCGGCCACGGCCTTCTCCAACTCGGCCGTCGTGGCGCCGCGCGGGTCCCGGATGCCGGTCGCGTCGAGGTAGCGCAGCAGCGTGATCAGGGTTTCGGGGGCGGCGGCGAGGTCCTCGGGGGGTGCGGCGACATATCGGGGGAGCCACTCCAGCAGGAACCGCCGCGCCTGCGCGGCGTCCCAGAAGGCCAGCCGTCCGTCTCTGCTGCGATGGCGGGAGTCCAAGGCCGCCGTCAGCACCAAGTCGTCGGCGGCCAGTCCGCGGTCGGCGGCCCAGTCCGTGCAGCGGCGGATCAGCAGGTCCTTGGCCGCCTCGAACTCCTCTTCCTGGTCCGGCTCGAAAAAGGTCCGCATGAGTCCCCACAGTGGTTCCGGATGCCCTGGAGGCTCGAAGCCGCACGGGCCGATGACTCTCCATGATGGACCATCGACCCGCTGTGCGCGTCCGAAGAATGATCACGCGGGGGCAGGGGGAGCCACGCCGTCGTGGACGAGGCGCTGGTGTCGCTGTTCACGCGGGCGTGAGCAGGCCCATCACGGTTCTGCCACGCCTGATCGCGCTTCTCGTGACCAGCACGCTCATCCCTATGCTCATCAGCGCACTCGCCGCCACCATCGCCACGAACGACCAGGACGCCTTCTCCAGGCCCAGCGCCAGCAGGACCGCGACAGGCCCCCAGGCGAGCGCGTTGCAGATGGCCGCGGATGCGAGGATCTGGCCGGTGCCGCGCACGTCGGAGCCCAGTGATGGCGCGCCCGCCGCCGTCATGGGCAGCGCCAGCACAATCGCCATGATGATGGGTACGTGGAAGCCGCCCACCATCGCCTCACCCAGCGGCCCGACAGGAGCGCCGGCGTTCTGGAAGGCCATGCTGACGAAGAGCTGGCCGACCAGCCCGACGGGGACAGCGAGCAGCGCGGCCGTCATGATCACCCGTCGCGCGGTCATACGCGTGAGCGGGCCGTGCACGGAACGGCGCATGGCGGTGAAGCAGGTGGAGAGCAGCGGCGCCACCGAGAGCACGGCTATGACGCCCGCCATGGCGAACCACACCTGGGCCATGCTCCGCGTCTTCTCGGCGATCCGCCCCGCGCTCGCGGCCTCGGCCCACACGCCGTGCAGGCTGGCCATGTCGCGCACGCCCGGATTCCACAGGAACCACAGGGCCGCCCCCGCACCGATCAGGACCGCCGCGAGAGGAACCGTCAGGCCCCCGGCGCCCGGGACGTGCCGGTAGTGGACCCAGGCGTCGGCCGCGCCCCTGACCAGGTCGAGCACCGTGCGTACGCGTACTGGCCGCGACCTGATCAGATCGGCGACCTCCTCGCCGTAACGCTCCCGCCACACCTTCGGATAGAGGCTGAGCATCGCCTCGGCCACGGCCCGCATCATGCGAGCCCCCAAGCGGCTCCGGTACGCCTGGCGCCCGCCTGCTCGATGCGCCGCAACGTGGCGAGCTGCTCGCTCAGCGCGTCGCGCCCGCTCTCAGTGATCCGGTACGGCTTGCGCCGCTCGGCCGACTCGACCGCCTCGATCCACCCGCGCTCCTCCAGTCGCATCAACGCCCCGTAGAGGGTGCCCGGCTCCAGCGCGGTCCCCGAGAACTCCTCGATGTCATTGATCATCCGGTACCCGTGCTTCTGCCCTTCGGCCAGGCTGATGAGCACGAGCAGCGCCACGTCTGTGAAGCGGCCGAGCTCCTGTTTCCTCCGTACCATGTATTCAGTAAAACTTAGTAAGTCTCACTGAGCAAGTCCGATCGTCGCGGCCGCCAGCCGCACCGAGTGCTCGAACACCGTCCGCCGGTCCTCGATCGTGTTGTTGAACTGGCCGAACACCTCGAAGTTGACCCACCCGTACAGCGCGGTCCACGCCGAGATGCCGCGCCAGAGCACGTCGTCGGGCACGCCCGGCATGAGGTCCCGGAGCCCGGCCGCCTCCGACTCCAACTTCGGCGACAGCTCCTCGGACGGAGGCCGGATCGCGCCGGCCCGCCAGGCGTCGGAGACGAGCCGGCCCATCACGGCGACGTCGCGCACCCGGGCCGCGATCGTGTCCTGCGGCGCCTGATAGCCGGGCACGGGAGAGCCGTAGAGCAGCGCGTATTCGTGCGGGTGCGCCACCGCCCAGTCGCGTACCGCGTGGCAGATCGACATCCACCGGCGCGGGAAGTCGTCCTGCGGACACTCGGCGTCGGCCCGCTCCACGGCCTCGCCCAGTGCGTTGTAGCCGTCGATGATCAGCGCGGTCAGCAGGTCGTCGCGGCTCGGGAAATAGCGGTAGATGGCCGAGGAGACCATGCCCATCTCGCGCGCGACGGCCCGCAGCGACAGGCCGCCCGCGCCCTCGGTGGCCAGTTGGCGGCGCGCGATGTCGGTGATTTCCCTGGTGAGCTCGGCTCTGACACGTTCTCTGGCAGTTCGGCTGGCTGTCATGGACGTCAGGTTATCAGAGCGGTGCCAAAAAACGAGAGCACCGCTCTTGACGAACGGCGCTCTCTTGAGAGAGCATTGCTCTCGTAGCCGAGCGATACACTACGGAGGATCAAGATGCTCGCCAAGAACGCCAACGCCGTCCTGATGTTCTTCCTGGAGCTGGGCGTGCTGGCCTCAGTGGGTTACTGGGGCTTCACGGTGAGCAGCATGTGGGCGATCAAGCTGCTGGCCGGGCTGGGCGGGCCGGCGCTGTTCATCGTCGTGTGGGCGCTGTTCGGCGCCGGGGGCGGCGCGAACGCCACGTTCCCCCTCACCGGCCTGGCCCGCGCCGCGCTGGAGATCCTCTGGTTCGGTGGCGGCGCCGCCGCGCTCTACGCCTCCGGCCTGGTCACCCCGGCCGCCATTTTCTTCGCGATTTTCGTCATCAACGCGGTTCTCCGCATCATCTGGAAGCAGGTCTGATCATGGGTAAGCACGTCGTCGTGGGTTCGGGCCAGGTCGGCACACACCTGGCGAGCAAGCTCGTCGAGCAGGGACAGGATGTCACCGTCGTGACCCGCTCGGGCAGCGGCCCCGAAGGGACGGTCAAGGTGGCCGCCGACGTCGCCGACAAGGCCAGGCTGATCGAGATCGCCAAGGGGGCCGACGTCCTCTACAACTGCGTCAACCCGCGCTACCACCGCTGGCTCATTGACTGGCCGCCGATGGCCGAGTCGTTCCTGGCCGCCGCCGAGGCGAGCGGCGCCGTGTACGTGATGCTCGGCAACCTCTACCCGTACGGGCCCGTCACCGGCCCCATGACCGAGGACCTGCCGCTCGCCTCCACCAACCCCAAGGCGCAGGTGCGCGCGAAGATGTGGCAGGACGCGCTGGCCGCGCACGAGGCGGGCCGGATCAGGACGACCGAGGTGCGCGGCGCCGACTTCTTCGGTCCGGGCACCAGCGACCAGTCCTACCTCGGCGACCGGTTCCTCGTGCCGCTCAGGGCGGGCAAGACCATCCAGGTGCCCTATCCGCCCGACATGCCGCACAGCTGGACGTACCTGCCCGACGTGGCCGACGCGCTGATCGTGGCCGGCCGCGACGAGCGGGCCTGGGGCCGGCCCTGGCACGTGCCCACCGAGGACCCGCTGAGCTTCCGCCAGCTCGGTGAGCGGATGGCCGGGCTGCTCGGCCTGCCCACGCCCAAGGTGGCGCAGTTGCCGTGGCCGCTGATCAGCGTGGCCGGGCTCTTCTCGCCCATGCTGGGCGAGCTCAAGCACGTCCGCTACCAGTTCACCGCGCCGTACGTGCTCGACTCCTCGGCGTTCCAGGGCACGTTCGGCGTCGCGCCTACCCCGATCGACGAGGCGCTCAAGGCTACGCTCGAGGCGTGAAGACAGCCATGATCGGCCTGGGCGACATCGCGGAGAAGGCGTACCTCCCCGTACTGGCCGCCCAGCCCGGCCTCGACCTGCACCTCTGCACGCGTAACCAGGCTCGGCTCGACCGCCTCGGCGACACCTACCGCGTCGCCCGGCGGTCCACGAGCGTGGACGAGGTGATCAAGTCGGGGGTCGAGGCGGCGTTCGTGCACGCGGCCACCGACGCGCATCCGCAGATCGTCGAGCCGCTGCTCCGGGCCGGGGTTCACGTCTACGTCGACAAGCCGATCGCCTACACGCTCGAGGAGTCGGAGCGGCTCGTACGGCTGGCCGAGGCCGAGGGGAGGTCGCTGATGGTCGGCTTCAACCGGCGGTACGCGCCCGGATATGTCGGACTTGCCGCCCATCCCCGCCATCTCATCCTGATGGAGAAGAACCGCGACAATCACCCGGACGTGCCCCGCCGGGCGATATTCGATGACTTCATTCACGTGGTGGACACCCTCCGCTTCCTCGCTCCAGGCCCTGTCACCGGCACCACGATCAGGACCCGCGTCCAGGACGGCCTGCTCGAGCACGTCGTCCTGGAGCTGTCCGGAGCCGGCTTCACCGCCATCGGCGTCATGAACCGGGTCAGCGGGGCGAGTGAGGAGTCCTGCGAGGCCATGGGCGACGGCGCCAAGCGCCGCGTGGTCAACCTCGGCGACATCATCGACTACCGGGGCGGTGAGATGCTCGCCCGCCGTCCCGACTGGACGCCGGTGGCCAGGCAGCGCGGCATCGAGCAGGTCTGCCTGGAGTTCCTGGCCGCCGTACGCGACGGCCGCCGGATCGCCGCCGACGACGCCCTGGCCACGCACGCGCTGTGCGAGGAGATCGTCAGCCGGACGGTATGAGCTGCATCGACTTGTCCGCCTTGGCGAACATCCGCTCGAAGACGGGCGCGCTCAGCCTGGTGAGCACGGTGTACCCCTTCTGGTCCTTCAATGGGCTGGACGACGACACGACGCCGGCCACCGCGTCCCCGTACAGCGCGGGCCCGCCGCTGCCGCCGGCGGCGGCGTGGCAGTTGCGCGTGACCATCAGCCCGGGCTCCTCGGACAGCGCCTCGACCGTGTCGGCCACGCACCGGTACATCTGCGTGCCCGGATAGCCCTTGCCCCCGGGGTAGCCGAGCAGCTCCAGCCCGCGCAGCTCCGTGCCCCTGCCGGTGGTCAGACGCGGCAGCCCCCGCCCGGTGACGTCCTCCAGCGGGCGCTTGCGGCGCACCACGCCGACCAGGCCGATGTCGTACGGGAGCAGGTCCGGCGAGTAGGGCTGGCTACGCCACTTGGCCGGCACCCACGTGCGCACGGCCGGCCAGATCCCCATGCGCGGCTGCTCGTCGTAGCC
The DNA here is from genome assembly GCF_040674955.1 of Nonomuraea sp. NPDC049695. Lineage (NCBI taxonomy): Bacteria > Bacillati > Actinomycetota > Actinomycetes > Streptosporangiales > Streptosporangiaceae > Nonomuraea > Nonomuraea sp. NPDC049695. Next base: position 161,983 of record NZ_JBFANV010000011.1, on the reverse strand, counting down.
CGGCAGGAAGGCCAGCTGCTTGATCGCCCGTCCGTGCTGGTACAGGCAGTGCGCCGCGGTCAGCACCAGGCTGCGGCTGCGCGAGTTGATCACCGCGCCCCCGCACAGCACGTTCGTCCGCGTCACCGGGTCGTGGCCGAGCAGCATCCCGGTGAGCCGGCGCGCCCCGGCGTAGGGGCGGGGGACCGGCGCATAGCCCAGACGGTCGCCGTCGGGGGTCAGTATCCGGGGAACGGGGACGTTGCGCTGCGACACCTCGGCGACGGCGGTTGGGTCGAGCAGGACCAGAGACAGCACCAACCTGAGCACCCTTCCACCTTAGAGCGAAGATGATCAGTGCTCTGACCTGCGAGATCAAGCTTTACCTCGTTGATACGAACAGTAGTCAAAAGACTACTCTTCGCATTGACACGCTGAGTAAAGAGCTGAATGCTCTCTGTAGGACAGTCCTTTGCTCTCCTGGGCCCGTCCTGCTACGGCATCGCGCCACGCGCGCGTGCTCGCGCGGGAGGTCGCCAGGAGGCCGTCACAAGGAGAAGCATGCAGTCGAAGAGGCTCACCGTCCTCGCCGTCACCGCCACCGTCCTGGCAGCCACGGCCGGCCTGGGCACGGCCGTCGCCGCCGCCAACACAGAGACCGCGCAGTCCGTCCGGGCGAAGGCGCTCCCGCCGGGGTACCAGATCGTCGCTCTCCCGAACGCCAACGTACCGAACTTTCAACGCCGCGTTGTGATGTGCCCCGGCTCCAAGCACGTCCTCGGCGGCGGCGCCGAGGCGCGCGGCAACCAGGCGATCCTCGTCGGATCCTTCCCTACGGATGACGGGCGCGGCTGGATCGGCCTCGGCCGCCAGGACGGTTACAACGACGTCGGCATCAGCGTCTACGCCATCTGCGCCGACTAGACGGTCAAGGCTCTAAGGGGCGCGAAGGGTGTTGACGATCGGCTCGTGAGGGCGGATCTCAACACCCATCGCGCGCCGGCTGGACCCAGTAGGTGCGTGGGCTCAGGGCCTCAGGGCCTTCGCGAACAGGGCGGCGTGGGCGGTGATGCGGGCGCGGGCGCGCTCGCGCTGCTCCTCTGTCGCGGTGCCGTGCAGCCACAGCATGCGGGCGTGGGCGATCGGGGCCAGCAGGGCGTAGGCGAGGTCGTCGGGACTGCCCAGGTCCGTACGGATCCGCCCCGCCGACTGCCACCCAGCGAACACCTCCGCCAGGCGGGCCAGCGCGTCCTCGATGCCCTCGTTCAGGGCGTCGTCGTGGATCAGGCCGTCACGTGAGACCAGGCTCATGACCTGCCTGGACCGCGCGGTGTCCCAGGCGGACAGCACCCGGGCGGCGAACGATTCGACGAAGGCCGCCGGGTCCTCCGGGGCGTCGTCGAGTGCCACGGTGGCCGCCTGGGGGCCGGCCAGGGCCATGGCGGCGTCGTAGATCGCCTGTTTGCTGTCGAAGTGGGCGTACAGGACGCTCTCGCTCAGCCCGACCTCCCTCGCGATCGCCCTGATCGAGGTGCCCGCGTACCCGTTCTGCGCGAACAGGCGCAGCGCGGCGTCCAGGAGCGCGGCCTTGGTGTCGCCCGCCTCGGCCTTGGAGGGGCGGCCCGGCCTGCGCCGGCTCGTGATGCTGCTCACGGTGACATCCAATCATCTTGCTAAATAATCGATCGATCGATTAGTTTACCGGGAGAGGCAGGACCGAGAGGAGCGGAAGATGTCCGTGTCACGGATTCCGGAGCGGGAGATCGCCGAGCGGCCGGCGGGCTACGGCGGCCCGAACCTGTCGCCGGTGGGCCTGGAGCTGGTGCCGCACGCGTTCGCCGAGGGCGTGTACGCGCTGATGGCGAGCATCCCGCCGAAGGACAACAACGGGGTGGTGGCCGGCAGAGACGCGGCGCTGGTGATCGACGCCGGGATAACGGCCGAAATTTCGGCAAAAATCCAGGCGCAAGCGGCCGCCCTCACCGATCGGCCCCTCCGCTACCTGGTCAACACGACCTACCACGGCGACCACACCTTCGGCAACGCCGCCTTCCCCGGCGACGTCGTCGTGGTCTCGTCCCGGGCGAACAGGGAGAACATGGCCGACCTCGCGTACGAGAAGCAGACCAGGTCGGCCAACATGTACGGCGACGCCGCCCTGCTCGACGCGGTCACCACGTGGCGCCGCCCCGACCTCGTGTTCGACTCGTACGCCGAGATCGACCTCGGCGGCCGCACGGTCCAGCTGCACCACTTCGGCCCCGGCAACGGCCCGGGGGATACGGTCGTGTACGTCCCCGACACCCGCACCGCCTGGACCGGCAACTTCCTCGCCCACGCGGGCACGGCCCACATGCTGCTCCAGGGCGGCCCGGAGCCGTACATGGCCTCGCTGCGCAGGATGCGCGAGGCCCTGCCGGAGCTGGAGACCGTCGTCTCCGGCCACGGCCCGATGGGCGACGGGCACGCGGCCCTGGAGGCCCTGATCGGCTACCTGGAGCGCCTCCACGACGAGGTGCTGGCCAGTGTGGAGGCGGGCCGCAGCCTCGAGGAGACGTACGCGGCCTGCACCGACCCGTGGGCCGAGGCCCTCGACCCCCGCCTCGCGGCGGCCCTCGCCCGCTACCCGGTGCCCCAGGAGCAGGCCCGGCAGGGCATGCTCGCCCTGTGCCGGGACCTCCACCGGCTCAACGTCCTGGCCACCTACCGCCTCTACGAGGCGGGTTAGTGGTCGGAGACGACGCGCCCCACGGCGACGGCGTGCGCCGCCTCCCGGAGGGTCAGGCCGCGCGCGGTGGCGAGCGACCTCACCTCTATGAACGCGTCGTGCACGCGGTCATGGAGCCGGGCGTCGAACTCGGCGTTGCTCCACGAGCCGGCCTGCGCGTTCCGCACCCACTCCAGGTGCGACACGATCACCCCGCCCGCACTCGCCAGGATGTCGGGCACGACCGTGGCGCCGTTCGCGGCCAGGATCTCGTCGGCCTCCGGGGTCGTGGGGCCGTTGGCGGCCTCCACGATCAGGCGGGCGCGGACCCCGGGCGCGTTGGCCTCGGTGACCGCGCCTTCCAGCGCCGCCAGGACGAGGACGTCCACGTCCAGCTCCAGCAGGTCGTCGCGGTGCAGCGCGTCGGCGTCGCGGTAGCCGGACACGCCACCGGACTCGGCGCTCCAGGCGCGCAGGCCGTCGAGGTCGAGGCCGCCGCCCGCGTACACGGCGCCGGAGGCGTCGGAGACGGCCACCACCTTGGCGCCCGCCTCGGCGAGGTAGTGGGCGACACGCGCGCCCACCTTGCCGAAGCCCTGCACGGCCACGGTCAGCCCCATGGGGGAGCCGCCCAGCGCGGACAGCGCGGCGATCCGCGCGCCCCGCGCGGTCGCGTCATCGAGCGTCATGATGCTCGCGCCCGGCGCCCAGTAGCCGGAGTCGAGCCGGTAGGTGTCGCGGATCCAGGCCATGGTCCGCTCGTCGGTCCCGGCGTCCGGGACGGGGACCTCCTTCTCCGGGCCTGCCAGCGGCAGGATCTCGGCGGCGTAGCGGCGGGTGAGCCGCTCCAGCTCCCGGGCGGTGAGCGCGGCCGGGTCGACGGCCACGCCGCCCATGGCGCCGCCGTACGGGATGCCGGCCAGCGCGCACTTCCACGTCATCCACATCGCGAGCGCGGTGACCTCGTGGAGATCGGTGCCGGGATGAAAGCGGAGCCCGCCCTTGGCGGGGCCGCGTGAGACGTTGTGCTGGACGCGGAACCCCTGGACCACCTGCACGCGGCCGTCCTCGCGCCGCACCGGGACCGCGACGGCCATGGAGCGGCGGGGCGTGGCCAGCATCGTGTGGGTCTCGTCGTCGAGCCCGAGGTGCTCGACGGCCCCGGCGAGCTGGTGGAGAGCGGAGTCGAGGGCCTGACGGCCCGGGGTGATCAGGGCCGGCGTCTTTGACGGCACCATGATGCTCATGGAAGCGAGTCCTCCTGTGATGCGCGCCCTATTTGCAGGGAAAGCGCCATTGCCTTCCCTTTGTGGGCGCTATTGTCGAGATCATCCTAGGGTGGGGTGTTTGACCTTGCCTAGTCGTCGGTGAAATCCCGGCTGCCGATCGAGGTGCTGTGGACCGTGCCACTCTGGCAGGCTTGCGTCCCGTAAACGTGCCGAATCGTCAAAATCTCGGGGGGTGAGATGCCCGCACTCGTGATGGGGCCGATGCTGCGGTACGTGGACTCCGTCAGCGCCTCGATCTGGGTGGAGACCGCCGATCCCTGCACGGTCACCATCGAGGCGGACGGTAGGTCTTACCGGTCGCCTACCTTCACCGTGCACGGTCACCACTATGCGATCGTGGATCTCGTTGAGCTCACTCAGGATATCGGGTCATATTCCGTGAGGCTCGACGGGGAGCAGGTATGGCCCCTGGCGGGTCGCCCGCCGAGCCGGATCCGGCTGCTGCCCGCCGACGGCGCGCGCAGGCTGGCGTTCGGCTCGTGCCGCGCCAGCGTGGCGCACGACGCGGCGCACGTCCTCACGCACGGCGCCGACGTGCTGCGCGCGTACGGCGGCCACCTCGCGACGGCGGCCGACGAGGAGTGGCCCGACCTGCTGCTGCTCATCGGCGACCAGGTCTACGCCGACAGCCCCTCGCCCGAGATGCTCGACTACATCAAGGACCGCAGGAGCACGGAGCCGCAGAACGAGATCGCCGACTTCGAGGAGTATGCCGAGCTCTACCGCCTGGCCTGGACGGACCCGGAGATCCGCTGGCTGCTGTCCACCGTGCCGAGCGCGATGATCTTCGACGATCACGACGTACGCGACGACTGGAACACCTCGCAGCCCTGGCGCGAGCAGATGGCCGCGACGCCGTGGTGGCACCGCCGGGTGGTCTCGGCGCTCGGGGCGTACTGGGTCTACCAGCACCTCGGCAACCTCTCACCGGCCGAGCGCGCGGAGGAACCGCTGCTGCGCGAGCTGATGGAGGGCGGCGACGGCGGCGCGGCCCTCGACGCGTTCGCCGAGAAGGCCGACGCCGAGCCGAGCAGCAACCGCTGGAGCTACGCCCGCGACCTCGGGCGCGCCCGTCTGATCATGGTCGACACCAGGTGCGCCAGGCAGCTGACGCCCGGCGACCGCCGCATGCTCGACGCGGAGGAGTGGGCCTGGCTCGAGGAGCAGCTCGCCGCCCCGGCCGAGCGGCTGGTCATCGGCTCGTCCATCCCGTTCATGCTCCCCGAGGGCGTGCACCTGGTGCAGAACTGGAACGAGGCCCTGTGCGACGGCAGGTGGGGCCCGCTCGTGCGGCGGTGGTCGGAGAGTTTCCGGCAGGCCCTCGACCTGGAGCACTGGGCGGCCTTCCGGCGCTCCTTCGACGACCTGGCCAGACTGCTGGCGAAACTCGGCAAACCGGTGCTCATCCTCTCGGGCGACGTCCACTACTCCTACCTGGCCAAGGCCAGTGCCGGGCCGATCTACCAGATCGTCTGCTCGCCGATCCGCAATCCGCTCAGCCGCCTGCTGCGCTGGGCCAACGTGTTCACCCAGTTCAGGATCGCCACGCTGGTGGGCGGCCTGCTGGCGCGGTCGGCGGGCATCCCGCGGCCGCCGTTCCGGTGGCGGGTCACCCAGGGTCCCTGGTTCCAGAACGCGCTGGCCACGCTGACCTTCCCCGACGAGGTGGCCTGGTACGAGTCCGACGGCGACTCCGTAACCCCCATCGACTCCGTCCGCCTACGCTGATCGAATGCTTGAGGACAATTACGCCGTCGCCGTGCCGTTCTACGACCTTTGGCACGGTGACGGGCATGTTCCCATGGTGCGCGAGCTGCTTCCCCCGCTGCTCAAGGGCGTGCGGCGCAGCGTGATCGAGATCGGCGCGGGCACCGGGCTGATCACCGAGCTGATCGCCAGGGAGACGCCGGCCGAGGTCTACGCCGTGGAGCCGTCGCTGGGCATGCGCTCGGTCCTCGTCTCCCGCCTGTCGTCAGATCCCGACCTGCTGCGGCGCGTGACCGTGCTCCCGTACGGGGCCCTGGACGTGGAGGTGGACGAGCCGGTCGAGGCGGTCGTGATGATCTCGGTGCTGCAGAGCTTCCCGGCCGAGGAGCGGGCCGAGCTGTGGCGGGTGCTGGCCAGACAGCTGGAGCCGGGCGGGCGGCTGGTGTTCAACTGGCGCGAGCGGGCCCTGCCCGTGCCGGGTGGCCTGGAGGTCATGGACACGTACCAGGTGGGCAGGCACGCGTACGAGATCGCCGGGCAGGTGCTGGAGGTCGCGGGCGAGAGCGTCACCTCGCGCTTCGTCTACCGGATCCGGCAGCGCGGCGTGGCGGTCAGCGAGGACGAGATGGTCGTCACCAACCACTGGCCCGCCAGGCAACGGCTGGCGTCGGAGCTGGCGGCGGCCGGGTTCGTCCCGGACGCGGCGCCAGAGGGCATGGAGGTGTGGCGGCGGGGCTAAATAGTGGGAACCGGCCTCCGGCATGCGGCCAACAACAGGGTGACCGCATGAGAGAGGACCGACAGAGTGGTGGGTGTTCAGGATGCGCCTGAGACGCTGGATGACTCGACCCTGATCGGGCATTCGCTCGACGACCCGGAGAGCTTCGCGGCGCTGTTCGACCGTCATGCCGACGAGATCCACAGGTATGCGGCCCGGCGCCTCGGAGCGGAGCTGGCCGACGACGTGACGGGGGAGGTGTTCCTGGTCGCGTTCCGTGGGCGGGCGCGTTACGACCGCTCCTGGCCGGACGCCAGACCCTGGCTGTACGGCATCGCGACCAAGGTCGTCGCCCAGCACCGCAGGGCGGAGCGGCGGCGCACCACGGCCATGGCCAAGGTGAGCGTGGAGCGCCCCGGCACGTTCGACGACCGCAGCGCCGACCGGGTGACGGCCGAGCAGCTCCAGCCGAGGCTGGCCAGGGCACTGACCCGGCTCAGCGCGGGCGAGCGCGACCTGCTGCTGCTCGTGGCCTGGGGGGACCTGACGTACGAGGACGCCGCGCTCGCGTTGGGCGTGCCCGTCGGCACCGTCAGGTCCAGGCTCCACCGGCTCCGCGCGAAGGTGCGCAGGGCGCTCGGCGGCATCGATCCCTACGCGACAGAGGAGCCCCAGCGTGGATGAGCACGGCATGGATGACCACAGCAGGGATGAGGACGAGATCCGCCTCTTCGCCGACGGCAGGCCCACCGTGCCGCCGTTCGGAGCCGAGGCGAGGGCCAGGGCGCGGCAGCGGCTGCTGGCGGAGGCGCGTGGCGGGGGCCGCTTTCGCCTGCCCAGCTTCGGGTGGCAGGCCGCGGCCGCGTTCGGGGCCACGGTCGTCCTGGTCGGCGGCGTGGCAGTGGCCCTGTCGAACCAGGGGCAGGGCGGCACGAACCCCGCCACGTCGGTGACCCAGTCGGCCGCCGTGGCGTCGTCCGTGGCGTCGTCTGTGCCGTCGTCCGACGAGCTGAACCCCCGGCCGGGCCAGTTCATCGAGATCGAGTCCGACACGATGTACGGCTCGTTCTCCTTCGGCAAGAAGGGCGAGAATTCGCGTTACCTCTACAAGACGCACCGGAAGATCTGGCAGTCGGTGGACGGGAGCGCGGACGGCCTGCTGCTGATCGAGGGCCGCGAGCCCCAGCCGTGGCCGGGCATGACGCTGCCGAAGGAGGCCAAGGACTGGAAGGGCTCCGACTGGCACGCGCTGCCGGTCTGCTCAGGGCCGCAGGGCGATCGCCGAACCGACTACGCCTACCTGAGCAGCCTGCCGACGGATGCCGACGGGATGCGGACGCGCCTCTACGAGATGAACAAGCTGTACGTGGGCGACGGCAAGGGCGTGGACAACGACCGGGCCGCGTTCGACCACGTGACGGACCTGGTCAGGGAGACGTACATGCCGAAGGCGCAGCGTGACGCGCTCTTCGAGGCGGCCAGGACGATCCCCGGCGTCCAGGTGGCCGAGGGCGTGGAGGACGCGGCGGGCCGCAAGGGGGTGGCGCTCGGGCAGGTGGACCCGCAGGGCATCCTCAGGCAGGCCATCTTCGACCCGGTCACGCACCTGTTCATGGGGGAGCGGCACACGGTCGTGGACGAGAAGCGCGCCCAGGCCCCCAAGGACAGCGTGCTGGCGCTGACGTCCCAGCTGAAGGTCTCGGTGGTGGACGAGCTGCCGCAGGCGAAGGTACGGGAAGGGGACACCTCCTGCGCCAGCGCCACTTTTGAGGAGACCACCCCGAGCCCGTCGGGCACGGTCACGCCGTCGCCCAGCGATGACGCCATGACGCAGACGCCGGAGCCTCTGCCGACCATGACGGTCACGCTGGAACCCGAAACCGGAGCTGTGCAAGAAGCGGAGCCGACGGTCACGGTGACGGAGACCGCGACGCCGACGAAGTGACACTCGCGGAAAAGAGCCCGGCCACGTACGGTGGCCGGGCCCTTCCTCAGGACTGGCTGAACTCGTAGAGGGCGTCGGAGAGCTGGTTCACGGCCCAGACGAGGTCGTCCTCGGAGACGACGATCGGCGGGGCGAGGCGGATCGTGGAGCCGTGCGTGTCCTTGGCCAGGACGCTCCTCGCCATCAGCGCCTTGGACACCTCCCGACCCGTGGCCAGCTCAGGATCGATGTCCACGCCCGCCCACAGCCCGCGTCCGCGCACCTCGACCACCCCCTTGCCGACCAGCTCGCGCAGCCGGGCGTGCAGCACCTCGCCCAGCTTGGCGGCCCTGGCCTGGAACTCGCCGGTGTTGAGCAGCTCGATGACCGCGATGCCGACCGCGCAGGCCAGCGGGTTGCCGCCGAACGTGGACCCGTGCTGGCCGGGATGGATGACCCCGAGCACGTCGCGGTTGGCGGCGATGGCCGAGACCGGTACGACGCCGCCGCCGAGCGCCTTGCCCAGGACGTAGATGTCCGGCACGACCCCCTCGTAGTCGCACGCGAACGTCTGCCCGGTCCGCCCCAGCCCCGACTGCACCTCGTCGGCGATCATCAGGATGCCCTGCGCCGAGCAGAACTCCCGGATCTCGCCCAGGTACCCGTCAGGCGGCACCAGCACCCCGGCCTCGCCCTGGATCGGCTCGACCAGCACCGCGACCGTGTTCGCGTCGGCGGCCCGCCTGATCGCCTCGGCGGAGCCGTACGGCACGAGCCGGAAGCCCGGCGTGAACGGGCCGAAGTTGTCGTGTGCCTCCGGGTCCGTGGAGAAGCTCACGATCGTGGTGGTGCGGCCGTGGAAGTTGCCCTCCATCACGATGATGTTCGCCTGGTCGGGCTCCACGCCCTTGACCTCGTAGCCCCATTTGCGGGCCACCTTGATGGCGGTCTCGACGGCCTCGGCCCCGGTGTTCATGGGCAGGATCAGGTCCTTGCCCGTGAGGTCGCCGAGCCCGGCGCAGAACTGCGCGAACTGGTCGTGGTAGAAGGCGCGGCTGGTCAGGGTCAGGTTCTTGAGCTGCTCCTGGGCGGCCTCGATGATCTTCGGATGGCCGTGGCCGAAGTTGAGCGAGGAGTAGCCGGACAGGCAGTCCAGATACCGCTTGCCCTCGACGTCGGTGACCCAGGCGCCGTGCGCCTCATGGATCACGACGGGCAGTGGATGGTAATTGTGCGCGCTACGGCGCTCGCTCATCTCGATGAGCTCTGCGCTGGTGGTCATGGTCAGTTCTCCCCCCTGATCTCCAGTGTGCAGCACTTGGGGCCCCCGCCCGCCTTACGCAGCTCCGACAGGTCGACCGGGATGACCTCGTAACCGCTCCGCTTGAGCTCCAGTTGGAGGTTCGACGCCTCGGCGTTGATGACCACGTTCCTGCCGTCGCTGACCGCGTTCAGGCCGAGCACCTCGGCGTCCTCGGCGGTCGCGAGCACCGCGTCGGGGAACAGCCTGCGCAGCACCTTCCTGCTGCCTTCGGAGAAGGCCTCCGGGTAGTACGCGACGTTGCGGCCGTCGAGCGGGAACAGCGCCGTGTCGAGGTGGTAGAAGCGCGGGTCCACCAGCTTCAGGGTGATCACCGGGCGGCCCAGGTACTCCTGCGCCTCCTGGTGGGCGACCACGTCCGTGCGGAAGCCCGTTCCGGCCAGGATGACCTCGTCGAGCGTGAGGAAGTCGCCCTCGCCCTCGTTGACGTGCTGGGGCTCGTGCGCCGGGTAGCCGCGCTCGGTGAACCACCGCAGGTAGGCGGGGCCCTCGGGGCCGCGCTCGGGGTGGGCGAACCTGGCGCCGTAGACGCGGCCGTCCACGACCAGCGCGCCGTTGGCCGCGAAGACCATGTCGGGCAGGCCCTCGATCGGGTCGATCAGGCTCACCTGGTGCCCGAGCTCCTCGTACGCCGCCTTCAGGCCCTCCCACTGCCGGACCGCCACATCGCGGTCCGCGCCGGCCTCGGGATGCATCCACGGGTTGATCGCGTACTCGACCGTGAAGTAGTCCGGACGGCACATCAGGAAGTGTTTGGGCATGCAGGTCTCCGTCGAGCTTTATGGATGGATGTCCAGATTGGAGGGACGGAGACAGCCTAAGAATGCATGTTTATGCAGGCCAAGTGTTTGGCATTGCGTGTTGGCGCGGGTCTGTTGCGTGTGTCAGGGCGTGGGACGCGATCCGTTGCGCGGCTCCGGCACGGCGGCCCCCGGAGGGGTGTCCACCAGCCGCGACAGCACGATGGAGCTCTTGGTCCGCACCACGAACGCCTCCGCCGCGATGCGCTCGATCACCCGCTCCACGTGGCGCACGTCCGTGGCCCTGATGTGCAGCAGCGCGTCCGCCTCGCCGGTGATCGTGGCCGCCGCCACCACCTCGGGGAACTTGGCGACGGCCAGCGCGATGTCCGAGGGCTTGGTCTTGCCCTGGCAGAACAGCTCCACGTACGCCTCGGTCGTCCACCCGAGCGCCTGCGGCGCCACCCTCGCGCTGAACCCGGTGATCGCCCCCGTGTCGCGCAGCCGGTCGACCCGTCGCTTCACCGCCGACGCGCTCAGCCCGACATGGTGGCCGATGTCCGCGTAGGTCGCGCGCGCGTCGTCCACGAGTGCCGCGATGATGTCACGATCAAGCCGGTCCAGTTCCACGCGCCCTGTATACCGCCTGGCCAGGCTGGCGCGCGACGAGCGGCACGCGGGAAACTGGGCGTGCTGACAGTCATCGGAAGGTATCCGCCACAATGAGCACCACAAGCTTCCCCGAGGGTTTCGTGTGGGGAGTTTCGACGTCCGCCTTTCAGATCGAGGGGGCCACGTCCGCCGACGGCCGCGGGCCGTCCATATGGGACGGCTTCTCCGCCGACCGCGCCGAGGCGTGCGACCATTACCACCGCCATTCTGAGGATGTGCGGTTGATGAAAGACCTCGGAATGGCCGCCTACCGGTTCTCGGTGAGCTGGCCACGGGTGGTCCCCGAGGGCTCGGGAAAGGTGAACAAGGCCGGGCTCGACTTTTACGACCGGCTGGTCGACGAGCTGCTCGCGGTGGGCATCACGCCTTATGCGACGCTTTATCACTGGGACCTGCCGCAGGCGCTCGAAAGGGTCGGCGGCTGGCCGTCCCGTGACACCGCCCGCCATTTCGCCGATTACGCCGCGGCGGTTCACGACCGGCTCGGGGACCGGGTCGACACCTGGTTCACGCTGAACGAGCCCTGGGTGGCGGCCTTCCTGGGATACGGCTCCGGCGTGCACGCGCCGGGCCGGAAATCGGCCGCGGACGCGTTCAGGAGCGCCCACCACATGCTGCTCGCGCACGGCCTGGCCACGCAGGCCCTGCGCTCGGCCGGGGCCACGAGGGTCGGACCCGTGCTCAACATCTCGCCCGTCATGACGCCCGCCCAGGTGAGCGACCTCGGCAGGGAGCTGTCGGAGGAGGACGCCGAGGCCGTGGCCAGGATCGACACGCTGGCCAACCGGCAGTTCCTGGAGCCGATGCTGCGCGGGTCGTACCCCGCCGAGCTGCTGCCCGTCATCGAGCGCCACGGCGGTCTCGGCCACATCCGCGACGGCGACCTCGACACCATCGCCCAGCCCGTGGACCTGCTCGGCGTCAATTACTACACCCCATTAGTGGTGCAGGCGCAGCCCAGCGAGACCGCCGATCCGGCCTTTCCTGGAAGCGAGGGCGTGCTGTTCTGCACGGTGCCCACGGCGGTCACCGCGATGGGCTGGCCGATCGTGCCCAACTGCCTTTCGCTGCTGCTTGGACGCATTTCCCGGGAATATCCCGGCCTTGATCTGATGGTCACCGAGAACGGCGCCGACTTCGTCGACACGGTGACCGGCGACGGCATTCACGACGTGGACCGCATCAGTTTCATAGAAGAACATCTGCGCGCCCTTTCGTCCGCCGTCGAGGACGGCGCGCGGGTCCGCGGATATCTCGTCTGGACCCTGCTCGACAATCTCGAATGGTCCGACGGCTACCAGCGGAAGTTCGGCCTCGTGCACGTCGATTTCGCCACCCAGCGCAGACGGCTGAAGGACAGCGCGCTGTGGTACCGCGACGTCATCCGCCGCAACGGCCTCGCCGAGACCCGCCCCAAGCGGCCCACGCTCGAAACCGTCGCCGCCCGCGCCGGCGTCTCCAGGGCCACGGTCTCGCGCGTGGTCAACGGCGAGGCGGCGGTGAGCGCGGACGTCCGCACGGCGGTGCTGCGGGCCGTCAAGGAGCTCGGCTATGTGCCCAACGCCGCCGCCCGCAGCCTGGTCACCCGGCGCACCAACGCGATCGCCCTGGTCCTGTCCGTCCCCAGGCAGGGGGACCCGCTCACGGCCGCCGTGGTCCAGTACGTCACCAGCATGCTCGAGGGCGCGGGCAAGCAGATCACCCTCATGCTCGCCGACACGGCCGAGAGCCACCGGCGCATCGTCCAGCAGGCGGAGGCCCGGCTGGTGGACGGGGTCGTGCTGCTGCCGCCGGACCGGGCCGACACGCTCGCCGAGCGGCTCTCGCGCACCGGCGTGCCGATCGTGCTGCTGGGCAAGCCGGCCGTCACCTCGCTGGTGCCGTACGTGGACGTGGACAACACCGGCGGCGCCGAGTCCGCCACCCAGCACCTCCTCGCGCGCGGGCGACGGCGCATCGGCATGATCTGCGGCCCCATGGACCTGGTCGCCGTCCAGGACCGCCTGGCCGGGCACCGCGCGGCGCTGCACCGTGCGGGGCTGCAGCCGCTGCTGGCCCTCGCCGACCTCACCCGGGCCTCCGGCGCGGCGGCCGCCCGGCAGCTGCTCGGCGACGACCCGGCCCTGGACGCGATCTTCGCCGCCACCGACCAGCTCGCCATCGGGGCGCTGCAGGCCGCGCGGGAGGCGGGGCGGCGGGTGCCCGAGGACCTGGCGATCGTGGGCTTCGACGACATCGACGCCGCCTCGGCCACCACACCGGGGCTCACCACCGTGCGGGTCCCGCTGGCGGACCAGGCGCTGGCGCTGGCGCGACTGCTGCTGTCCCGGCTGGAGGGCCGCCACACGACGTCGGTCGTGCTGCCGACCCGGCTGGTGGTCAGGGACTCCGCCTGAGCGCCGCAGGGGCCGAGGGGCGGGTCAGGAGCGCGCGGCCATGCCTTCGATCAGGTGCGTCACAATGACGGTGTGAGCCAACTGCCGGTCATCGATGTCGCGCCCCTGCTCGCCGAGGCCCCTGCTCCCGCCAAGCGCGCTGTCGCCGCGGCCATCGGCGCCGCGTGCAGGGACAGCGGCTTCTTCTACGTCGCCGGGCACGGCGTACGGCCCGAGCTCCTGGCCCGGCTCGACGTCGCGAGCAGGCGCTTCTTCGCCCTCCCCGAAGAGACGAAGGCGGAGATCTCGATGGACAGGGGAGGAAAGGCCTGGCGCGGCTTCTTCCCGGTCGGCGCGGAGCTGACCTCGGGCCGGCCCGACCTGAAGGAAGGCATCTACTTCGGCGCCGAGGAGCCGCCGGGCCCGCTCCCGCTGCACGGCCCGAACCTGTTCCCCGCCCAGGTCCCCGAGCTGCGTGAGGCCGTGCTCGAGTACCTCGACACGATGACCGCGCTCGCCCAGTCCGTCATGTCGGGCATCGCCCTGAGTCTGGGGCTGGACGAGGGCTACTTCCGCACCGGCTACACCGCCCACCCGACCGTACTTTTCCGGATATTTCATTACCCGCCCGCCCCACCGGACGACCCCGGCACCTGGGGCGTCGGCGAGCACACCGACTACGGCCTGCTCACCCTCCTCCTCCAGGACGCCAACGGCGGCCTCCAGGTACGCACGCCGCGCGGCTGGATCGAGGCCCCGCCGCTGGAGAACACGTTCGTCTGCAACATCGGCGACATGCTCGACAAGCTCACCGGCGGTCAATACCGCTCGACCCCCCACCGGGTGCGCAACCGCAGCGGCAACGAGCGGATCAGCTTCCCGTTCTTCTTCGACCCAGGTTGGGACAGCGAGGTACCGCCGTTGCCGTACGCCCCTGGCCGCAGGTGGGACGGCCAGGTCGACTTCACCGGCACCTACGGCGAGTACCTGCTGTCCAAGGTCTCCAAGGTCTTCCCGCGCCTCTTCGAGACCCTCTGAGACCCTCAGCTGGTCGAGAAGGTGAACCAGTTGACGTTGACGAAGTCGGCGGGCTGACCGCTGCTGAAGGTCAGATACACCGTGTGCGTCCCGGTCACGGCTGAGATGTTGGCGGGCACCGTACGCCAGCTCTGCCAGCCGCCCGTGTTGGCGAGGGCGAAGTCCCCGATGGGAGCGGCGGTGGGGCTGTCCAGCCGCACCTGCACCAGGCCGCTCACCCCGGCCGCGGCCCCGGACGCCACCCGGGCCTTGAACTGGCGGGCGGCCTCCGTCCCGAAGTTCACCCCGTCGAAGCGGAGCCAGTCGCCGTTGGCGATGGCCCCGACGTTCTGCCCGCCGCCCGTGTCCGTGGTCGTCTCGACGATGGTGCCCGACTGCGCCTGGTACCGCTCGGCCTGGATCGTCGAACGGGCGTCAACGTCCCCGGGAGGCGGGGTGGAGCCGCTTCCGCTCTGCCACACCGCCACGTAGTCCACCAGCATCGGCCGCCCGGGCACGGTCGCCGCCGTGGGCGTCTGGCCGCCGAGCGCGTTGGGGAACGCCCCGCCCATCGCCACGTTGAGCAGCAGGAAGTAGCCCGCGTGCCCGGTCATGTTGGTCCACGTCCCCGCGTCGAACTGCGCCTGGCTCACGCTGTGGAACTGCTGCCCGTCCACGTACCAGCGCAGCTGGTTCGGGCTCACGCTGCGGTCCCACTCGAAGCGGTAGGTGTGGAACGCCGCCTGGCACGTCGAGCCGGGGCAGGCGTGGTTGGCGCCGAGGCCGGTGGTCTCGTTGCACGGGCCGCCCGGGTTGACGCCGCAGTGGAGCACGCCCCAGACGGCGTTGATGCCGTTGACGTTCTCCATGATGTCGAACTCGCCGATCCCCGGCCAGTTCCAGTAATTCCCCCGGTACGGCGCCCCGAGCGCCCAGAACGCCGGCCAGTAGCCCAGCGCGGCGTCGCCCGTCACGTTCGGCATCTGGACGCGGCCCTCGATGCGCAGGACGCGGCCGTCGGCGGGCTTGAAGTCGGCCCGCCTGGTCTCGATGCGGGCCGAGGTCCACTCGCCCGAGCCGCTGCGCTGGGGCGTGATGCGGAGGTTGCCACTGCCGTCGAGGCTCAGGTTGGAGGTGCTGGAGGTGTAGTTCTGGATCTCGCCGGTGCCCCAGTCGGCGGGGCCGCCGGGGTACGAGTGCCCGGTGTCGATGATCCAGTCGGCCGACGAGGGCAGCGTGCCGGCCGTGCCGTTGAAGTCGTCCGACCAGACCAGCGACCAGCCCGAGGGGGTGGGCGGAACGGCGGCCGAGGCGCTGACGGCCACTTTGACGAGCAGGCCGCTGAGCGCCACGAGCACCACGGCCACGGCCGCCAGGCGACGCCGCGGCCGGATGGCTGTTGTCATCATCGCTCCATGGGGGGTGTGGCGGCGTGGAGGAAGAGAGCGCTCTCTCAGACGATGTCAACACAGCCCTTACCCGCCGTCAACATCGCGCGCTTCTGAAGAGCGCTCCCTGACAGGGGATCCGTCGCAGCCAGCCGCAGGCGGCCGTCGGCGTGCTCAGGCATGAAACACGTACGGCGCCGCCCAAGGGCGGCGCCGTACGACTCGGGGAGGAGGTCAGCCCTTGTCGGCCTCGCCGGTGGCCTGCTCGAGCTGGTCCTCGGGGGAGGCCTCCAGGTCCTGCTCGGCGTCGGCGCCCGCCTGGGCGGAGGCCTTGTCGAGGCGCACCCAGCTCGTCACGCTCTCCACCGCGAACAGCACGAAAAGGTACGCCGTCAGCACCGCCAGCACGGGCGGCAGCACACCAAGGGCCGCTCCCACGCCGATGATCAGCAGTCGCAGCTCCCAGCCGAGCCCCGCGTGGAACACCCACGCGGGCGGCCAGATGCTCTGCCGCGTCCGGTAAACGGTGTCATACGTGTGGTAACCCACGACATAAACCAGCACGAAAAGGAGCCACTTGGGCGCGTCGGCGGCGAGGCCGATCGCGATCATGGTGAGGAACTCGGCACCGCGCAGCAGCGGCGGCGTGAGCCAGTCGAAGCGGCCAAGGTGGTCACGCGGCGCGGTCGGCAGCACGAGCAGCAGCATGGTCGCGACCGGGAGAAGCAGGATGGGCCCGGGCTTGAGCACGCCGGTGACCACGAAGACGGCGACGGCCAGGAGGGCGACGAGCGTGGCGGGCACGGGCGGCAGGCCGCGGCCGAGCTTGCCGGCGAGCGCGTGGACCAGCGGCCCGTCGTCGCGGTAGGCGAGCAGGCGGGCGGTCTGGATGCGGCGGCGCTCCTCGTCGGGGTCCGGCGTGGGGGTGGCCATGGCCTGCGGTTGGGTGATCATACGAGCGACCTCATGAGGCGTCCGGTGAGAGTGTAGGCGGCGGCGACGGAGCCCCAGATCACCAAGGTGAGGAAGGTGATCCGGGCGTCGAAGAGGGCGGCGGTGATCGCGATGGCCGCGAACCGCTCGCCGATGGGGAACACGATCATCTTGCGTGCCCAGTGGACGGCCCGGAACTTGCCGGCCTTGGTCCACATCTTGAGCAGGCCGCGCAGACCCTGGCTCCGCTCGACCTTGCGGCGCGTGAGCGCCTGGCGCAGATCGCGGTCGTCGGGGGCGTCAAGTGCCAGCGTGGGCAGCTTGGCGGGCGGCTTGCGGCGGTTGGCGACGCCGAAGGAGAAGTCGAGCAGGTGGCGTACGGACTGCAGGCCGAGCGCGGCCAGCGCCAGGATCCAGATGTCGTCGCCGTTGCCCGAGACCACCCAGCCGATGGCCAGTCCGGCGAAGACGACGTACTCCTTGAACCGGTCGAACGTGGCGTCCAGCCACGCCCCCAGCACGCCGAACTTACGGGCGTACCGGGCGACCTGACCGTCCACGCAGTCGAAGACGAACGCGAAGTAGATCAGCACCCCGCCCAGCACCATCCACGGCCGGTCGCCGGTGGCGAAGCAGGCGGCGGCGGCCACGCCGAGCGCGATCGAGATCAGCGTCACCTGGTTGGGCGTCAGGCCGCGCCTGGCCGCCCAGCGGGCGATGAAGCGGGAGTAGGTGGAGACGAAGTACGTGGTGAAGAAGCCGTCGGCGCCCTTGACCGCGTTGTTGAGCCTGGCCCGGTCCTCGTCCATGCCGGACATCTCGGCGCCGGCCTCGTTGGCCTCCTCCTGGGTGGTGACCCGGCGGTAGAACAGGTCGCGCCGGCCCCTGATGCCGACCGACACGCCGTTGCGCACCAGGCCGAACACGATGAGCTGCAGCAGGTCGTCGTCCTCGCCGAACGTGGCGGCCATCGCGGCCAGCTCGCGGCAGGTCTCCGCCAGGATCGGCGCGTTGCGCGCGCTCACGTGCAGCGGGCCGAGCAGGACCGCGTTGGGCCTGGTCACGGCGTGGCTCGCGGTGCCCACCGACACAACGCGAGACTTGCCGACGCGCGAGCGGACGGGCAGCCCTTCGAGGCGGCCGAGGCCGATCTCGGGCTCGGCCTCGTCGATCGGGACGTTGTCCTCGGGACCGCTGTCGTCCTGCTCCTCCTCTGTCACCTCCGGACGCGGCTCCTTGGCCACAAGCGCCAGCGCGCCGCGCTTGGCCTTGGTGATCTGGTAGATCAGCTCGTCGTGGACGACTGAGTTCTCCGGAATGATGAAGAGGTTCTCCGTCGCGGACTCAGCGACCTCTGCCAGCGCGTTCAGGGCGGCGGCCACGTCGCCTGAGTCGATCGTGGCGAGCCGTGGATCCAGGGAAGTGAGCTGGCTGCGTAGTCGCTCGGCGACGGTGGGATTGCCGGGTAGCGCGGCCAGCCTCAGGCCGGTCGGAGAGGTGTCGGGGCCGGGCGAGGCGCCCAGCAGGACCACGCGGGTCATGACTCCCTTTCGAGGCGGTAGCGGGGGGTTGAACAACGGGTAATGCGGGGACAGGCGTCAAAGTCTAATGATGGTGACGTAAAGTCGCGTCATCAGAGCATGCCCGTAACATGGTTCCGATCCAGCCGTAAGATGTTCGAGTGAGTCTCTACCGTGACGAAGGCGTAGTTCTACGCACGCAGAAGCTCGGTGAGGCCGACCGTATCGTCACCATCCTGGCCAGGCGCACCGGCAAGATCCGGGCCGTGGCCAAGGGCGTGCGCCGCACGACATCCCGCTTCGGGGCCAGGCTGGAGCCGTTCACCCACGTCGACCTGCAGTTGCACACCGGGCGTACGCTCGACGTCGTCACCCAGGCGGAGACCATCAGGCCCTACGGTGAGGTGCTGGCCGCCGACTATCCCCGCTACACCGCGGGCAGCGCGATGCTGGAGACCGCCGACCGGCTGACGCACGGGGAGAAGGAGCCGGCGCTGCGGCAGTTCCTGCTGCTGGTGGGCGGGCTGCGCACGCTCGCCGAGCGCGGGCACGAGGCCCGGCTGGTGCTGGACGCCTACTTCCTGCGCTCGCTGGCCGTGGCCGGCTACGCCCCCGCGCTCGACGCGTGCGCCAAGTGCCAGGCGCCGGCGATCAGGGCGTTCGCCATCGTCGCCGGGGGAGTGGTGTGCGGGGCGTGCCGGCCGGCCGGCGCGGCCGTGCCCGCGGGAGAGACGATCGGGCTCATGACGGCCCTGCTGCGCGGCGACTGGGCCACCGCCGACGCCTCGGAGTCGCGCCACCGCAGCGAGTGCAGCGGGCTCGTGGCCGCATATCTGCAATGGCACCTCGAACACGGAATACGCTCTCTCCGACACGTCGAAAGGGAGCCCGTGTGAACGTACGACCTCCGTCCCCGCACCCGTCGGGCGCGACTCCGCCCCCGATCCCGCGCGACCTGGTGCCCCGGCACGTCGCCATCATCATGGACGGCAACGGCCGCTGGGCCAAGGCCCGGGGACTGCCCCGCATCGAGGGGCACAAGGCAGGCGAGTCCTCGCTGTTCGACGTCATCGAGGGGGCGCTCGAGCTGGGCATCCCCTATCTGAGCGCGTTCGCGTTCTCGACCGAGAACTGGAAGCGCTCGCCCGACGAGGTCCGCTTCCTCATGGGGTTCAACCGTGACGTGATCCGGCGGCGGCGCGACGAGCTCAACGCCATGGGCGTGCGCGTGCGCTGGGCGGGCAGGCCCGGGCGGCTGTGGAAGAGCGTGATCTCGGAGCTGCAGGCCGCCGAGGAGATGACGGTCCGCAACCGCACGCTGACGTTGCAGTTCTGCGTCAACTACGGCGGGCAGGCCGAGATCGTCGACGCGGCGGTCAAGCTGGCCGAGGACATCGCGGCCGGGCGGGTCAAGCCGTCGAAGGTCAACGAGAAGGTGTTCGCGCGTTACCTGGACGAGCCCGAGATCCCCGAGGTGGATCTTTTCGTGCGCTCCTCGGGTGAGCAGCGCTTCTCCAACTACCTGCTGTGGCAGTCGGCCTACGCCGAGATGGTCTTCCTCGACCGGCTCTGGCCCGACTTCGACCGCCGGGATCTGTGGGAGGCGTGCGAGGTCTTCGCCAAGCGCGACAGGCGCTACGGCGGAGCGATCCCCAACCAGGTCTGACCGGCCTTTCCTCACCGACCTCGGTACCGCCTGGCCTGCTTGCTATACGTGGGTATAGTCTGCTGTTCGTCGGAATAGCTAGCTGTACCCATGAACAGGAGCTGGTAGCCGATGGCTTCCGCAAGCGGAGACGGCCGGGGGCGCACCCTCGCGGGCACCGGTCACCTCGTTCGCCTGGCGTTGCGCCGCGAACGGGGCATCGCGCCCTGGTGGATCCTCCTGATCGTGACCCTGGCCCTGGTGATGGTGTCCTACGTCACCAGGGCCATGGGCACGTACGAGCTGAAGGTCAACTACACCGAGCTCATCGCCAGGACCTCCTTCCTTCGG
The DNA here is from genome assembly GCF_040674955.1 of Nonomuraea sp. NPDC049695. Lineage (NCBI taxonomy): Bacteria > Bacillati > Actinomycetota > Actinomycetes > Streptosporangiales > Streptosporangiaceae > Nonomuraea > Nonomuraea sp. NPDC049695. The sequence goes on along the minus strand of NZ_JBFANV010000011.1, from coordinate 141,697 downwards.
GCACTCGGCGGCGGGGTGGTCGAGCCACGGCTGGAGGTGCTCGCGACGTGGCGCAGCGGCGGCTTCCTCTACGTGGCGAGCGCGTTCGCGGCTCTCATGTCGGTCGTCCGGCACACCCGCAGGGAGGAGGACGCGGGCAGGATCGAGCTGGTCCGGTCGGGCGTGGTGAGCCGCTACGCGCCCCTGACGGCCGCCCTGCTGGTCGCGGGCGGGGTCAGTCTGGCCGCCGGCGCGCTGACCGCGGCGGTCCTGATCGGGATCGGGTTCCCGCCCGTGGGGTCCGTCGCGTACGGGGCCGCGATCACGGCCGCCGGCTGGGTGTTCGGCGCCGTCGCCGCGGTGGCCGCCGAGCTCGCGCGGAGCGCCCGCACGGCCACCACGATCAGTCTGTCCGTGCTCGGCGCCGCCTACGTGATGCGCTACGCGGGTGACGCGACCGGGCAGTACTGGCTGAAGGCGCTGTCCCCGATCGGGTGGAGCCATCTGGTGCGGCCGTACCAGGACGAGCGGTGGTGGATGCTCGGGGTGCCGATCCTGGCCGGCGCGGTCCTGTACGCGGTGGCGTACCGGCTGCTGGACCGCCGTGACCTCGGCGCGGGACTGCTGCCCGAGCGCCTGGGCCGGGCCTCGGCACCGGAGCTGCGCGGCCCCGTCAGCCTGGCCTGGCGGCTGCACCGCGGCCTGCTGGCGAAGTGGGCGGTCGGAGTGGCGTGCTTCGCCGCGGCCGGGGCCGGGCTCAGCCCGCTCACCAAGGACCTGCTCTCGCGGCCGAGCGTCGTGGTGGAGAACATCACGCGCATGCTGGGCGTCTCCGGCGAGGGCAGGACGCTGGGCGCCTACTCCTGGTACCTGATCCTCGTCATCTCGTACGCCGTCGCGCTCTACCCGGTGCTCATGACGCTGCGGCTGCGTTCGGAGGAGATCTCGGGCCGCGCGGAGAGCGTGCAGTCCACCCCGCTGACCCGGCTGCGCTGGGCGGCCGGTCACCTGGTCGTGACGGGGCTCGGCACGGCGGCGCTGATGGCCGTGGCCGGGCTCGTGTTCGGCACGCTGTACTCGGTGCTCGTCGGCGACCTCGCCACCGACCTGCCCCGCTTCCTCGCCGGGGCACTGAGCACCGTGCCGGCGGCCTGGTGCGTGGGGGCGGTCTGCATGCTCGCGTACGGGCTGCTGCCGCGGGCGAGCGTGGCGCTCTCCTGGGTCGTCTGGCTCCTGACCGCCGCGCTCGGCAAGGTCGCCGGCCCTCTGTACGGAATCTGGAACGGGACCCCGCTCGAGCCGTTCCACTACATCCCCAACGCGATGATCGGGACGCCCTTCGACGCGCGCCCCACCCTCACACTCACGGCCGTCACGGCGCTGCTGCTCGGCGGCGCCCTGATGGCTCTGCGCCGCCGCGACTTCGGCTGAAATGATCTAGAATGTCGTGCCACCCGGCGAGATCGGAGGGCGAATGGGCGGCCATTCCATCGAGGTGCGTTCCGACGTGGTGATCAAGCGATATCGGTCGTGGCACTACGACGAGCCCGGACGCGAATGGCGAGCCCTGAAGCTGCTCGACGAGCACGATCCCGGCCTGGCACCGGCGCCGGTGACCGCCGAGCTGACGGCCGACCCGCCGACCGTGGTGATGTCCCGCCTGGACGGCGCCGCCGTGAGCGGGGAGATCACCGGGAAGCTCGTCGACGCCCTGGCCGAGGCCGTCACCGGTGTCCAGCAGGCGATCCCGCCGCGGGAGCTCGAGCGGATGCCGGCGCGTGCCGGGCACCCGGTCGAGTTTCTGCGGCTCGTCCGCGAGCGGGCGGCGGCCGTGGAGCCGGATCCTCTGATGGCCGAGGCGCTCCGCGCGGCCCGCGCCTGGGTGGAGCGCCCGGCCCTGGAGCAGATGCTCGCCGAGCCGGGCACCCCGGTGTTCGGCACCGGCGACGGGAACATCGCCAACTACCTGTGGGACGGCACGAAGGTCCGGGTCATCGACTTCGAGTACTCCGGGCGGAGCGACCGCGCGTTCGAGCTGGCCGAGGTGAGCGAGCACATCGCGGTCTGGGAGAACGACCCGGCCGGGATGACCGCCGTGCTCGAACGGCTCGAACTGACCGCCGAGGAGTCCGCCAGGCTCACGGAGTGCCGCCGCCTCATGGCGCTGTTCTGGCTGCTGCGGGTCCGCGAGGAGATCCGGTCCGAGCAGGCGGACCGGATGCTGGCCCTGCTGCAACCGGGATGAGCGACGCTCAGAGGGCGTCGGCGAGGCGGTCGACCTGCTCCGGGTCGCGGCCGTAGCAGTAGAGCATCACCTCGTCCGCGCCGAGGTCCGCGTACTGGGCGATGGCCTGGCGGATCTCGCCCGGTGTGGTGAGCATGCCGGAGACCATCCGGTCCGCCATGCCGGTGAACGCGTAATAGGCGCCCATGGCCGTACGGGCGTCCGTGACGACGTCCTCGGGGCCGAGCGCGACGTTGACCTGGGTGACGATGCGAGGCTCGCCGGAGCGCCCCGCTTCCTTCCAGAACCGGTGAACGGTGTCGATGAGCCCGCCGGCCCAGGACGGCGGGGCGGCGGCGAGGAATCCGTCTCCCCAGCGCGCGACCCGGGCGAGAGCGGCCGGCTGGAAGCCGCCGAAGAGCACCTCGGGGCCTCCGGGCCGGGCGGGGAGAGGCCCGATCGAGCCGGCCCCGTCGCCGTACGGCTCGCCGGACCACAACCGGCGCATGACGGCCAGCTGCTCATCGAGGCGGCGGCCGCGGGTGCGGAGGTCGGTGCCCGCGACCAGGTGGTCGTCCTCGCGGCCGCCCACGCCGAGCCCCAGGACCAGCCGGCCGCCCGAGATCACGTCCAGGGTCGCGGCCTGCTTGGCGAGCAGGGCGGGCTCGCGAAGGGGCGCGAGCAGGACTTCGGTCTGGACGCGTACGCGGGTGGTGGCTCCGGCGATGACCGCCAGGGCGACCAGCGGCTCGGGGTTGTCGTAGACCAGGCGGTCGAGGAGAGCGAGAGTGGTGAAGGGGCCGGCATCAGCGCGGCGGGCCCAGTCGAGCAGTGCCGCGGGGTCGCTGATGGGCAGGCCGAGACCGACGTTCATGAAGTTCCTCCGTGAAGGGGCATGCGTAAGCGATGCCGCCCCTCCAGGACCTCCACGACGGGGGAGGCAGGGCTCCCGTTCTGCGGCGCACTTCTGGGGAGCTCCTGATCAAGTGGACTCACTCTAAGGTGACGCAGCCACGTCGGGCAACTCGCGGTGCTCAGGTGCCGGCACCAGCTGATCATCCATCGAGTGGGCACACGCGAACCGATCTTCTGGGCCTAAGCGGCCTTGACGACCTCGTCCCACTCGATGTGGTAGTCGTACTGCGACATCATGAACTTGCTGTTGGCCGTCAGCTTCATGACGATCGGCATGAACGCGTCCCTGATCGCCGCGCCGACGGCGCCGGGAGCCTTGTTGTTGTTGATGCTGCCGGCAACCTTGATGATGGCCTCGACGCGCGGGCGGCGGAGCCTCTCGAAGGTGGCGAACGCCTCCTTCGAGGTGGGCAGGTCGCGCAGGCACTGGGCCAGGACCACGGCGTCCTCGATGGAGAGCGAGGCGCCCTGCCCGGAGGTGGGAGTGGGTGCGTGGGCGGCGTCACCGATGACGACCATGCGGTCGTTGTGCCAGGTCGGCAGGTTGGGCACGGAACGGGTCGGCGTGGCCCGCAGGTTCTCGGGGTTGCGGGTGGCCTTGATGAGGTCGACCGCGGGGCCGGAGTCGTGCTCGAAGAAGCTGATCAGCTTGCGCTGCCAGCCCGGCCCGTCGGTGGCGTCGAGCTCGCCCTTCTTGGGCTCGTTGTGGTGGGGCAGGCTCGCGTACCACCACACCTCGCGGCTGGGCAGGACGGCGTAGCCGAAGAAGGCCCGCTTGCCGAACATCATGCTGTAGCTGCACGATTCGGTGTCGACCGGGACTCCGTCGGTGTAGCCGCCGAGGTTGATCAGGCCGGTGTAGTGGGGGGCCGGCGCCTTCGGATCGATGATCTTGCGTACGGTGGAGTCGATGCCGTCGGCGCCGATGATGATGTCGCCGGTGGCCTCGGTGCCGTCCTCGAAGACCGCCCGCACGCCGTCGGCGGTCTGCTCGGCCCTGACCAGGCGCTTGCCGCCCTCGATGCGGATGCCCCGCCCGACGGCCTCGTTCTGCAGGATGCGGTAGAGGTCGGCACGGCGGACGGTGTGGCTGGTGGTGCCGTCAGGCAGGCGGGCGCCGGTGTTGGTGCCGCCCAGGTTCTTCCCGGCGCTGTTGCGCAGGGTGATCTTCGGGGTGGGGAAACCGGCGGCCACCACATCCTTGTCCGCGCCGATCGTGCGCAGCGCGTCGATGCCGTTGGTGGCGACGGTGAGGAACACGCCGACGTCGTCGGCCGGGGTGGCGTACGCCTCATGGACCACGGCCTCGATGCCGGCCTTCTGTAACGCCATGGCGGCCGCGGGCCCCGCGACGCCGCCACCGATGACGAGCGCTTTCCGAACTGAAGTCATGTCTGGCTCCCGAAGGTTTCCTGCCATGCCCGCATGTAGGCCGGCTGCTTGAATGACTCGATGAGCTCAGTGACGAACTGACGCTCGGCTTCCAGCAGGGAGAGCCGGAAGTCGTCGTCGATCAAGAACACCCACAGGACCCCGTCGTCGCCGGCGCTCTGCCTGCTCTGACGGATCTGCTCGGCTTGGGTGGTGAGGCGTTCCAGCCGCTGGGTGAGCAGCCGGACCGACTCGGCGGGCGGCAGGACGCTCATGAGCGACAAGGCCACCCCGAACTGGGGATAGTCGTTGACCGGCTGCGCGATCAGGTCGCTCAGCCAGTCGAACAGCTCGTGCCTGCCCTTCTCTGTGAGGGCGTAGACGGTGCGCTCAGGTCGCAACGTGTCACGCACTGTCTCCTGGGAAGCGATGAAGCCTGCCTTGGTCAGTTGCTTGACGACCATGTAGAGCGAGCCCTGGTTGTATTTGATGGACTGGTCGGTGTTGTGTCCCTTGAGGCGCCGTCCGATTTCATAGGGGTGCATGGGCTCGGCCGTCAGCTCTGCAAGCACCGCCAACGCCAGCGGGTTGGTCACCTTGCGCTGCTTCATCACTGTCCTGTCCACACTCCCTCTGTTCCTTGCTCAGGATGAACTAGTCAGCCCTATATAGTCAACACCAACTAAGTGATACCAACTATTACGACGTACCGGCCGGATGTCGCCACCGGCTCAACCCAAGCGTTCGGGAGGGCTCGACGACGGCGACAGGCAGCGCGCTGGTCATCGGAGGCGGCATCGCCGGCTCGGACGCCACGGTGCGCAAAGTCGGGCCGGCGAATAGCGGCTGGAAGGCGCAAGGAGAGAAGGCGTCGGAATGGTGAAGACGTGAAGATCTCTGCGCAGGTGCTCGACGGAGTGTGCGGCCGGGCGGCGTCGGACAGCGAGTACTACTTCTCCGGGCGCGCGTACTTCGGCACCAGGAGCTGAACGCCCGCTCCTCTAGGCGCGGCGCCGGGCGCGGTAGGCGGCCACGTGCATGCGGTTGCCGCACGTCCGGCTGTCGCAGTAGACCCGGGACCGGTTGCGGGACTCGTCGACGAAGACGCGGTCGCAGTCGGGGGCCGAGCAGGTGCGCAGCCGTTCGACCTCGCCTTCGACCAGCAGGTGGGCCAGGGCCACCCCGCAGTCGGCCGCCACGTGCTCGGCCAGCGTCGCGTCGGCGGCGAAGTAGTGCATGTGGAGCGGGTGGCCGTCGTGTTCTGTCAGGCGGGGCGTGATGCGGGTCTCCGACAGCAGGGCGTTCAGCGTGCGGACCGCCGTGGGCTGGTCGGGGGCCGTAAAGACCCGGTGGAACGCCTCCCGCACCATCCGCACGTGGCCCAGGTCGCGGGGGGTCAGCTTGGTCACGCCGCTGATCTGGCGGGACTCCACGAACGCCTGCAACTCGGCCAGGCCGGCCAGGCCCTCTTCGCCGCCCGTGGACGGCGAAGTGTTGACCAGTTCGACAACGGTGGCCAAAGAATGCACCATGTCATGGCCAAACGGCATGTTGACTCCTGTCCGCGCCGGGTTCTAGCGTGGTCGAACTGTATCTGCTGCATGGGCGTTCGGGGGTCTCCATGAGTGCACATCGCCGTATCGTGCTGGTCGCGATAGCCGGTGCGCTCATCATCTCCACCTCCGGCCCGTTGGTCCGGCTATCAGGTGTATCGCCGGCCACGTCGGCATTGTTCCGCTGTGCGTACGCCGTGCCGCCCATGCTCGTGCTGGCCTGGCTGGAGCGGCGCAGACTGGGGCCGATGCCCGTCAAGGGGCTCGTCCTCGCCTGGCTCGCAGGGGTGGTGTTCGCGCTCGACCTGCTGTTCTGGCACCACGCGATCGAGTACGTGGGCGCGGGGCTGGCCACCGTGCTGGGGAACCTTCAGGTCTTCCTCGTGGCTTTCGCGGCGTGGGCGTTGTTCCGTGAGCGGCCGTCCACGCGGATGATGATCGCCACACCGGTGGTGTTCGCCGGGGTGGTGCTCATCTCCGGGATGTTCGACAGCGCCGCCTACGGGAGCGATCCGGTCATGGGGGTGTGGGCCGGGATTGCCACGTCTGTCTCCTATGCGGCGTTCCTGCTGCTGATGAAGGCCGGGCCCGAGCGGGCAGCCGGGCCGCTGGCACACGCGACCGTGGTCGCCACCGTGGCCATCGCCGCGCTCAGCCCGCTCTTCGGGGGCGCCGACCTCGTGCCCGAGTGGCCGGCGCACGGATGGCTGCTGCTGCTCGCGCTGGGGCCGCAGGTGCTGGGCTGGTCGCTGATCACGTTCTCGCTGCCGCGCCAGCCCGCCGCGCTCACCGCGCTGCTGCTGCTCATCCAGCCCATGACGACCGTGGCGCTGTCAGCGGTGGCGCTCGGCGAGCGACCGTCGGTCCTGCAGCTCGCCGGGTGCCTGGTGGTCGTCCTCGGCGTCCTGTACGGCTCCGGCCGCCGTGCTCAGGCCAGGCAAGTCCACGACGAGGAGCTGTCGAAGGTGGCGTGAAGGGGGGCTCAGCCCACCTTGGCCGGGACCGAGGAGCATGAGGAGCAGGTGCCGAAGACCTCCACCGTGTGGGTGATCCCGGTGAAGCCGTGCTCGCTCCCGACGGCCTCCGCCCACCGCTCGACCGCAGGACCGGCCACCTCCACCGTGTGGCCGCAGCGACGGCAGACCAGGTGGTGGTGATGGGCGTCGCTGGCGCACGCGCGGTAGACCGACTCGCCCTCGTCCGTGCGCAGCACGTCGACCTGGCCGCCGTCGGCCAGGGCCTGCAGGGCGCGGTAGACGGTGGTCAGGCCGATCTTGGCGCCGTGCAGGCGCATCTCGGCATAGACGTCCTGCGCGCTGCGGAAGCCCTCGCTCCTGCGGAGGGTGTCGTGCACGGCATCGCGTCTCGTCGTCATGCGGCCTCCTCCGTGCGCAACTTGGCTCTCTCGCTCACTGTCGACTCCTGGGTACGGCCTCGCCGTACGAATCTACCGATCCCGAGCGCCAGGACGAAGCCGGCGAGAGCAAGAAGCACGATCGCCGCACCGGGCGGCACCTTGGCCGAGTAGGTGGAGGCCAGCAGGCCACCCACCGAGGCGAGCACCCCGAACAGCATGGCCAGCCCCATCGTGGTGCGGAACCCCCGCGTGAGCTGCTGACTGGTGGCCACCGGGATCACCATCAACGCGCTGACCAGCAGCAGCCCGACCACGCGCATGGCGATCACCACGGTCAGCGCGGCCGTGACCGCGATCAGCAGGCTGAGGAAGCGCACCGGCAGGCCGCTCGCCCTGGCCATCTCCTCGTCCTGGCAGAGGACGAACAGCTCCCTGCCGAAGATCACGACCACCGCGATCACGGCGACGGCCAGCGCGCCGATCACCCAGATGTCCTGAGGGGTCACGCTGGCGATGGCGCCGAACAGGTACGAGTTCAGCTTGGCGTTGCTGCCGCCGGGCGCGATGCCCATGAGCATGACGCCGCCCGCGATCCCGCCGTAGAAGAGCAGCGCGAGCGCCACGTCGCCGCTCGTCCGCCCGCGGGCCCTGACCAGCTCGATGGCCACCGCCCCGACAACCGAGACGATCACGGCCGTGAGCACGGGTGCCGTGCCCGTCAGGAAGCCCAGGGCCACGCCGGTCAGCGCCACGTGGCCGATGCCGTCGCCCAGCAGGGCGAGCCGGCGCTGCACGATGAACGTCCCCACGGCGGGTGCGCAGAGGCCCACCAGCAGCGCGGCGACCAGGGCGAGCTGGAAGAGCTGCTCCTGGAGAAGTTCCATGATCATGATGCGTCTCCCTGCCAGCCCGTCAGCGGCCCCGCGGCCGGGGCCGCGGCGTGCGGGTGCTGGTGCTCGTGGCCTGGCCTGGCGCAGTCGCCTTCCGGGCGCGGCGGGCGGCCGTCGTGCGCGACGCGGCCCTCGCGGATCACCACGCCGCGCGTGATGATCGGCTCCAGCGGCCCCAGCTCGTGCGCGACCAGCACCACCGTCTTGCCGTCGAGCACCAGCCCGGCCAGCGTGTCGGCCAGCAACTGCTGTGTCCCGGCGTCCACGCCCGCCGTCGGCTCGTCCATCACGTACGTGTCCGGCTCCCCGGCCAGCGCGCGGGCGATGAGCACCCGCTGCTGCTGCCCGCCGGACAGCGACTGGACGGGGTCGTCAGCGCGGTCGGCCAGCCGGACGGCCTCCAGCGCGTGGGCCACGGCGGCCCTGTCGGCCGGGCTGGTCCTGCGGAGCCGGCTCTGCCTGGCGATGCGGCCCGAGGCCACGACCTCCCGCACGGTGGCGGGCACGCCGCCGCCGACGTGCAGCCGCTGCGGCACGTAGCCGATGCGCCACCAGTCGCGGAACCTGCCGGGCGGGGAGCCGTACACCAGGGTCGTGCCGCCGGACAGCGGCGTGAGGCCGAGCAGCGCGCGGACCAGCGTCGACTTGCCCGAGCCGTTGGCGCCCAGGAGGGCCACGACCTCTCCAGGGCAGACGGTCAGATCGATCCCGCGAAGGACGGGCTTGCCATCGAAGGAGACCCGGCCGTCGGTCATCGCGAAGGCCGTTTCGCTCATGCCGTACACCCCAGTGCTGTTTGAAGGGTTTTGAGGTTATCGCGCATGGCGGACAGGTAGTCGCCGGAGGGCTTGCTCTCCAGCGGGTCGAGCACCGCCGTCTTCGCGCCGACCTGGTTCGCGAGCACCTCGGCGACCTTGGGGCTGACCAGGGACTCCGTGAAGATCGTGGTCACGCCCTCGGACTTGGCCAGCTTGGCCACCTCGGAGATGCGCGTGGGCGACGGCTCGGTCTCCGGGTCGAGCGTGATGCCGACCTGCTTGAGCCCGTAACGGTCGGCCACGTAGCCGAACGCCTCGTGCGCGGTGACCAGCGTCTTGGTCTTGCACGTGCTCAGGCCCTTGGCGAACTCCTGGTCGAGCGCTCCCAGCGCGCTCGCCGTCTTGGCGGCGCGATCCTGGTACGCCTGCGCGTGCGGCGGGTCGGCGGCGGCCAGGCGCTCGCCGAGCTTGGTGGCGACGGTGGCCAGGCGGGACGGGTCGAGCCAGAGGTGCGGGTCGTACGAGACCTCGTGCTCCCCGCCCCCGTGAGAGGGGAGCGTCTTGACGGCCGTCGCGGCGTCGAAACTCGTGTCCGCGTCCACCGCGTCGTCCACGGCAGGCTGGACGCCCTTGATGTAGACGGTGAGCGCGGCCTTCTGGAGCTCGCTCACCTGCTGGATGCCCAGCTCCAGGTCGTGCGGCTCCACGCCGGGCGCGGTCAGGCCCGTGACGTGCGCGTCGGATCCCCCCACTTGCTCGGTCAGCCACTGGAGCGGGTAGAACGCGGCCACCACCTCGGGCCGGTCTCCCGAGACGGTTTCAGCGGAGCCCGAGCCGCAGGCGGCAGTGGTGAGGAGAGTGGCTCCGGCCAGCAAACCAGCAGCGTACGACCGGGAAAATCCTGACATCATGTGAGTCAGTATGGGCCAAAATGAAAACGGTTGTCAAAATCGGGATGCCGACGGCGGCTGGGGGCCAGGCGCGCCGTACGGCACCCCGCCATCACCCCGGCTGGCGTGCGCCGGCTGAGCCGTTGCCGGCGCCCAGGGTGATGTCCAAGCGGCGCTCGCCGGCGTAGACGTTCATCGAGTTTCCGCGCAGGAACCCGATGAGCGTCAGCCCCTCCTCCGCGGCCAGTTCGGCCGCGAGCGACGACGGCGCCGAGACCGCGGCGAGAGCCGGGACCCCGCCCATGACAGCCTTCTGCACCAGCTCGAACGAGGCCCGGCCCGACACCATCAGCACGGTGCCCCGCAGCGGGAGCCGGCCGTCGCGCAGCGCCCAGCCGATCAGCTTGTCCACCGCGTTGTGCCGGCCCACGTCCTCGCGCACGCACAGCGGCTCGCCGTCGGCCGTGAACAGGCCGGCCGCGTGCAGGCCCCCGGTTCTGTCGAACACCCGCTGGGCCGCACGCAGCCGGTCCGGCAGGGTGACGACGACGGACTGCGCCAGCTCGACCGGGTCGTCGCCGGCGCTCCAGCGAGCCACGGTGCGCACCGCCTCCAGCGACGCCTTGCCGCAGACGCCGCAGGAGGACGTGGTGTAGAAGTTGCGCGGCGCGGGCGCCTCGACGCCGGGCGCCAGCCGCACGTCGAGGACGTTGTACGTGTTCCCGCCGTCCACCGTCGCGCCCGCGCAGTAGCGGATCGTGGCGATGTCGTCCGCCGAGCCCACGGCCCCCTCGCTGACCAGGAACCCGGCGGCCAGGTCGAAGTCGTCACCGGGGGTGCGCATGGTGACCGTCAGCGGCGTCCCGTCGAGCCGGATCTCCAGCGGTTCCTCGGCGGCCAGCGAGTCGATCCTGGTGGTGCGGGCGGTGTCCTGGACCCGGAGGATCCACCGTTTCACCGCGACCCTAGACATAGCCGAACCCGAAGCGGCCCTTGACGCAGAGGTTCCCCTTGGTCACCGGATTGTCGTGCGGCGAGGTCACCTTGACGATCTTGTTCTCCTGCACGTGCAGAGTCAGGTTGCAGCCGACCCCGCAGTAGCTGCAGACCGTGGTGGTCTCCGTCTGCTTCGACTCGTCCCAGGTGCCCTCGGACCGCATGTCGAACTCCGTCTTGAACGACAGCGCGCCCGTCGGGCACACCTCGACGCAGTTGCCGCAGTAGACGCAGGCCGAGTCGGTGAGCGGGGCGTCGAACTCCGTGGAGATCGTCGCGTCGAAGCCCCGGCCGGCGACGCCGATGGCGAAGGTGTTCTGCCACTGGTCGCCGCAGGCGTCCACGCACTTGTAGCAGAGGATGCACTTGCTGTAGTCGCGTACGTAGAGGTCGTTGTCCACCTTGGCGGGCTGCTCGACCGTGGCCGCGCCGTCGCCGAACCGCGACGGGTCGGCGCCGTACTCCGCGGTCCACTCGGCGGCGCGGGGGGTGGTCGACAGGTCCACCGAGGAGCCCAGCAGCTCCAGCACCACCTTGCGGCTCTGCCTGGCCCGCTCGGTGTCGGTGCCGACCTTCATGCCGGGCTCGGCCTTCCTGGAGCAGGCGGGCGCCAGCGTCCTCGCGCCTTCCACCTCCACGACGCAGACGCGGCAGGCGTTCTTCGGTGTGAGCGTGTCGCCGTAGCAGAGGGTGGGGATGTCCTTGCCCGCCGTCTGGCAGGCGTCGAGGATCGTCGACCCTTCAGGAACGCGTACGTCCTCCCCGTCGATCTGCACGTCGATGAGCCGCCGGGGCGGCTGGAGCGGGATCATCTGAACACCCCCAGGCGGTCGGTGGCGGATTCGACGGCGTTCCAGGCGGTCTGTCCCAGGCCGCAGATCGAGGCGTCGCGCATGGTCTGTCCGACCTCGCGCAGCAGCACGAGATCGGGGTCGTCGTCCCGGCGCGGGAGGCTCGGGGAGACCCGGCGCGACAGGCGGTGCAGGGCCTCCTCCTGCCGTACGGTGCCCACCCGGCAGGGCACGCACTGGCCGCAGGACTCGTCGCGGAAGAACTCCGCGATGCGCAGCAGGAGCCGTTTCAGGTCCACGGTGTCGTCGATGACGAGCACCACGCCGGAGCCGAGCGTGGCCCCCGCGTTCCTGGTGCCCTCGAAGGTGAGCGGGATGTCCAGGTCGGTGACGAACGCGCCGGCGGCGCCGCCGAGCAGCACCGCCCTGGTCGTGCCCGTGGTCCCGGCCAGCTCCAGCAGTTCGCGCAAGGTGGCGCCGAACGTCAGCTCGTACACGCCGGGCCGCTCGACCGCGCCCGAGACGCAGAACAGCTTGGGCTCGGCCGCCGCGTACGCCTGGGCGCCACGCTCCAGTATCGGCAGCACGTTGACCAGCGTCTCGACGTTGTTGACCACGGTCGGCTTGCCGAACAGCCCCTTCTCCACGGGGAACGGCGGCTTGCTACGCGGCTCGCCGCGCTTCCCCTCGATGGAGTTGAAGATCGCGGTCTCCTCGCCGCAGATGTACGCGCCCGCGCCTCTGCGCAGCTCGATGTCGAACGACAGCCCCTTGCCGAGGATGTCGTCGCCGAGCAGGCCCCGCGCGCGGGCGGTCGCGATGGCGTGCTGGAGGCGTGCGGCCGCCCGGGGGTACTCGCCCCTGATGTAGAGGTAGCCCTTGGCGCAGCCGGTGGCGTAGCCGGCGATCGTCATGGCCTCGACCAGCGCGTACGGGTCGCCCTCCATGATGACCCGATCCTTGAACGTGCCCGGCTCGCTCTCGTCGGCGTTGCAGACGAGGTAGTGCGGGTGGTCGGGCTGGCGGGCGGTGGCGTCCCACTTGCGGCCGGTCGGGAACGCGGCGCCGCCTCTGCCGACCAGCCCCGACTCCAGCACCTCCCGGATCACCCCGGCGGGGCCCAGCTCGAACGCCCTGCGCAGCGCGGTGTACCCCCCGCTCGCCCGGTAGTCGTCCAGGCTCACCGGATCGGTCGTGCCGACCCGCCTGAGCAGGACCAGCCCGTCCTGCCCGGCCTGCGGCACGGCGTCCTTCACCGGGGCGTCGCCCGCCACGTCGAGACCGGGGGTGCTGCCGTTGGGGGTGGGTCCGTCCAAGGACGGGGCGTGCGCGGGGGCGTACACCTGGGCCTTCGGGGGTGTGCCCGCCTCCAGGGCGAGCGCGGCGGGGGCGCGTTCGCACAGGCCCAGGCACGGGCTCTCGTGCCATGACGTGCCCTGCGGGCCGAGCGCCTCCTCGACCCGCCTGCGTACGTCCTCCCCGCCCTTCGCCTGGCAGGCCAGGTCGGTGCAGACGTGCAGCACGCGCTTCGGGCGCGGCTCCATGGACAACAGCGAGTAGAACGTGGCCACCCCGTACGCCTCGGCGGGCGGCACGGTGAGGCGGCGGCAGATGTACTCGAGCGCGCCCTCGCTGATCCAGCCGACGCGGTCGTTGACCGCGTGCAGGGCGGGCAGCAGCAGGTCGCGCTGCGACTCGGCGCGGGCCGCGACCCGCAGGTCGGTCTCGGTCCTCGAGCCGCCCTCCCATGCGGTGGCGGGCGGCCCGAGCAGGGCGTCGACCGCCGCGCGCTCCTCCTCGGACGGCTCGGCGCCGCGGAACCTCAGATCCATCTGATCACCCGGCCTTCACGAGTTTCTCGACGCGTACGGCCGCCGCCTTGAACTCGGCCGTGCCCGCGATCGGGCAGGTGGCCTCGATGGTGAGCGAGTTGGTGTCCACCTCGTCCGGGAAGTGCATGGTCATGAACACCAGCCCCGGCCGCAGGGCGGGGTCGATGAACACCGGCGCGACCACCGACCCGCGCCGCGAGCTGATCCGCACCTCCTCGCCCGCGACCACGCCGAGACGCTCGGCGTCCTCGGGGCAGAGCTCCACGGTCTCGCCGCGGCGCAGGGGAGAGGCGAACCCGGAGGACTGCACGCCCGTGTTGTACGAGTCGAGCCGCCGCCCGGTCGTCAGCCGCAGCGGATACTCCTCGTCCAGCAGGTCCACCGGCGGCGAGTGGCGCAGCACCGCGAACGGCGCCGGCACGCCCCGCTTGACCGGGTCGCTCTCCCACAGCCTGCCGTGCAGGTAGGGCGGCTCCAGCGAGTCCTCCGACGGACAGGGCCACTGGATGCCCTGCAGGTCGGCCAGCCGCTGGTAGGTCATCCCGTGGTGCTGCGGCGACAGGGCGCGCAGCTCGTTCCAGACCTCTTCCGCGCCGTCGTAGTGCCAGTCGTGGCCCAGCCTGCGGGCGATCTCGCACATGATCCAGATGTCGTCGCGCGCCTCGCCCGGCGGGTCCACGGCCTTGCGCACCCGCTGGACCCGGCGCTCGCTGTTGGTGAACGTGCCGTCCGCCTCGCACCAGGCGGCGCTGGCAGGCAGCATGACGTCGGCCATCTGGGCGGTCTTGGTGAGGAAGATGTCCTGCACGACCAGGTGGTCGAGCATGGACAGGCGCTTGATGCAGGCCAGCGAGTCGGCCTCGGACTGCACGGGGTTCTCGCCGATGAGGTAGCAGGTGGTCACCTCGCCCTCGGCCATCGCCTCCAGCATCTGGGTGAGGTTGAGGCCGTAACGCGGCTGGATCTGCCTGCCCCACACGCTCTCGAAGCGCGCCCTGGTGTCCGGGTCGAGGATGTCCTGGAAGCCGGGCAGGCGGTTGGGGATGGCGCCCATGTCGCCGCCGCCCTGCACGTTGTTCTGACCGCGCAGCGGTGACAGGCCCGAGCCGTAGCGGCCGACGTGGCCGGTGAGCAGGGCCAGGTTGATGAGGGCCCGTACGTTGTCCGTCGCATTGTGGTGCTCGGTGATGCCGAGCGTCCAGCACAGCTGGGCGCGGTCGGCGCGGGCGTAGGCGTGGGCCAGCTCGCGGACGGCGGCGGCGGGCACGCCGGTGACCTGCTCGGCGGCGGTCAGCGTCCACGGCTCGACCGACTGCTTGAACTCCTCGAAACCGACCGTGGCCCGCTCGATGAACGCCTCGTTGTGCAGCCCGGCGTGGATGATCTCCCTGGCCACCGCGTGGGCGAGGGGGATGTCGGTGCCCACGTTGAGCCCCAGCCACAGGTCGGCCCACTGGGCGGTGCCGGTGCGGCGCGGGTCCACCGCGAACATCCGCGCGCCGTTGTGAATGCCCTTCAGCACGTGCTGGAAGAAGATGGGATGGGCGTTGCGCGCCGCCGAGCCCCACATCACGATCACATCGGTGTCCTCCACCTCCTGGTAGGAGGAGGTGCCGCCACCGCTGCCGAACACCGCCGACAGCCCCGCCACGCTCGGCGCGTGACAGGTGCGGTTGCAGGAGTCCACGTTGTTGGTGCCCACCACCACGCGGGTGAACTTCTGCCCGACGTAGTTCATCTCATTGGTGGAGCGGGCGCACGACAGCATGGCGAAGCTGTCGGGGCCGTGCCTGGCGATGTTGCGGCGGAAGCCCTCCGCCGCCCGCTCGAGCGCTTCGTCCCAGGTCGCTCTGCGCAGCACGCCGTTCTCGCGCACCAGTGGATGGGTCAGGCGGTCATAGCTCATGATCCCTCCATTCTGTATACAGGCTACGGTATTCCCGCTATACCGCGCGGACAAGGTTCGCGTTGAGCAGGTCGCTCACCGCGTGGATCGCGCGCAGCGTCGGGACCTCGGCGCCGGTGAGGTCGGCCAGCTCGACCACCGCCGCCAGCAGCACGTCCAGCTCCAGCGGCTTGCCCTTCTCCAGGTCCTGGAGCGTGGAGGTCTTGTGCTCGCCCGCCTTCTCCGCGCCCCGCAGGCGGCGCTCGATCGAGATCCCCGGATCGCAGCCGACCCTCCCGGCCACCTCGACGGTCTCCCGCATCATGGCCACGACCAGCTCCCGCGCGCCGTCATGGCGGCAGATCCCGGCCATCGTCGCCCTGGCCAGGGCGCTGATCGGGTTGAAGGCGATGTTGCCCATGAGCTTGATCCAGACGTCTTTTCGCAGGTCGCGCTCCACCGGGCACTTCAGCCCGCCCTCGATCGCGGCCTGGCTGAAGTCGGCGCACCGCTCGGTGAGCCGGCCGTCCGGCTCGCCGATGGAGAAGCGGGTGCCCTCCAGGTGACGGATCACGCCGGGGCGCTCGATCTCGGTGGCGGCGTACACGACGCAGCCGACGGCACGATGAAGGGGCAGCGCGGCCGTGACCGCGCCGCCCGGGTCGACGCTCTCGATGCGGTAGCCCTCGTAAGGGCCTCTGAGCCGGTGGAAGTACCACCACGGGATGCCGTTCTGCGCGGCGATGATGCTCGTGCTCTCGTGCAGGAGCGGCTTGATCATGGGGCCCGCGGCGGCGTAGCTGTTCGCCTTGAGACCCAGGAAGACGTGGTCCACCGGGCCGACCTCGGCGGGGTCGTCGGTGGCATGGGGATGGGCGGTGAAGTCGCCTCTGGGGGTGAGCACCCGCACACCGGCGCGGCGTATCGCCTCCAGGTGCTCGCCTCTCGCGATGAGGTGCACCTCGACTCCCGCCCGGTGGAGGGCGGCCCCCACGTATGCGCCGATGGCGCCGGCGCCAAGAACAGCGACCTGCATGCTGCGCTCCGTTCTCGCGTCGGATAGTGCATTCGGTATACAGTATGGAAAAACGCGGGTCAAGGAGCATGCCCATGACCGTTTCGCAGGTGGAGACGACGACCTGGGCCGCCGCGCGCGCCCTGGCGGTGGACTCCGTGGCGCCGCTGAAGCCGACGTCGGTGCTGCTTTCGGAGGCGCTCGGCTGCCGCCTCGCCGAGCCGCTGACTGCGCTGGTGGCGGTGCCGGGAGTGGACGTCGCGGCGATGGACGGCTACGCGGTGGCGGGTGCCGGACCGTGGCGGATGGTGGGCCGTGTCCTGGCAGGTGGCGCGTGCTACGGAGATGAGCTACGAGCTGGGGAGGCAGTGGAGATCGCCACCGGCGCTCCGACACCCGAGGGGGCGTCGGCGGTGCTGCCCTACGAGCACGCGACCGAGGTGCCGCCGGTGTGGGTGGACGGCGTCGTGGAGGCGGGGCGGCACATCCGGCGGCGCGGCGAGGACATCGCCGAGGGCGCCGTGGTGCTCGGGGCGGGCGCGGTGGTGACCCCGGTGACCCTCGGGCTGGCCGCCGCACTCGGCCATGACGAGCTGCTGGTACGTCCGAAGCCGCGCGTGGCGGTGCTGGTGACGGGCGACGAGGTCGTGCACGAAGGGCTCCCCGCGCCGGGCCGGGTGCGCGACGCCATCGGCCCGTTCCTGCCGGGTCTGGTGGAGTGGGCGGGCGGCCGGGTGGCGAGCACGGACCGGCTGCCCGACGGCCCGAGCCCATTGCACATCACGCTGGCGAACGCGGCGGCCGTTGACGTGGTCGTCGTGTGCGGCGCCTCGTCCAAAGGCCCGGCCGACCACCTCCGGGCCGTGCTCGCCGGTCTCCGCGCCGACGTGCTCATCGACGGCGTCGCCGTGCGCCCCGGGCACCCGCAGCTCCTGGCCAGGCTGCCGGCAGGACCGCTGGTCGTGGGCCTGCCGGGCAACCCGTTCGCGGCGCTCGGCGCGGCGCTCACGTTGCTCGCCCCCATCCTGCGCGAACTGGCCGGGACGACCGCGCGCAAGGAGACGTCCGCGCTGGCCGGAGCCGTGCGGGCGCACGAAAGGGACACCCGGCTGGTGCCGGTCAGGAGGTCGGGCCGGGGTGCGGTGCCCGTGGGACACGACCGGCCAGGCTCGTTGTGGGGAGCGGCCCTGGCGGACGCGCTGGCCGTGGTCCCGCCCGGGTGGGCCGGTGAGCAGGTCGAGCTGATCGAGTTGCCCCATGGGGGCTAGACAGGCCGATCGGGAGGGAGTAACCATTGCGTTCATACGGTATGCAGTATGCGGAAGACAGCGCCGGGAAAGGTGGCATGATGTCGGAAACGATCTCTGGCGGTCATCTCGTAGCCAAGGCACTCAAGGCCGAGGGCGTGGATGTGATCTACACGCTCTGCGGCGGCCACATCATCGATATCTACGACGGCTGCGTCGATGAGGGCATCGAGGTCATCGACGTACGCCACGAGCAGGTAGCCGCGCACGCGGCGGACGGTTACGCGCGCATCACCGGCAAGCCCGGCTGCGCGGTCGTCACCGCGGGACCGGGCACGACCGACGCGGTCACCGGCGTGGCCAACGCCTTCCGCGCGGAGAGCCCCATGTTGCTGATCGGCGGCCAGGGAGCGCTGAGCCAGCACAAGATGGGCTCGCTACAGGACCTGCCGCACGTGGACATGATGACCCCGATCACGAAGTTCGCCGCCACGGTGCCCAGCACGGAACGGGTGGCCGACATCGTGTCGATGGCCTTCCGCGAGTGCTACCACGGCGCTCCCGGGCCGTCGTTCCTGGAGATCCCGCGTGACGTGCTCGACGCGAAGGTCCCCCTGGACAAGGCCCGCATCCCCAAGGCCGGGCAGTACCGGGCCTCCACGCGCCAGCAGGGGGACCCCGAGGCGATCGAGCGGCTGGCGGACCTGCTGGCACACGCGGAGAAGCCGTGCATCCTGCTCGGGAGCCAGGTGTGGACGTGCCGGGCGACCGACGCCGCGACCGACTTCGTCCGGGCACTGAACGTGCCCGCGTACATGAACGGCTCGGGCCGCGGCACGCTCCCGCCGGGCGACCCGCACCACTTCCAGCTCAGCCGCAGGTACGCCTTCACCAACGCCGACCTGATCATCATCGTCGGCACCCCGTTCGACTTCAGGATGGGCTACGGCAAGCGCCTCTCGCCGACCGCCACCGTGGTCCAGATCGACCTCGACTACCGCACTGTCGGGAAAAATCGGGACATCGACCTGGGGATCGTGGGCGACGCGGGCCTCATCCTCGCGGCGGCGGCCCAGGCCGCCAGCGGCCGCATCGAGAACGCGGGCGCCAAGCGCAAGGAGTGGATGGACGAGCTGCGCGCCGTCGAGACCCAGGCGTACGAGAAGCGCCTGCCCCGCCAGCTCTCGGACGCCCAGCCCATCGACCCGTACCGCCTGGTCCACGAGATCAACGAGTTCCTCACCGAGGACACGATCTACATCGGCGACGGCGGCGACATCGTCACCTTCTCGGGCCAGGTCGTACAGCCCAAGTCGCCGGGTCACTGGATGGACCCTGGGCCGCTCGGCACGCTCGGCGTCGGCATGGCGTTCGCGATGGCCGCCAAGCAGGCACGGCGCGACAAGGAGGTGCTCTGCCTGTTCGGTGACGGCGCGTTCAGCCTGACCGGGTGGGACTTCGAGACCATGGTCCGCTTCGACCTGCCGTTCATCGGGGTCATCGGCAACAACTCGTCCATGAACCAGATCAGGTACGGCCAGGCCGCCAAGTACGGCGAGGACCGCGCCCGCGTCGGCAACACCCTCGGCGACATCCGCTACGGCGACTTCGCCAAGCTGCTCGGCGGCCACGGCGAGGAGGTGCGCGACCCGGCCGAGATCCGCCCCGCGCTGGAGCGGGCCAGGGAGTCGGGCAAGCCCTCGCTGATCAACGTGTGGGTGGATCCGGAGGTCTACGCCCCCGGAACCATGAACCAGACCATGTACAAGTGAGGGAGCGCCAGATGAAGGCTCTCGAAGGTGTCCGCGTCCTCGACATGACCCACGTCCAGTCGGGCCCGTCCTGCACCCAGCTGCTCGCCTGGCTGGGCGCCGACGTGGTCAAGCTGGAGGCCCCGACCGGCGACATCACCCGGCAGCAGCTCCGCGACCTGCCGGGCGTCGACAGCCTCTACTTCACGATGCTCAACTGCAACAAGCGCAGCATCACCCTCAACATGAAGAGCGAGCGCGGCAAGGAGATCTTCACCGAGTTGGTGAAGAGCGCCGACATCCTGGTGGAGAACTTCGGCCCGGGCGCGGTCGACCGCATGGGCTTCACCTGGGACCGCCTCCAGGAGCTCAACCCGCGCCTCATCTACGCCTCGATCAAGGGCTTCGGCACCGGCCGGTACGCGAAGTTCAAGGCGTACGAGGTGATCGCCCAGGCCATGGGCGGCTCGATGAGCACCACCGGCTTCGAGGAGGGCCCGCCGCTGGCCACCGGGGCCCAGATCGGCGACTCGGGCACCGGCATCCACACGGTGGCCGGCATCCTGGCCGCCCTCTACCAGCGCGAGCAGACCGGCCGCGGGCAGCGCGTACAGGTGGCCATGCAGCACGCCGTGCTGAACCTGTGCCGCGTCAAGCTCCGCGACCAGCAGCGCCTGGCGCACGGCCCGCTGCGCGAGTACCCGAACAGGACCTTCGGCGACGAGGTGCCGCGCTCCGGCAATGCCAGCGGCGGCGGCCAGCCCGGCTGGGCGGTGCGCTGCGCGCCCGGCGGCCCGAACGACTACATCTACGTCATCGTGCAGCCGGTCGGCTGGAAGCCGATCTCGGACATCATCGGCCGTCCCGAGCTGGCCGACGACCCCGAGTGGGCGACGCCGGACGCGCGGCTGCCGAAGCTGGACAAGATGTTCCAGCTCATCGAGGAGTGGACGATCCGCCACGACAAGTGGACGGTCCTCGACCGGCTCAACGCCGAGAACATCCCGTGCGGCCCGATCCTGTCCACCAAGGAGCTGGCCGAGGACGAGAGCCTGCGCGAGGAGGGCATCGTCGTCACGGTCGACCATCCGGAGCGTGGCGAGTTCGTGACCGTCGGCAGCCCGCTGCAGCTGTCGGACTCGCCGGTGGAGGTCCGCACCCCACCCCTGCTCGGCGAGCACAACCAGGAGATCTACGGCGAGCTCGGCGTGAGCGCGGACGAGCTGGTCGAACTCAAGACGAACGGAGTCGTCTAATGGAGCGGCGAGTAGGGTCCGACAGCGGCAGCCTGCGTAACCAGGGAGGACCCGTAGGGAGCGCGACCATAGGCGCAGTCCGCGAAGTCATCGAGAAGGCGCTCGCCGAGGGCCGCACGGCCCTGACGGCTCCCGAGGGCCGCCTGATCTGCGAGGAGTACGGCATCGCCACCCCCGGCGAAGGGCTGGCCACCTCGGCCGACCAGGCGGCGGAGATCGCGGAGAAGATCGGCCTCCCGGTCGTTCTGAAGATCGTCTCGCCGGACATCCTGCACAAGACCGACGCGGGCGGCGTGCTGGTCGGCCTCAAGATCGCGGAGGAGATCCGGGCCGGTCACGACACGATCCTGGCCAACGCCCGCGCCTACAACCCCGACGCAAAGATCGACGGCGTCCAGGTGCAGCAGCTCGTCGGCGGCGGCCACGAGGTCATCGTCGGCGCCGTCACCGACCCCACCTTCGGCAAGGTCATCGCGTTCGGCCTGGGCGGCGTCCTGGTCGAGGTGCTCAAGGACGTGACCTTCCGGCTTGCCCCGGTTTCGGGTGAAGATGCCCTTGGGATGCTGGATGACATCAGGGCGGCGGAAGTGCTCCGTGGTGCCCGTGGCGCCGAGCCCGCCGACCGGGAGGCGCTCGCGGAGCTGATCGAGCGCGTCGGCAGGCTGGTCTCCGACTTCCCCGAGATCGTCGAGGTGGACCTCAACCCGGTCTTCGCCGACGCGAACGGCGCGGTCGCCGCCGACGTGCGCATCCTCATCGGCGACAGGCCCGCGGAGGTCAGCCGGCTGCCGCGCGAGGAGATACTCCGGCAGATGACGCGGATCTTCAAGCCGCGCTCGGTCGCCGTGATCGGGGCCTCGGCCGAGGCCGGCAAGATCGGCAACTCGGTCATGCGCAACCTCATCAACGGCGGCTACCAGGGCCAGATCTTCCCGATCAACCCCAAGGCCGACGAGATCATGGGGCTGACCGCGTACAAGAGCATCTCGGACGTGCCAGGGGACGTGGACGTGGCCGTGTTCGCGATCCCCGCCAAGTTCGTGGCACCCGCGCTGGAGGAGGTGGGGCAGAAGGGCGTGGCGGGCGCGGTCATGATCCCGTCGGGGTTCGCCGAGACGGGGAACGTCGAGGGCCAGAAGGAGATCGTCGAGATCGCGCGCAGGCACGGCGTGCGCATGCTCGGGCCGAACATCTACGGCTACTACTACACGCCGGAGAACCTCTGCGCGACCTTCTGCACCCCGTACGACGTCAAGGGCAGCGTGGCGCTGACCTCGCAGAGCGGCGGCATCGGCATGGCCATCCTGGGCTTCAGCCGCACCACCAAGATGGGCGTCTCGGCCATCGTCGGCGTCGGCAACAAGGCCGACGTGGACGAGGACGACCTGCTGACCTTCTTCGAGCAGGACGACAACACCAAGGCCGTGGCCATGCACCTGGAGGACCTCAAGGACGGGCGCGGCTTCGTCGAGGCCGCGCGCAGGGTCGTCAGGCAGAAGCCGGTCATCGTGCTCAAGGCGGGCCGCACCGCGATGGGCGCGCGGGCGGCGGGCTCGCACACGGGCGCGCTGGCCGGCGACGACAAGGTGTACGACGACATCCTGCGGCAGGCCGGGGTGGTCCGCGCGCCGGGACTGAACGACATGCTGGAGTACGCCCGCGCGCTGCCCGTCCTGCCCGCCCCCAAGGGCGAGAACGTCGTCATCATCACCGGGGCGGGCGGCTCCGGCGTGCTGCTGTCGGACGCCGTCGTGGACGCCGGGCTGACACTCATGGACATCCCGCCCGACCTGGACGCGGCCTTCCGCGCCTACATCCCGCCGTTCGGCGCGGCGGGCAACCCCATCGACATCACCGGCGGCGAACCACCCTCCACGTACGAGAACACGGTCCGCCTCGGCCTGGCCGACGAGCGCATCCACGCGCTGGTCCTGGGCTACTGGCACACGATCGTGACGCCGCCGATGGTCTTCGCCGAGCTCGTCGCCCGCGTGGTGGCGGAGGAGCGGGCGAAGGGCAACGTCAAGCCGGTCGTGGCGTCGCTGGCCGGCGACACCGAGGTAGAGGAGGCCAGCGAGTACCTGTTCGAGCACGGCGTGGTCGCGTACCCGTACACGACGGAGAAGCCCGTGGCGGTCCTCGGTGCGAAGTACCGCTGGGCCAGGGCTGCCGGGCTGCTGCGCTAAGAGCCGAGCGCAGCAGCCGCAGGCAAGGGGGCTAATCGGGGCGCACGAGAAGCAACAACCCCCCAGGAGGTCCGTAGGTGGACACATCGAATACACCACCGGCGACGGCCACGCCGCCGGTCCAGGACGAACGAGTATGGAAAGCGGGCCGGCTCGAGCCGATGCCCATCAGGAAGCTGCCCGACGCGCCTCCGTCGGTGCACATTCTCGGGCCGACGGTCTTCCTCGTCGCGCTGGGCGTGGGCATGGGCGAGTCGTACATGTGGCCCAGGCTGGTGCTGCTGTTCGGGCCCGAGATCAGGTGGCTGTTCCTCATCGGCGTCACGCTGCAGGCCGTGGTGATGCTGGAGATGGCGCGGTACGCCATGGCCACCGGGGAGAGCATCTTCTCCGGCGCGGCCCGGGTGTTCAAGCCGCTGATGTGGTTCTTCTTCATCGTGGCGATCGCCGTCTACATCTGGCCGGGACACCTGTCGGCGGGAGCGGCGGCGTTCGAGGAGATCACCGGCATCCCGTGGATGGTGACGGCCATCGTCGGGCTCATCCTGGTCGGGGTGGTGTTCAGCCTGGCCAAGGTGATCTACAACGTGCTGGAGAACGTGCTGTCGCTGCTCATCGGTGCGCTCGTGCTCGGCACGGCCGTGGTCGCGGCCATGGTCGGCTCCTGGGGCGACGTGGTCGACACGATCAGAGGCATGTTCGCCTTCGGCTACCTGCCGTCCGAGGCCATGTCGGCGGCCTGGTTCCCGGTCATCGTGGGCGCATGCGCCTTCGCGGGCCCGTCCGGCATGCAGCAGATGTGGTACACGCTGCACCTTCGTGACTCCGGGGCCGGTATGGGCGCGCACATCCCGCAGGTCCGCGGGCTGCGGCACGCGGGCGAGGAAGAGGAGATGCCCGCGCGCGGGTTCATGTTCGACACCGAGGACCAGGCCGAGATGGCCAAGTGGAAGGGCTGGCGGCGCTGGGTCACGTTCGACGCGCTGCTGATGTTCTGGGGCGTCACCATGATGGTGACGATCTCGTTCACGGTGATCGCGCAGTCGGCCGCGCGGCTGAACCCGGGTGTGCGGGCGGCCATCCAGGGCGACGACCGCGAGGTCGCGCTCACCGCGATGGCCAATGCCGTCTCGCACGCGGGCAGTTCGGTGCTCGGCGGGGTGTTCCTCGGGTTCATCGCGCTGATCGGCCTGAACGCGACTCTGGGGCTGTTCGACTCGTTCTCCCGGGGTCAGGCGGACATGACGTACAACTTCGTCCCTGGGGCGAAGAAGCTGGGCATGTCGCGTCTGTACGGGATCTTCCTCTGGGGTGTGATCCTCTTCGGCATCCTGATCCTGCTGTTCGGGCCGGCCGACGGGCCGAGCGGGATCCTGGACACGCTGGCGTTCCTGTCGACGTTCGCGATGGGGGCGTACTGCGTGACGCTGCTCCTGGTGAACAACCGCATGCTGCCCAAGCCGATCAGACCCAGGTGGTGGACGAACGTGATCATCGGGTGCGGAGCGGTGTTCTATCTCGGGATGCTGTTCTACAGCCTGTTCGCCTACGGCGTGGTCGTGGGCTGATGGGCGGACGGCACAGCCTCGAACTCGCCCTGCCGGGGGCGTCGATCGGAGCCGTCGCCGGAGCCATGGCCGGTGGGCTGACCCTGTTCGCGGGGCAGCCCACCGGGATGGCCGCGCTGTCGGCACTGTCACTCGCCGTGCCGCTCGCCCTCTTCGGCGGCCTGTACGGCATGCTGCTCGGCCATGGCGTGTTCCGTCCTGGCACCTTCGCACCCGTCGGCCTGTACTGGGTGGCGGCCTTCCCCGTGTCCCGGCTGGCGCAGGAGAGCCTGGTCGGGATCGGCCTGGCCGACGGCGTGCTGCCGTTCCTCGCGTACCAGGCGATGGTGAGCCTCGGCTTCGCGATCGGCTTCGTCTGGCTGCACGAACGGCTCATGCCGCACTGGCTGATGCGCCGCGCCGGCGCGAACCCCCTCGCCCAGGCGCTGCTCGAGGTCTACCTACGGCATGCCGGGCTGTTGCGCGCACGAAGGGGGCGGCGGTGAACCTGCCCGTCTGGATCTGGCTGGCCACGATCGGCGGGTTCGCGCTCGTGATCGCGGTGGACTTCTGGATCGTCGCCAGGAAGCCGCACGCGCCCTCGATCAGGGAGTGCGTGGCCTGGGTCTCGTTCTACGTCGGCCTGGCCGTGGCCTTCGGCGTCGGCCTGCTGCTGCTCTGGGGTCCCGCGCACGGCGGCGAGTTCTTCGCCGGGTGGATCACCGAGTACTCGCTCAGCGTGGACAACCTCTTCGTCTTCCTGCTGATCATGAGCCGCTTCCGGGTGCCGCGGGAGTACCGGCAGAAGGTGCTGCTCATCGGCATCATCCTGGCGCTGGGGATGCGGGGCGCGTTCATCGCGGCCGGCGCGCAGGCGGTGGCCAGGTTCGACTGGCTCTTCTACGTGTTCGGCGCCTTCCTCGTCTACACCGCGTGGAAGCTGATCGGGCACGAGGACGAGGAGGCGGAGTTCTCCGAGAACATCGCCCTGCGCGCGGTGCGCCGGGTGCTCCCGACGACGGACACGTACCACGGGGCCCGCCTCACCGTGCACCACGGGCGCAGGATGGTCACCCCGATGCTGATCGTCATGGTCGCCATCGGGACCACCGACCTGCTCTTCGCGCTCGACTCCATCCCGGCCATCTTCGGCCTCACCAAGGAGCCCTACCTGGTCTTCACCGCCAACGCCTTCGCCCTCATGGGCCTGCGCCAGCTCTTCTTCCTCATCGGCGGGCTGCTCGACCGGCTCGTCTACCTGAGCAAGGGGCTGTCGGTGGTGCTGGCCTTCATCGGCGTGAAGCTGATCCTCGAGGCCCTGCACCACGACGGCGTGTCATGGGCGCCGGAGATCCCGATCCTGGTGTCTCTCGGTGCCATCGTCGGCACCCTCGCCGTCACCACGGTGCTGAGCCTCATCAAATCGGTTCGCGACGCCAAGGCGTCGACGCCGGACTCGGAGGGGGTGGCGCCCGAGCCCGTGGAGCGCTGAGTACGCCGCGGCCGGGGCCGGCCTCCGCACGGGGCCCCTGCCGCGGCTCAGTGCCGACGGCAGTCGCGTACGTCCTGCTCCGCCGCGGCCCACTCGCGCAGGTAGCGGTCCGCGTCGTCGGCGGAGTAGTGCTTCCTGAGCGCCGTGCTCAGGCCCAGGCCGATCGCGCGGCCGTCCGCCGCCTGGCCCGGGGGATCACCAAGGAGAAAGCGGATGAACGCCTTCATCGTCATGCACCTCCAATGACTCCACCCTCTACCCGAGGTGTTTCGGAGCATGTGGCCTTCTGTGAACGTCAGGTCAACCGAGCTGCCGCGGGCGGCGCCGGCGCACCGGCTTGGGCGCCGGCTCGACCGGCTCCTTCTCGCGCTGTGCCAGGTAGGAGGCGCGGGTGTGCTCGGTGTGCTCGCGCATGATCTTCGCCGCACGGCGCTCGTCGCCCGCCTCGATGGCGTCGATCAGCGAGGTGTGCTCCTCCCACGAGGCCATGCCGCGCTGGCGGGCCACCGGCGTGTGATACCACCGCACCCGCCTGGCCACCTGGCTGGCCAGCTCGGAGAGGACCTTGTTGCCCGACAGGGCGGTCACCAGGGCGTGCAGCTCGGAGTTGGTCGCCACGGCCGCCTCGACGTCGTCGGACTCCACCGCCGCGATGCCCCGGGCGCACAGCGCCCGCAGCCGCTGCACGCCGTCCTCGCCCGCGTGCTTGGCGGCGAGCCTGGCGGACTCGGTCTCCAGCAGGGTGCGCACGGCCAGCAGCTGGTCGGCCTCCTCCAGCGTCGGGACGTGCACGAACGCGCCCTGCCCGGGGAACAGGTCCACCCACCCCTCGCCGCTGAGCTGCTGCAGCGCCTCGCGGACCGGCTGCCTGGAGACTCCCAGCAGCTCGGCCAGCTCGCTCTCGACCAGGTGCTGTCCCGGCTTGAGCTGCCCGGAGACGATGAGCTCCTGGATAGCCTCGATGACGCTCTCCCTGAGCGTGGCAGGGCGGGCGATCTTCGTGGCCGTCGCCTGACCGGCCTGATCCGAGAGCAACATGTCACGTCTCCAGGGCTGGACTAAAGTTTTTCGTCGACTGCCTACAGCATACCGTCCAAGGATGATCCCCGACCGTGAGTCTCATCACAGGACCGGGTCAGGCGGGGATGGTGGCGGGGAGGCCCGGAATGCGGAGGCGTGGGGCGGCCAGGGCGGGCAGAGTGGCGAGCGCGGTGGCGACGCCCAGCGCCGTCACGGGGCTGCTCAGGGCGAGCAGGGCCAGCGCGGCGGCCGCCACCCCGGCCAGGGCCTTGGCGCTGTAGACGACGGCGTGGATCTCGCCCGCCCGCTCGGCGCCGAAGAACTCCCGCACCAGGCTGGCGAGCAGCGGATAGAACGCCCCGCCCCCGACCCCGGCGGCCACGACCCCCAGCCACAGCAGCGGCTCGCCGCCCGAGGCGGCGGCAGCGAGGAGAAGCTGGCCGACGGCGAGTGACGTCAGTACGGCGGCGAGCACGCGCCGCCGGCCGAACAGCTCCGAGCAGCGCATGGCCACCGACCGGCTGGCCCCGTTCAGTGCCACCAACAAGGCGACCGCACCCCACGACCCCGTGCCCGCGACCACGATCACGTCGAAGACCGACACCGCGCCCGCGCACGTCAGGATCAGGGCCAGCGCGGGCAGCGTCCGCGTGCGCAGCGCCTGCGGCAGCCTGAACTGCCTGGCCGCCTCCGGGGTCGTGCGCAGCCTTGCCGCGTCCAGCGCGTGCGAGCGCGGGTCGACGTCCGCGGGCCACCACAGTGCCGGAGCCACCCGCAGGTGCCGGGCCGCCGCGCCGATGACCGCCACGGCGACGGCGGCGGCGACCAGGAAGGCGGTGGACGTGGCCTCGGGGGCGATACCGGCCCACACCAGTACGGGCACCGCGCCGTACCCGAAGGCGCCGGTGATCAGGCCGACCCGGGCGGCGGGCCGCTCCGGATACCAGGAGGAGACGACCTCGCCGCAACTCCCGTAGACCAGGCCGGCCCCCAGCCCGCCGAGCAGCGCGTAGCTCACGAGAGCGATGAGGTCCGGGTGGCTCGGCGCCGCCGCCGCCACGAGGCCGAGGCCGCTCAGGGCGGCTCCGGCGGCCAGGCAGACGCGGACCCCGAGGCGGCCCCGCCGTACCAGGTGGAGGGCGGGGAGGGCGCCCGCGGCCTGGCAGGCGATCCAGACGGCCAGCAGGGTGAGGCCGGTGGGCTCCTTGGCGAGGAGGGCGGCGTAACCGTACTGGAGCGGACTGATGGCCGCCATGGCGCCCCAGGCCAGCCAGAACATGCGCGTACGGTCGGCGGGGACGGGTCCGGGGAGGTACGAGCGCCCACGCCAGTCTTTAACTGCATTCTCCATACTGTATGGGATATCCAGTAGACGAGCCGCTGTCGAGACCCTAGACGAGGGTTTTTCCATACGGTATACCGTCTACAAAGGAGGCTCGAATGGACCTGTACGAGTACCAGGCGAAGGAGCTCTTCGGGCGCCACGGGATCCCCGTCCCACCAGGCAGGATCGCGGCCACCCCGGCCGAGGCCCGCGAGATCGCGGCCGAGCTGAACGCGCCCGTCGTCATCAAGGCCCAGGTGAAGACCGGCGGACGCGGCAAGGCGGGCGGCATCAGGCCGGCGGCGGGCCCGGTCGGCGCCGAGGCGGAGGCCGAGCGGGTCATCGGGATGGACATCAAGGGGCACGTCGCGCGCAGCGTGCTGGTCGAGGCCGCGACTGTGCCGTTCGAGGAGTATTACGCGGCCTTCCTCGTGGATCGGGCCGAGGGCGGATTCCTGGCGATGGTGTCCGGCCAGGGTGGCATGGAGATCGAGGAGCTGGCGGCCACCGACCCCGACGCGTTGGTGAAGCTGCCGATCGACCCCGTGACAGGCGTGGACGCGGACGCCGCCCGGCTGATGGCGGCCAAGGCGGGCCTGCCCGACCAGGCGGCCGAGGTGCTGGAGCGGCTGTGGCGCGTCCTGGTCGAGGAGGACGCCCTGCTCGTCGAGGTGAACCCGCTGATCTGCACCACGGACCAGCGCATCGTGGCGCTCGACGGCAAGGTCACCCTGGACGACAACGCCGCGTTCCGGCACTCCCGGGAGCACGACGAGCCCTCGGACGGCTTGGAGGCCCGCGCCAGAGCCAAGGGACTGAACTACGTCAAACTGGACGGGCAGGTCGGGGTGATCGGCAACGGGGCCGGGCTGGTCATGAGCACGCTCGACGTGGTCGCGGGAGCCGGGGCCCCTCCCGCGAACTTCCTGGACATCGGCGGCGGCGCGTCCGCCCAGGTCATGGCCGACGGGCTGGAGATCATCCTGGCCGATCCCGACGTGCGCTCGGTCCTGGTCAACGTCTTCGGCGGCATCACGGCCTGCGACGCGGTGGCCAACGGCATCGTCACCGCGCTCGGGCTGCTCGGCGAGCGCGGCCTCGGCAGGCCCATCGTCGTACGGCTGGACGGCAACAACGCCGAGGTGGGCCGGCGCATACTCAGCGACGCCAGGCACCCGGCGGTACGGCAGGTCTCCACCATGGACGGCGCCGCCGAGATGGCGGCCAGACTCGCGGCAGGTGCGTGATGGCGATCTTTCTGACCAAGGAGAGCCGGGTGCTCGTGCAGGGCATGACCGGCGCGGAGGGCACCAGGCACACGGCCCGCATGCTGGCCGCGGGCACCGACGTCGTGGCCGGGGTCACGCCCGGCAAGGGCGGGCGGTCCGTGGACTTCGGCGAGCGCACGGTGCCCGTGTTCGGCTCGGTCGCGGAGGCGATGGAGGAGACCGGGGCCGACGTCTCGGTCGTGTTCGTGCCGCCCCGGTTCACCGGCCCGGCTGTGGAGGAGGCCGTCGCGGCCGGGGTGCCGCTCTGCGTGGTCATCACCGAGGGCGTCCCCGTGCACGACACGGTACGCTTCCGCGCCCTGGCGAGCGGCCGGACCAGGATCATCGGGCCCAACTGCCCCGGCCTGATCAGTCCGGGGCAGTCGTCGGCCGGGATCATCCCCGCCGACATCACCTCGGCCGGGCGCATCGGGCTGGTGTCGAAGTCGGGCACGCTGACGTACCAGCTCATGTACGAGCTGCGCGACCTCGGCTTCTCCACCGCCGTCGGCATCGGCGGCGACCCCGTCGTCGGGACCACCCACATCGACTGCCTCCAGGCGTTCCAGGACGATCCCGGCACGGACGCCATCGTCATGATCGGCGAGATCGGCGGCGACGCCGAGGAGCGGGCCGCCGCCTACATCGCCGCGAACGTCACCAAGCCCGTGGTCGCCTACGTGGCCGGCTTCACCGCGCCGGAGGGCAGGACCATGGGGCACGCGGGCGCGATCGTGTCCGGTTCGTCCGGCACCGCCCAGGCCAAGAAGGAGGCACTGGAGGCGGTCGGCGTCCGCGTCGGCCGCACCCCGTCGGAGACGGCCCGCCTCATGCGCTCGGCGATCCCGTCATGAGATTGGACGTCAACCTCTCCATCCTGTTCACCGAGCTGCCGATGCTGGAGCGCCCCGCCGCTGCGGCCAAGGCCGGGTTCGACGCCGTGGAGCTGTGGTGGCCGTTCGACGGGCCGGAGCCGTCGAGCAGAGAGCTGGGCGCGCTGCGGCAGGCCATCGAGGACGCCGGCGTCCGGCTCGCCGGACTGAACTTCGACGCGGGCGACCTGGCCGCGGGGGAGCGCGGCCTGCTGGCCAGGCCGGACGGCTCCGCCCGGTTCCAGGCCAACATCGACGTGGCGGTCCAGCTGGCGGGCGAGCTGGGCTGCGGCGTGCTCAACGCCCTGTACGGCAACGAGCCGGGCACCGACCGGGCCCTGGCCCTGGCCAACCTGCGCAGGGCGGCCGACGCGGCGGCGGGCATCGGCGCGACCGTGGTGGTCGAAGCCCTCAACTCCCACGAGAACCCGAAATATCCGATCACGTCGTCGCGGGCGGCGTTCGAGCTGATCGACGAGGTGGACCGGGAGAACGTGGCCTTCCTGGCCGACCTCTACCACCTGCACCGGATGGGCGAGGACGTGCTGTCGCTCATCGACCGGCACAGCGCCAGGTTCGGCCACGTACAGATCGCCGACGACCCCGGCAGGGGGCGGCCGGGCAGCGGGCGCATGCCGTACGACGAGATCTTCGCCCGGCTGTCGGCGGCGGGTTACCGGGGCCACGTCGGCCTGGAGTACCGGCACGAGGGGCCGGGCGCGTTCGACTGGAGGCGGCCATGAACATCGGGTTCATCGGCTTGGGGATCATGGGCAGCCCGATGGCGGCGAACCTCCTCAAAGCCGGACATGTAGTGATCGGATATGACGTGAGCGCCGAGCGCGTCGCGCAGCTCGTCGCCCTGGGCGGCAAAGGCGCGTCCGGCGTGGTCGAGGCGGTCGGCGGCGCCGACGTGGTGATCACGATGCTCCCCGACTCGCCGCAGGTGGAGGAGGTCGCGCCGCTGGTCGTCGAGTACGGCCGCCCGAACCTCCTCTACATCGACATGAGCACCATCAAGCCCGAGACCTCCCGCCGGGTCGCCCGGCAGGCCGCGGCCGCCGGCGTACGGGCACTGGACGCCCCGGTCAGCGGCGGCGAGCGCGGCGCGGTGGACGGCACCCTGTCGATCATGGTGGGCGGCGAGGCGGAGCACGTCCAGGCGGCCAGGGCGGTGCTCGGGGTGCTCGGCACGACGGTCGTGCACGTCGGCCCGGCCGGCGCCGGCCAGACCGTCAAGGCGGCCAACCAGCTCGTCGTCGGCGGCATCTACGGGCTCGTGTCGGAGGCGATCGTGCTGCTCGAAGCCTCCGGCGTGGACCCGGTCGCCGGGCTCGACGTGCTCGCGGGCGGCCTGGCGGGCTCCAGGATCCTGGAGCTCAAGCGGCACACCATGGTCAGGCGGGAGTTCGCCCCCGGGTTCCGGATCGACCTGCACCACAAGGACATGGGCATCGCCGTCGCCGCCGCCCGCGAGGCCGGCGTCAGCCTGCCGCTCACCGGCCAGGTCGCCCAGCTCGTGGCCGCGGCCAGGGCGCAGGGCCACGGCTCGCTCGACCACTCCGCCCTGCTCAAGGTCGTCGAAAGGCTGAACGGATGACTCGAATTCCGTGCATGGAGGCCGTGGTCGCCGTGCTGGAGTCGGAGGGGGTGGACACCGTCTTCGGCATCCCCGGCGCGGCCATCCTGCCGCTCTACGCCGCGCTCCAGCAGAGCTCGATCAGGCACATCACCGTACGCCACGAGGAGGGCGGCACCCACGCGGCCGACGGCTGGGCCAGGGTGACCGGGAACGTCGGCGTCTGCGTCGGCACCTCCGGCCCCGCCGGCACGAACATGATCACCGGCCTCTACACCGCCCTCGCCGACTCGATCCCCATGATCTGCGTCACCGGGCAGGCGGTGAGCTCCAAGCTGCACCAGGAGGCGTTCCAGGCGGTGGACATCGTGGAGATCGCCCGGCCGGTGACCAAGTGGGCGGTGCAGCTGAAGGAGCCGGCGCAGGCGCCGTGGGTGTTCAGGGAGGCGTTCAGGATCGCCCGCTCCGGACGGCCCGGGCCGGTGCTCATCGACCTGCCGCTCGACGTCCAGCGGGGGACCTGCCGGTACGACCGGGAGCTGGACGCGCCGCTGCCCGTCGAAGAGCCCAGGCCGCTGCCCAGGGTCGTGCGCAAGGCCATGGACCTGCTGGCCGGCGCCAGGAGGCCGATCATCCTGGCGGGCGGTGGCGTGATCATCGCCGAGGCGTGCGACGAGCTGCGCGCGCTGGCCGAGCACCTCCAGGTGCCCGTGCAGGTGACGCTCATGGGCAAGGGCGCCTTCCCGGAGGACCACCCGCTGTTCGCGGGCATGGCGGGCATCCAGACCCAGACCCGCTGGGGCAACGCCGCGTTCCTGGACAGCGACCTGGTCCTGGCCGTGGGCGCCCGCTTCGGCGACCGGCACACCGGCGACCTCGACGTCTATCGCAGGGGGCGCACGTTCGTGCACGTGGACATCGAGCCCACGCAGATCGGCCGGGTCTTCGAGCCCGACCTGGGGATCGTCGGCCACGCCCGGCCGGTGCTGGCGGAGCTGCTGGCCGAGGCGCGCCGCCGTACCGCGCCGAAGGAGCCGGGCAAGTGGGTACGGAGGGTCGCCGACCTGCGCCGGACGATGGCCCGCCGCGACGACTTCGACGACGTGCCGATCAAGCCGCCACGGGTGTTCAGGGAGATCAACGAGTATTTCGGCAGGGACACCACGTTCGTCACCGCCATCGGGCTCTACCAGATCTGGTCGGGCCAGTTCCAGACGACGTACCTGCCGCGCCGCTACCTGGTCTGCGGCCAGGCCGGTCCGCTGGGCTGGGAGGTGCCCGCGGCCATGGGCGTCAAGTGCGCCCATCCCGAGCGCCAGGTCGTGGCGGTGGTGGGCGACTACTCCTTCCAGTTCCTCATGGAGGAGGTCGCGGTGGCCGCCCAGTACCGGATCCCGTTCGTCATCGTCATGATCAACAACGAGTACCTGGGACTCATCCGGCAGGCTGAGCTCCCGTACGGCATGAACTACGCCGTGGACCTGCACTACGGAGAAGGCGGCATCGACCATGTCAAGGCCATGGAGGCGTTCGGCTGCCCGGCGCGGCGGGTGGAGCTGCCGGGCGACATCCGCGACGCGCTCGCCTGGGCGACGGCGGAGTCGGCGCGGGAGCGGCTTCCGGTGCTGGTGGAGGTGATGGTGGAGCGCGAGGCCAACGCCGCCATGGGGCCCTCGCTGGAGAAGATCAAGGAGTTCGAGCCGCTGCCCGAGCTCATCACCGCCGACTGGTCCGACTGAGGAGGGACGCATGCGGCTCAAGCCGGGTACGGCCTGGCGGGACGCCTACGACAGGTGCTGTTCCGCGGCTCCCGAGGCCTTCCACGACGACCGGGTGCTGAACCACTGGGGCGGCATCTGGCACCGCGACGGGCGCACCGTGCCCGGCTTCTCGCCGCTGGACGGCACCGCCATCGCGGGGCTGCCCAGGCTCGACCGGGCGGGCGCGGGACGCGCGGTGGCGGGCGCGGTCGAGGAGCACCGGAGGTGGCGGCACGTGCCGCTCGCCGAGCGCAAGGCCATGGTCTCCGCCGCCGTGGAGTCCATGGCCGCGCACCGCGACCTGCTGGCCCTGCTGCTGGTCTGGGAGATCGGCAAGCCGTGGCGGACGGCCTGCGCGGACGTGGACCGCTGCCTGGACGGCGTGCGCTGGTACGTCGAGGAGATCGACCGCCTGATCGCGGGACGCGCGCCGCTGCCCGGTCCGGTCAGCAATATCGCGAGCTGGAACTACCCGATGAGCGTGCTCATGCACGCCATGCTCGTGCAGGCGCTGGCCGGCAACGCGGTGATCGCCAAGACGCCCACGGACGGCGGGCTGTGCTGCCTCACGCTCGCCTGCGCGCTGGCCGTGCGGGAAGGGCTGCCGTTCACGCTGGTCAGCGGGGGAGGGGCGGAGCTGTCGCCGGTGCTCGTCGGCGGGCGCGCGCTGGGCTGCGTGTCGTTCGTGGGCGGCAGGGACGCGGGGGCGAAGGTGGCGACCTCGCTGGCCGACGTCGGGCGCCGGCACGTGCTGGAGCAGGAGGGGCTCAACTGCTGGGGCGTGTGGGAGTACGGCGACTGGGAGCTGCTCGCGCGGCAGATCCGGGCGTCGTTCGACTACGGCAAGCAGCGGTGCACCGCCTATCCGCGGTTCGTGGTGCAGCGGTCGCTGTTCCACGAGTTCCTGGGGGCGTACCTGGCGGCGGTGGGCTCCCTGCGGTTCGGGCATCCGCTCGCGGTGGACTCTCCCGGCGACCCGCTGCCCGAGCTGGACTTCGGGCCGCTGATCAACGCCTCGAAGGCCAAGGAGCTGGCCGATCAGGTGGACGAGGCGGTGGCCAGGGGCGGGGTGCCGGTGCACCGGGCGCCGCTCGACGCCGGACATTTCCTGCCAGGGCAGGATATTTCGGCGTATTTCGCGCCGACGGCACTGCTCAACCCGCCCCGCTCCTCGCCGCTCTTCCACGCCGAGCCGTTCGGGCCGGTGGACACGTTCGTGCTGGTGGACACGGAGGCGGAGCTGCTGGCCGCGATGAACCCCAGCAACGGCGCCCTGGTGGCCACGGTCTCCTGCGACGAGGAGGAGACGTTCCGGCGGCTGGCGCCGGAGGTGCGGGCGTTCAAGGTGGGGCACAACCGGCCGCGCTCACGGGGCGACCGGGAGGAGTTGTTCGGCGGGCTCGGGGCGTCCTGGCGCGGCGCGTTCGTCGGTGGCGAGCTGCTCGTCCGCGCCGCCACCACGGGCCCGGACGGCGAGCGCCTGCCGGGCAACTTCCCCCACTACACCCTGCTCCCTTAGCCCGTCGAACGGCCCTTCGAAAGGCCCGTCGAAAGGCTTCTCAGAAGGCGCCGAAGCGGGTCGCGACAAGCAGCACGAGGAAGGTCAGCATGGCGACCCGCAGCACCTTCCCGCCGATCCCCAGCGACGGCCACGACAGGTACGCCAGCCAGCCGATGAACGCGATCACCGGCAGCACGGCCACACCGCCCAGCGGGTTGGCCACGGCGAACCCGGCCAGCAGCAGGATCACCAGCACGGCGGGCGCCACCCAGCGGGGCACCTGCGTGAACAGATAGGTCATCGGCACGGCGCTGCGCTGCTCGACGGCCTTGCGCAGGCCGGTCACGCCCGGCGTGAAGAACTGCTCGCCCTCGGGAAGCGGGCGCTTGCTGTCAGGGGCCACCCCCAGAGCCTACGGCAGTTGGCATGTCAGGCTCTCGTAACGCCTTTAATCTGGTCGGGTGCTCGCCGTGATCCGATACACCGTTCCTGAGTCCCAGTCCCAAGATTTCGTCAAGCAAGGCCAAACCATCCTCGACACACTCGCCGCCCAGCCGGGCTACCGGCGTGGCAGGCTGGCCCGTTCGATCGATGAGCCCAACCTGTGGGCGCTGGTCACGGAGTGGGAGGGCGCCGGGTTCTACCGCAGGGCCCTGTCGGCTGCGAGGATGGCGATGTACCCGCTGATGATCCTCATGGTCAACGAACCCGGCGCCTACGAGGACGTCTACACACAAGACGGGCAGTAACGATTACTGGCGAGCGAGAGGGTGCGAGCGTCCCCTAAGCTGGGATCTCATCAATTTCACTCGCCGACCTCCAGCCGGAAAGAGAATCAACCAAAATGGCACGACGCACCGACGTCATGGACACCATCGTCAGCCTCGCCAAACGCCGCGGGCTCGTATACCCGTCGAGCGAGATCTACGGCGGACTGCGCGCGTCGTGGGACTACGGTCCACTGGGTGTCGAGCTCAAGAACAACGTCAAGCGGCAGTGGTGGCTGTCGATGGTCCAGTCGCGCGACGACGTGGTGGGCCTCGACTCCTGCGTCATCCTGGCGCCCGAGGTGTGGCGGGCCAGCGGTCACGTCGACACCTTCACCGACCCGCTGACCGAGTGCCTCTCCTGCCACAAGCGCTTCCGCGCCGATCACCTCATCGAGGCGTACGAGGAGAAGAACGGCAAGTCGCCCGAGGGCGGCCTGTCCGACATCACCTGCCCCAACTGCGGCAACAAGGGCACCTTCACCGAGCCCAGGCAGTTCAGCGGTCTCCTCAAGACCTACCTCGGCCCGGTCGAGGACGAGTCGGGCCTGGCCTACCTGCGGCCCGAGACCGCGCAGGGCATCTTCATCAACTACCTCAACGTGCAGCAGTCGGCACGCAGGAAGATCCCGTTCGGCATCGGCCAGATCGGCAAGTCGTTCCGCAACGAGATCACGCCGGGCAACTTCATCTTCCGCACCCGCGAGTTCGAGCAGATGGAGATGGAGTTCTTCGTCAAGCCGGGCACGGACGAGGAGTGGCACCAGTACTGGATCGACGAGCGTTTCCGCTGGTACTCCGACCTGGGCATCAGCAAGGACAATCTGCGCCTCTACGAGCACCCGGCCGACAAGCGCTCCCACTACTCCACGCGCACGGTGGACGTCGAATACCGCTTCGGCTTCGCCGGCTCGGAGTGGGGTGAGCTCGAGGGCATCGCCAACCGCACCGACTACGACCTCACCGCCCACTCCAAGGCTTCGGGCGTCGACCTGAGCTTCTTCGAGCAGGACACGGGCGAGCGTTACGTCCCCTACGTCATCGAGCCGGCGGCCGGTGTCGACCGGGCGGCGCTGACGTTCCTGCTCGACGCCTACAGCGAGGACGAGGCGCCCAACGCCAAGGGCGTCATGGAGAAGCGCACGGTCATGCGGCTCGACCACCGGCTCGCGCCGGTCAAGGCCGCGGTGCTGCCGCTCTCGCGCAACGCCGACCTGTCGCCGAAGGCCCGCGACCTGGCCGCGCAGCTGCGCCGCCGGTGGAACGTGGAGTTCGACGACGCGGGCGCGATCGGCCGCCGCTACCGCCGCCAGGACGAGATCGGCACGCCGTTCTGCATCACGGTCGACTTCGACACGCTCGAGGACCAGGCGGTCACCATCCGGGAGCGCGACTCGATGGCCCAGGAGCGCATCTCCATCGACGCCGTCGAGTCCTACCTACGCCAGCACCTCAATGATTGATTTCTGATATTCCTCTGACGGGCCGCTCGCCGTTGTTGCGGCGGGCGGTCCGTTGTGTGTGCAGAACCATGATTTTTTACGGCTGCGCACGGGCAGGCCACCCGCCGCACTTCGGCTGACCCCCTTCCAGGAAACGGCCGCTGACCCTTCACCGGCTGAGCGCCGTTACGGTGCGCATGCTTGACCGGCTCCGTGGTCACTCGGGAAGCACCGGCTTCGAGAGGTCCGCAGTCTGTACGCATCCCGTCAGGTTCGCTGCCAGGATGGGCCCATGATCCAAATGCCCACGCTGTCCGCGACGGAAATCGCCACAGACCGGCTCCTGCTCCGCAAAGCGCAGGGCGCCGACCGCGAAGGGCTCATCGAGCTCGCCACCGATCCCGAGATCAGGACATATCTCGGCGGCCCGAGACCCCGCGGCGACGTCGAGCGGTACATCGACGCGGTCGGCGCCGCCGGTCTGACGTCCGCGCCGGGAAGTTTCGTCATCGCGGACGCTGTGACCGACGAGCTCATCGGAACACTGGCCCTCGCCCGCCGGTCCGCCGAGCGCCCCGGGCACGTCACGGAGGACGGCGAAGAACTGGAGCTCTCCTATGTGCTCAGGCGGAGCGCGTGGGGCGTGGGGCTCGCGTTCGAGGCCGCGACGGCCGTGCTGCGCGCTGCCGCCGGCGAACTCCCCGACCAGCCGGTCGTGGTCGTGACCCAGACGGCCAACCGGCGTTCGCTGAAGCTCGCTGCCCGCCTCGGCTTCCGCCAGGTCGGCACCTTTGAGCAGTTCGGCGCGGAACAGACACTCAGCACCGCCGACCTGCATTCGTTTGCCGTCTGACCTGGCTCATCGGGCCGGGGGAGGCGTTGCGGGCGCACCGTCTGCCGCATCGGCATAGCGGCGGGCCAGGTGCGCGAAGGCGTCCCTGAGCTCGGCCGGGCCGACGACCTCGATGTCGGCGTCGAACCTGCCGATGGTGGCGGCCAGGCCGGGCCATGACCACGAGCCCAGGACGAGCCGGCAGCGGTCCGGGCCGAGCTCCTCGACCACTCCGTCCCTGGTGAAGCGGGACACGGCCGAGGCGGGCAGGCCGAGGATCACCTCGCCGCGGCAGGGCCAGTCGCCGGAGCCGTCGGAGCCCCGGAACCTGCCTGTCACGAAGGCGGCCACCCCGCCTCCGGGCAGCTCGCGCGGGGTGAAGCGGGGCCCCGTCGGGGTGCGCGGGGCGATCCGGTCGGCCCGGAAAGTACGCCAGTCCTCGCGGTCGAGGTCCCAGGCGACGAGGTACCAGCGCCCGCCCCAGGTGACAAGGTGATGGGGCTGCACCCGGCGCGGTGGGGGCTGCATGACCTGGTCGTCCGGGTATACGGGGGTGTAGTCGAAGCGCAGCACCTCGCGGGCGTGGACGGCCGCGCTGAGTGCCATCAGCACGCCGCTGTCGACCTGTGGGTCCGGTCTCGTCGCGGGCCGCTCGACGGCGGTGACCTGGAGGGTGTCGATCCGGCGGCGTAGCCGTACGGGCATGACCTGCCGGACGGTGTTCAGCGCGCGCGCCGCGGCTTCCTCGATGCCGGCACCGGTGGTGGTGGCGATCTGGAGTGCGATGGCCAGAGCGACGGCCTGCTCGTCGTCGAACAGCAACGGGGGCAGCTCCGTGCCGGCCTCGAGCCGGTAGCCACCGTCGGGTCCCTTGAAGGCCACGATGGGATAGCCGAGCTCGCGCAGGCGGTCGACGTCGCGGCGCACAGTGCGCGGGCTGATGTCCAGCCGCTCGGCCAGCAGCGCTCCCGGCCAGTCGCGGCGCGTCTGGAGCAGCGAGAGCAACGCCAGCAGTCGCGCTGAGGTCTTCGGCATGATTCCCATAGTGCCCTGAGTAGCGGACACTTCCTGTCCGCTTCATCTGCGACCGTTGTCGCGTCCCAGTCAGTGACAACAATGCGAAGGACCCGAACGCCGTGACCGACACCACCACGCCCCCCTCAACCCTCGACGCCGAGCGGGCCGACCTGCTCGCCGCGCTCGCGACCGCGCGCTCCGCCCTGACCAACACCATCCGGGAGCTCGGCGACGAGCAGCTCGGCGAGCACCCGACGGTCAGCGCGCTGTGCCTGGGCGGGCTGATCAAGCACGTCACCTCGATGGAGGAAAGCTGGCTGCGCTTCGTGCTCGAGGGCCCGTCGGCGATGCGCCACGACCTGCCCGACGGTGTCACCTGGGCCGACCTCGCGGCCGGCACCGCACGGGAGATCCCGCAGTGGGCGATCGACCACCAGAACGACTTCCGGATGCTGCCCGGCGATACGTCGGCCGGGATCCTGGCCCGCTACGAGCAGGTCGCCGCCCGTACCGAGGAGATCATCGCCACCGTGCCCGACCTGTCGGCGACGCATCCGCTGCCGGAGGCGCCCTGGAACGCGCCGGGAGCGGTGCGCAGCGTGCGCCAGGTGCTGATGCACCTCATCGCCGAGACCGCCCAGCACGCCGGGCACGCCGACATCCTGCGCGAGACGCTCGACGGCCAGAAATCGACCTGACCGGCGATCGGGGCCCTGCCGGATCGGCTACGCCCCGCCCAGCCACGGGTTGCCGGGCAGGGCGGGGCCTTTGCGTTTTCGACCAAACGGTCTAACTCGGTACCTATGCCCGATGCGGACCCGCGAGGCGTTCGGCCAGGAACTCGCGCTCGGCGTCGTTCGCGGTCAACTCCAGCGCCTGGCGGTAGGCGATCGAAGCCTCCTCCGAGCGGCCGAGGCGATGCAGCAGGTCCGCCTTGATCGCCGGTAGGTACTGGTATCTCGCGAGTCGGCCGTCCTTCTCCAACTCCGCAACCTCTTCCAGCGCCTGTGCCGGCCCGGAGACCATCGATACCGCCACCGTGCGGTTCAACGCCACCACCGGTGAGGGCCACACCGACAGCAGTTCGTCGTACAGGGTCACGATCTGTGGCCAGTCCGTCTGGTCGTAGGACGGCGCCTCGGCGTAGAGCGAGGCGATCGCGGCCTGCAGGACATAGCGGCCCGGTCGACCGCCGCGCAGCCCGTCCACGATCAGGTCGTGCGCCTCAGCCATCGCCGAGCGGTCCCAGAGCGACCGATCCTGGTCTTCCAGCCGCAGCAGGCGACCGTCGGCGTCGACCCGGGTGCCCCGACGGGCGTCGGTGACCAGCAGCAGGGCGAGCAGCCCCCACACCTCCCGCTCGTCAGGCATCAGCTCCCGCAGCAGCCGGGCCAGCCGCAGCGACTGGTCCACCAGGTCCATACGCACCAGCGATGCGCCGGACGGCGCGGTGTGCCCGGCGGTGAACAGCAGATGGATGACGCCGAGCACCGCGCGCAGTCGATCCGGCAGCTCAGCCGCTCCCGGCAGCCGGTAGGGGATCCGCGCAGCCGAGATCTTCTTCTTCGCCCGGGTCATCCGTGCGGCCATCGTCGACTCCGATACCAGAAACGCCCGGGCGACAGTGGCGGTCGTCGCCCCGCACACCAGCCGCAGTGTGAGTGCCAACTGCGCGTCCTGCGCCAACGCCGGATGACAGCACATGAAGATCAGCCGCAGCCGCTCGTCCGGTACCACGTCCTCCGGCCCGAGGGCGGTCGGTTCGTCGATGGCCGCCTCGTCCTCCGTCTTCGCGGGCTCTACCAGCAGCGGGAGCTTCGAACGGAACGTCTGCTGACGCCGCACCGCGTCCATCGCACGGCGCTTGGCCGCAGTGGTGAGCCAGGCCACCGGATTGTCCGGGATCCCGTCGCGGGCCCAACTCGCCAGGGCCGCGGCATACGCCTCCTGCACGCACTCCTCGGCCAGGTCCACGTCGCGCGCGACGCGCGCCGTCGCGGCGAGCACCAGGGCCCACCCGCGACGGTGCGCGTCGGCGACCGCGGCTTCGACGTCTGCCCAGGGCGTCATCCCGCGGCGGGCCGATCCGAGATGAAGCCGCCTTCGACGGGCCGCACCTCGACACCACCGCCCTGCTGAGCGGCGGGATTGGCCCGAGCGATCTTCAAAGCGGCGTCCAGGTCGGGCGCCTCGATGATGGCGAAGCCGGCGATGACCTCCTTGGCATCGACGAACGGACCGTCCGTCACCACGTCGCCGCGGATCGAGGTTGCTGTGTCTGCGGCAGGCTGCAGCGCGAATGCCGCGACCAGGGCGCCGGACTCCACCATGTCCTCGAAGTGGCGGTCATGGCCCTCCCGCGCCCCGGGAATGACCTCGGCCTCGGTGACGTGGGCCTTCGCGTAGATGAGGATCGCATACTGAGCCATGGCAGCTGTCCTTCCAGGTGCTTGTTGTTGCCTGACACCCTTACGTCGAACGGTCGGCCCCGATTCGACAGCCCACCTCGAAATTTCTTCGGCCGATACCCCGCGACGTGACGGTCAGCCAAGCAGACGCGGCGGACCAGTGAGGGATCGGTCTCTCGCCGGGCCGTCACTCGGCGTGTGGCAGGCCGCTGCCAGCTCACGCCGATCAGATGTCGGTGCAATGATCGTCCAGAGGACAATGTCAGAACTGTCCAAGGCTATAGGCGGCAACTGTCCCCCGATAAATGTCAGAACTGTCCGTCCGCACGCCCGGAGACGGTGCGCCGCCCCCTTGAGTGCGAGGTCGAGAGAGGCGAACGCGGGCCGGGTGGCTATCGTCTCGCCGACGCCGACTTCGCCGGGTACCACCCAAGGGCGCGTTCGGCGACGCGCAGGTGATGCGGGCGGCGACTTCGATGGATGCTTTCACCGTGCCGGTCGGAGCTGCTGGCTTGCCACGCATACAGACGGCCATTCCCCTCAGGGGGAGCTCCGAGTTCGGCTTCGTGTCTGCGAGCGAGATCATTGGGGTCCGATAACCGAGGTCTTCGAAAGGCATGTGTGATGTCCGGGTACCACACCCGCTGGGTACGCCCTTCCGAACAGGTCGAAGACCCCGAACGGATCGCTATTCGCGAGGCGCTGGCGTTCGGCAAGGCCCTGTACGATCGGCGCGTCGCACTCGGGCTCAGCACTGCCGAAGTCGCCGAGCGAGCGGGCATGGCCGAGGACGAGATCGAGTGCATCGAGGAAGGCGGGACCGCGCCGACCGTTGCGCTGCTGCGTCACCTGGCCGCTGCTCTGGATGCCGACGTCCGCCTCACCGCTGGCCATGATCTTGGATCAGTCTGGTTCGGAGCCCACGCCGCCTAACATGGCGGTCTCGATCGCCAAACCGGAAAGGCGCTGAGTCCCCCCTCGTCCCTGCCGTTCCTAGCCGCAAGCGTTTCGCTTCGACTGCCGCAGTGGTGACCGTGTGCCCTCTTCTGCTGGTCCGT
Organism: Nonomuraea sp. NPDC049695; assembly: GCF_040674955.1. Lineage (NCBI taxonomy): Bacteria > Bacillati > Actinomycetota > Actinomycetes > Streptosporangiales > Streptosporangiaceae > Nonomuraea > Nonomuraea sp. NPDC049695. Next base: position 98,914 of record NZ_JBFANV010000011.1, on the reverse strand, counting down.
TTGGCCCTTGAACTGTGGCTTCACGGCATACGACTTGACCGCGTGGAATACCGGCCCACGACCCGGGGGAGCGCGAGGGGGCAGGCATGCCCCCTCACCCGGGGATCGGGGCGGAGCCCCGATCCCATCGGCACGCCCGAGTGCTCGCATGGCGCGTAGCGCCCCCGAATGCGAGGACCGCGCTTCTCGGGCCGGAGCTCCAGGAGGCGTTGGTGGGGTCAGCGGGTGTCGGAGTCGGTTTCGGCGAGGGCGGCGCGGCCGGCCTCCAGGCGGGCCACCGGGATGCGGAACGGTGAGCAGGAGACGTAGTCCAGCCCGACCTCGTGGCAGAAGTGCACCGAGTCCGGGTCTCCGCCGTGCTCCCCGCAGATCCCCAGGTGCAGGTCCGGCCGGGCCGATCTGCCCTCCTCCACGGCGATCCTGATGAGGCGGCCCACGCCCTCCCTGTCCAGGGTCTCGAACGGGGAGACGCCGAAGATGCCCAGGTCGAGGTAGCGGGAGAAGAAGGCCGCCTCCACGTCGTCCCGCGAGAAGCCCCAGGCCATCTGGGTGAGATCGTTGGTGCCGAACGAGAAGAACTCCGCCGCCTCCGCTATCTGGGCCGCCGTCAGGGCCGCCCGGGGGACCTCGATCATGGTGCCGATCAGGGCCTCCACGCCGGTCTCCGCGAGGATCCGCTCCGCCTCCTCACGTACCGACTCCAGCTCCTGTACGGCCGCCACCAGCGGGATCATGATCTCCGGTCGAGCGCCGGGCACCTCCTTGGCCGCCTGGGCGATGGCCCGCACCTGCATCGCGAACAGGCCCGGGATCACCAGGCCCAGGCGGACGCCCCGCAGGCCCAGCATCGGGTTCTGCTCGTGGAGGCGCTTCACCGCGGCCAGGAGCCGGCGGTCCTTCTCGGTGGCCTCCTCCGTGGCGACCTTGACCGAGAGGTCCACGATGTCGGGGAGGAACTCATGGAGGGGCGGGTCGATGAGGCGGATGGTGACGGGAGCGCCGTCCATCGCCTGAAATATCTGGGTGAAGTCGGCCTTCTGGAGCGGCTCCAGCGCGTCCAGCGCCGCCTGGCGCTCCTCGTCCGTCGAGGCCAGGACCAGGTCCTCCACCAGCTGCCTGCGCTCGCCCAGGAACATGTGCTCCGTGCGGCACAGCCCGATGCCCTGCGCGCCGAAGCGGCGGGCCCGCGCCGCGTCCTCCGGGGTGTCGGCGTTCGCCCGAACACCCAGCCGCCGCGCCGAGTCCGCGTGACGCATGATCCGGTCCACGGCCTTGACCAGCTCGTCCTCCGGCGGGGCGCCCTCGAAGTACTCGACCACCGCCGAGTCCACGACCGGCACCTCCCCGAGGAAGATCTCCCCGGAGGTCCCGTCGATGGAGATGACGTCGCCCTCGGACACCACCACCCCGCCGGGCGCGGTGAAGCGGCGCTCGGGAGGAGAGACCTCCAGTTCCTCCGCCCCGCACACGCACGTCTTGCCCATGCCCCTGGCCACCACGGCCGCGTGGGAGGTCTTGCCGCCACGGCTGGTCAGGATGCCCCTGGCGGCGATCATGCCGGCCAGGTCGTCGGGGTTGGTCTCGCGGCGGACCAGGATGACGTCCTCGCCCTGCTCCGACAGCTCCACCGCCCGCTCGGACGAGAAGACGGCCTTGCCCACGGCGGCGCCGGGGGAGGCGTTCATGCCCTTGGCGATCCGCTTCTTGTCGGCGTCGCCGTCGAAGCGGGGGAACATGAGCTGCGCCAGCTGGTCGCCGGTGACGCGGGTGACGGCCTCGTCGAGCGTGATCAGGCCCTGGTCCACGAGCTGCGTGGCGATGCAGAACGCGGCCGCCGCCGTGCGCTTGCCGACCCGCGTCTGCAGCATCCAGAGCTTGCCGCGCTCGATCGTGAACTCGATGTCGCACAGGTCCTTGTAGTGGTTCTCGAGGGTCTTCATGATCCCGAGCAGCTCGTCGTACGAGGTCTTGTCGATGCGCTCGAGCTCCTCCAGCGGGATCGTGTTGCGGATCCCGGCCACCACGTCCTCGCCCTGGGCGTTCTGCAGGTAGTCGCCGTAGATGCCCTGCGTGCCGGTGCCGGGGTCGCGGGTGAAGGCGACGCCGGTGCCGGAGTCGTCGCCGACGTTGCCGAAGACCATGGCCACGATGTTCACGGCGGTGCCGAGGTCGGCGGGGATGCGTTCCTGGCGGCGGTAGAGGATGGCCCGGGGGGCGTTCCAGGAGTCGAAGACCGCCATGACGGCCAGGCGCATCTGCTCGCGCGGGTCGGTGGGGAAGTCCTTGCCGGTCTGCTCGCGGACGATGCCCTTGAACGTCTCCACGAGCCGCTGCAGCTCGCCCGCGTCGAGGTCGGTGTCCTGGCGCCTGCCCTTGAGCTCGTCGAGCGCGCGCTCGAACAGGTCGCCGTCGATCCCGAGCACCGTCTTGCCGAACATCTGGATGAGCCTGCGGTACGAGTCCCACGCGAAGCGGTCGTTGCCGCCCGCCTGCTTGGCCAGGCCGTGGACGGACTCGTCGTTGAGCCCGATGTTGAGGACGGTCTCCATCATGCCCGGCATGGAGAACTTCGCCCCGGACCGCACGCTCACCAGCAGCGGGTCGTCGGCCTGTCCGAGCCGCCGGCCCATCTGCTTCTCGAGCGCGTCGAGGTGCTCGGCGACCTCCTGCTCCAGGCCGTCCGGTACGACGCCGTTCGCCAGGTAGTGGCGGCAGGCGTCAGTGGTGATCGTGAATCCGGGGGGAACGGGCAGTCCGAGGTTGGTCATTTCGGCAAGATTCGCGCCCTTGCCGCCGAGAAGATCCTTGAGATTCCTGTTGCCCTCGGTGAAGTCGTAAACGTACTTGGCCACCACACGCTCCAATCCAACGCCTCTGCCCGGGACTCTACCGGCGAAATTGATGATGAAACTGCACCACCTGGATAAGTTGCCGTTTCCGCTGGTAAACCGCACAGGAGAGGTCTAATCCAATTAAAGTTCTGGAAGATAGCAAATTGGATTAGACCAATTGGTTTACACCAATTCTTGAGAAAGGCGGGCGGCGGGTGCAGAATCAGATCACACCCCCATCAGGAGACCCTCATGGCCACTCCTACCAAGCCCAAGCGGCGCGCCCGCATAGTCGCGGGTTCCGCAAAGGCGGCCGTCGATTCCGTGATCTACCTTGACGACCGCCTGCCGTTCGCCCGCTGGCTCCGGCCGCAGCTGCGCAAGCTGTTCCCGAGCCACTGGACGTTCCTGCTGGGCGAGCTGGCGCTCTACTCCTTCGCGCTGCTGGTGCTCACGGGCACGTTCCTCACGCTGTTCTACAAGCCACACCCCGGCGTGGCCTTCGCGTCGGCCACGGAGATCAGCCTCGACGTGCGCGGCGGGCTGCTGATGCGGCAGCTCCACCACTGGTCGGCCACGGTGTTCGTGCTGGCGATCGTGGCCCACCTGTGCCGGGTGTTCTTCACCGGGGCGTTCCGGCGGCCGCGCGAGCTGACCTGGATGCTCGGGGTCGTGCTGTTCGGGCTGGTGCTGTTCGAGTCGTTCCTGGGCGTCTCGCTGCCCGGTGACCAGCTCGCGATGACCGGGCTGCGCGAGGCGCACGGGCTGCTGCTGTCGATCCCGCTGGTGGGCACGTACCTGGCGGCGTTCGCCTTCGACGGCGGGTTCCCCGGGCAGGTCATCCCGCGGGTCTTCGTCACCCATGTGCTGCTGGTGCCGGGCATCCTGATGGCGGTGGTGCCGCTGCACGCGCTGGTCCTGACGTGGCGGCAGAAGCACACCGAGCGCAGAGCCACCGCAGCCGATGAGCACCGGGTGACCGGTGGCCCGTTCTTCCCGTACTTCGCGGTCAAGAACGGCGCCACGGCGCTGTTCACGATGGCAGCCATCGCGGCGCTGGCCACGTTCGTCCGGGTCAACCCGGTGTGGGAGCACGGGCCGTACCGGGCGGGCGGATATGTGCCGTCGGCGCAGCCGTTCTGGTACTTCGGGGTGCTGGACGGCGCGCAGCGCCTCGTCCCGCCGTGGGAGATCACGATCGGCGGGTACGTGTTACAGCCCGGCCTCTGGATCCCGCCGCTCGTCCTCACGGTCTTCTTCGGCGTCCTGCTCCTCTACCCGTTCATCGAGCGGCGCTTCACCGGCGACGGAGACCATCACCACCTGCTGGACCGGCCGTCGCAGGTCCCGGTGCGCACGGCGCTGGGGGTCGCGGTCATCGCGTTCTTCGCGGTGTCGTGGGCCGGGACGTGGGTGTCGGAGGCGTCGCCGCGGATGCACTCCGCGCCCGGCTTCCCGCAACCCGCGCAAGCCCCCGGCGCGCTGCTGACCGTGCCGCACGACACGTACACGACGGTCGTGGCCGGGCTGCGGGCGGCCGTGTTCGTGGTGCCGGTGGTGGCGTTCCTGATCACTCGGGCGGTCTGCCGCAGGCGAGCCGGTTAGGGGCCCGCGGGCAGCAGGCAGTCGAGCACGACGGCGGCCATGCGGCCGGGCCGGTCGGGGGCGGGATTCTGCCGCTCGGCGGTGAGCGCCCCCAGGACCACGGCCTGCACGTCCTCGGCGTCCACGTCCGTCCGTACGGCGCCGGCCTCCTGCGCGCGTACGAGCAGCTCGCCGAAGGCCTGGCGCAGGTGAAGGGCCGTCTCCTGGGTGCGCTCGGACAGCTTGACGTCGGCCTGGGAGAGCGCGTCGGCCAGGTCCTGCTTGGCGCGGGCCTCGCTGATCAGGCTGTGCAGGAACGGGAAGAACGCCGAGCCGTCCCGGTCGGTCCTGACGGCCTGGCGGGCCTGCTCGGTGAGCGAGGCGAGGTGCTCGGTGAGAACCTCCTCGACCAGCGCTTCCTTGGCCGGGAAGTGGCGGTGGACGGTGCCGGGGCCGACTCCGGCCCGGCGGGCTATCTCGTCAAGTGACACGCCCAGACCCTCGGCGGCGAAGGCCTGCCGGGCGGTCTGGAGTATGCGTTCCCTGTTGCGCCGGGCATCGGCACGCATCGGCCGCTGGCTCTCCACTCGACCCCCTTGTTATCCGGGGCGGTCGCCCCGCATAATGATTAAGCGGTGCGAACGCCCCGCTTAATTGAGGAGTATGCCATGACTGTTGCCAGCGCACACCAGATCGTCGAGCAGCTGCTGCACCTCGTCGCCCACGGCCCGTCAGAGGAGATGGCCGACCTGTTCGCGGAGGACGCCGTCTTCGAGATGCCGTACCTGCCGCCGGGCATGCCCGCCCAGGAGCCGGGCCGCGAGGCCTTCCGCGCGCATCTGCGCGAGGGGGCGCGGGTGCAGCGCTTCGACGGCGTCACCGACGTCCGGATCCACCGGACGGCCGACCCGGAGGTCGTCATCGCCGAGTACCGGCTGCACGGCACCGTCACCGCCACCGGCAGGCGCTTCGCCTCTGACCTGGTCATGGTCGCCCGGGTACGCGACGGGCTCATCGTCACCCACCGGTCTTACGCCAACCCCCTCGACGCGGCGATCGCCTTCGGCGCCGTCGGGGACCTGCTCACCGCTCTGGCAGATTGACGAGCGTGGACTCCAGGAGATCCAGGTCCGGCGGCACGAGGGTCGTCGACTCCACCAGGCCTCTGAGGAGGTTGTGCAGCAGGTTGTTGTCGTAGGGGCGGCCTTCTGCCTTGTCGTGACGGAGCGGGTACGGGAAGCCGGCGGCGTGGAGGCGGTAGCGGACGGCCTCGACGCGGTCCTCGATGATGTTCGGCCGCCAGTCGTCCTCCGGGCGGAGATACGCCAACCGGGCCGCCGCCTGCTTGTAGGTCAGCGGCCGAGGGGCCTCCTCGTACAGCAGGTAGCGTTCGCCCAGGACCACCAGGAGGAGGCGCTCCGTGGGGCTGATCTCCCAGATCTTCGGCGGGACGGTCTCGGCCTCGTGGCGCTCGGTCTGGGTGTCGCCGTAGGGGCCGGTGACGAAGAGCTCCACCAGGTGCTGACGGTAGCCGGAGCCCCTGATGAACAGCGGGGTGTAGCCCGCCGCCAGCGGGACGGGATCGGATGACCGGTGCATCAGCTGGCCCCGTGGCAGGCGCATGAGCTGCCGGCCCACGTTCCGCAGCCACCAGTAATCGTCCTCGTACGTCACCTCGGCGTGCAGACGGCTCACCGACTGGTCGTCCGTACCCACGCTCAGGTCGACCGTCGGCCGCTTGGCCCGGCCGAAGCGGACCTGGCGGCCCGGGCGCGGCCGGACCCTGATGCCGCCGGTGATCGTGCGGGCGTGGAGTGTGCCGGGGACGGCCGCCTCCACGCCGTGCGCGAGGCTGTCGGCGACGCTCATCCACTCGCCTCCTTGGTGCTCGTCGTACGCGCGTCCCGGTATGGTGCCGCACCCTAACCGGGACCCTCCCCGAAGGGTCGCACAAGTCTCAGGGAGCGTTGCGGCACAGGTCCCGTCTCTCGGGCAACTGCTCGAGGCCGGCCGACCGGTAGGTGGCGACGGCGCCGACGTTGGAGCTCGGCGTGCACACGGCCACGCTGGACGAACCCAACTCCTGGAGTGCGCGCGCCGCGGCGAGCGTGATCGCTCGGCCGAAACCCTGACGGCGGTGTGCCCGGTGCACCCCCATCGGCTCGATCAGCCCTGGCCTGCCCTCACCCGCCGACCACACCGCCACGACCGCCACCGCGTCGCCCTGCTCATCGCGGACGGCCAGGCACCGCGCGTCGGCATACGGCGCACCTGCCGCCATCGCGTGCCAGCGCTCGTCGGTGAACGTCGACCCGTCGAATGACGCCCGCATGACCGCCGCCCACTCGTGCGCCTGTTCCGGCCCGATCACCTCGACGCGAACGCCGGGATCCGGCACGGGCGCGCCGAGGTCACGCCGGAGCGGTGTCCACGGCTCGCCGCTCTCCCAGCCGTCCTTGACCAGCAGGTCCTGGACCAGCGCACCCGTCGGCGCCTCGACGTACGCCTTGCCCTCGGGCAGCACACCACGCTCAGGTGCCGACACATCCTCGACCACCTGCCGCGCCAGCTCCTCGTCCCGCAACGCCTGCGGCGCGAACGCCAGCCTCAGCAACTCCGCACCATCCAGCAGCCCGACCGCCAGAACCTCCCCAGCCCGGCTCCAGGTCCGCGTGGCCTCCGCCGTCCGCTCCGCGCCGAACCGCCAGAACCACCCCACATCCCCCGGATGCAACTGCACGGGCCCTCCGTCGTCCGGCCACTCCGCCAGCACCCGCACCACGTCACCGAGCCCGTCGATCCCCGGCCGGCCCATCTCGATCGTCATCCCCCGATCACACACCACCTCACCGACCCACCGCACCCGGATTTCCCGCCTTCGAGGATTGGCTGCGTGCGGTTGACGCCCTGTAGTGTGCCGATCATGGCTTGCCGCATTTCCGAACTGATCATCGCATGCCAGGACCCGCAACGACTGGCGGCGTTCTGGTGCGAGGTGCTGGACTTCATCGTGCTCGACACCGAGGACGACGGCTCGATTGAGATCGGACCACGCGAAGGGTTCGGCGGACTGCAGCCGACTCTGATCTTCAGCCCCACCACCGAGCCCAAGTCGGGCCTGCTTCGGCTGCACTTCGACGTCAACGCCACCGACCGCGATCAGGACGCCGAACTCGAACGCCTCCTGAAGCTCGGGGCGCGCCCGGCCGACGTCGGCCAGACCGGCGAGGAGCCCTGGCACGTCCTGGCCGACCCTGAAGGCAACGAATTCTGCCTCCTGCGAGCCCGCCTGAGCTGAGCACCGGCCCGATCCGCCCTGGGCGACTCCATGCCGCTGGAGCCGCCCAGGGCGGATTGCGTACGGATGCGTGACGGGATCGCGCGCCCCGGCTACATCCCCGCTAGTCCCCGGCCATCACGGTGAAGGTGAACCCGGAGCTGGTCGGACGGCGCAGCGGAATGTCGCACTTGATCCGGCGCAGCACCTCGTTCCTGCTGAGGCCGAGCCCCTGCGCGATGAGCCAGTCCGGGCGCATCGGCACCGGATCCTCGAAGACGACCTCCACCTTGACCGGCCACGCCTCGTCGAGCCATGCCGACGGGATGTCCACCCGCCAGGCCTCCGTCCAGTCCAGGGTGAAGCGGTTGCGCCGGGCGAGCAGCGGATCCAGCAGCCTGGACGCCACCAGCTCCGGATCGTTGGCGTGGTAGCCGTCGAGCTCGGCCGGATCGAAGGATCTGACCGGCGCTCGCTCGTGCACGGTGAGCTTGCTCGTCCGGCCGCAGGACACGCAGCGGACCAGCAGCCACACGTCCAGCAGCTTGCCATTGGCGTTGACGCGGAACCTGCCCTCGCCCGCGGTGGCCGACTCCGACCGGCAGTCCACGCACCGCAACGACAGCAGAGGCAGCCTGGTCCGACGCACGACCCAGGGCAGCACGGTATGAGGTTGTGAAGACATGATCTCTCTAGACCTGACACGAGGCCGATTGCGCGCGGCCTCAAACGCTGCATGACCGGGCGCACACGGGCAGCCCGGCAGAGCCGACGGGAGGGTCGGCTTGAAGGTGAGCGGAAGAAGATGTCAGGTCTGAAGAGCAGGCGGGGTCACGCGGTCTTGTCCTCTGTCCTCACTGCGATGGGGTCGCAGGCAACCTAACGGAACGCTGAAGGAAGGCTCAACCGGTTTTCCGGCGGCGGTGGCCCGTGTGTACCGGGGGCTCCCGTCACTTCCCTGGAACCCCTTGCCGCATTCGGATCGTAGCCGTACCGTCACGGATAGCGTTTCCCGGCGGTTATGGAGGTGGAGCTGTGGGATGGCACGAAAGCGGGCATCCTCGCACGTACGGGGAGGCGTGATGTTGCCGCACATCGCTTGGCGGGTGGACGCCATGATCGCGGCCATCACCGAGCACCGCGCACCCTTGACCCGCCCGATCGAGCAGGCGCTGCGGGCGGTTCCCCGCCACTGGTTCGTGCCGCTCGCCGGCGAGTCGCTCGAGCGTGACGGGGCTCGCGCGCCGATCGACCGCGACGCCGACCCGTCGGCCTGGTGGGACGCCGTCTACGCGGACCGGCAGATCATGGCGGGCGAGTGCTCGTGTCCCGCACCGAGCGCGGTCGCCGACCTGCTGGAGCTGCTCGGGCCGGTGTCCGGGCAGCGGGTGCTGGAGGTGGGCACGGGCACGGGGTGGACCGCCGCGCTGCTCGGCCGCCTGGTCGGCCAGCAGGGGAGCGTGACCACGGTCGAGGCGGACGCCGCCGTGGCCGAGCAGGCCGCCAAGAACCTGGCCGCCGCCGGCGCCATGCCGCACCTGGTCGTGGGCGACGGCACGGGTGGCTGCCCCGACCGGGCGCCGTATGACGGGGTGCACGGGACGTACGCCGTGCGCCCCGTGCCGTACGCCTGGGTCGCGCAGGCCCGGCCCGGGGCGGTGATCGTCTGCGGGTTCGGCGACGATCACGCCCTGCGGCTGGTGGTGGGGCCTGACGGCACGGCGAGCGGCCGGTTCTCGCCGCTCACGACGATGTGCGCGCGCCAGGACGACCCGCCGGGCGCGGTCCTCGTCGAGGAGGTGCTCGGATCGCGGGGTGCGGCAGAGCGGATGTGGCCGATATGGGGCGAGCCCGGGCCGGAGCGGTTCGGCGTGACGGTCACGCCCGAGGCGCAGTGGATCTGGCTGAACAGCCCCGAGTACAGGATCGCCAAGGATTAATTCGTTTGCCGGGGGTGGAGCCGACGCGGAGGATGCGGGGATGCGCATCGAGTTCGCGAGATTCTCCACCGACGACACCGACCTGCTCGTCGACTTCCTGACCCGGCAGGAGTGGCCCTTCCACGCGGGCACCCAGGACCCCGATGCCGTGAAGAGCCGCGCCGCCGACGGGCTCTATGACAACGAGGACGTCAGGACGTTCTGGGTGCTCGCCGACGGGGAGCACGCCGGCCTGATCAAGCTGATGGATCTCACCGACGGGACACCCATGTTCGACCTGCGGATAGGGCAGGAGTGGCGGGGCCGGGGCCTCGGCACCAAGGCGGTCGCCTGGCTGACCGGCTACCTGTTCGCCGAGCTGCCTGACATCAACCGGATCGAGGGCAACACCCGCCAGGACAACCGGGCGATGAGAGCGGTCTTCCGCAAGAGCGGCTACGTCAAGGAGTCGCACTACCGGGAGGCGTGGCCCGACCCGGACGGCAAGCTCCACGACTCCGTCGGCTACGCGATCCTCCGGCGCGACTGGCTCTCCGGCACGGTCACACCGGTGGACCTGCACGACGAGTGATCCCTACGCGTCCCTGAGGGGGCGGTGGTGGGCCACGGCGCGGGCGTGGGCCTCGGCCAGGAGGGGGCGGGCCTGCTCGCCCGGGTTCACGATCGAGATCCAGCCCTGACGCGCGTAGACGGGGTGCGGGACGACGCGGTCCTCGGCCGTGTAGTCGGTTTCGGCGTGGTGCTCGGCGTGCTCCTTCGGCGGATAGCCGACGAGCCGCCGGAACTCACTGCTCCCGACGGCGATGTTCAGCCGGAACACGCCCGGCCTGTTGAGGTCGGAGGCGGTGTCGTACCCGTCGTAGTCCTTCGTGACGATGGTCGCGAATGGCTGACGCGGCCGGGCCTCCAGCGTGCCCTCCGGGTCGTAGTAGAAGAACGTGTCTCCCCAGGCGATCTCGGGCGCGCCGCTGTCCTCGCTGACGGTCATGGCCACGACTCCGGGGAAGCCGGACACGAATCCAATGATCTCGTTCTCGTTCATGGCTTAAAGTCTTTCATTGACGCACCCAGTGAGACTTTTCACTCGATTTCTGCGGCTGACCGTACAAAACCCTCAAAAGGAGGACCATGTCCGAGGCGCACCTTCCCGGGGGCTTCGTCAACGCCGTCGTCCGCGTCGGCGACACCGTCCGCAGAACGCCCGGGCAGCGGGCCGCGTACGTGCACGAGCTGCTGCGCCTGTTCGAACGGAACGGGTGGGCGGGCGCGCCCCGGTTCCTGGGCCTCGACGAGCAGGGCCGCGAGGTCCTGAGCTTCGTGGACGGCCACGTGGCCTGGGAGGAGGCGCAGCCGGACGGCGTCACCTCGGACGAGAGCCTGGCGCGGGTCGCCGAGCTGGTGCGCGAGTTCCACGACCTGACCGCCGGCACGGCGCCGGCCGGGGACGAGGAGGTCGTGTGCCACAACGACCTGTCGCCCAGGAACACCGTCTACCGGGGCGAGGAGCTGCGGCCGGTGGCGTTCATCGACTGGGACATCGCCGGGCCGGGCCGGCGGATCCACGACGTGGCGCACGTCTGCTGGCAGTACGCGGGCCTCGGCCCCGCCGTCGAGGACCCGGCCGACGCCGCCCGGCGGGTACGCCTGATCTGCGACGCCTACGGGCTGCGCGAGCGCGGCGAGGTGGTCGAGACGATCCTGTGGTGGCAGGACAGGTGCTGGCGCGGCATCGCGGCCGACGCGGCCGCCGGGATGGCGTACGCGGTCAGGCTGCGCGAGGGCGGGGCGGTGGCGCACGTTCGCGCCTGCCACGACTGGGTCGCCGAGCGCCGCCCCATGTTGGAGCGGGCGCTGCGCTGAACAGAGCTAGACGGAGGAGACCGGGGAGAACGGCGAGGCCGGGGCTCCGGGGGCGGGCTCCTCGAAGGGGACGTAGTCGTGGCGCATGCCGTGGTCGCCCAGCCACTGCCGCAGCCCCGGCACGGCCGCCGGGTCGGTCGCGACCTGCGCGGCGTACTCCGACAGCGCCACCTCCTCCCCGTCGTCGTACAGCAACCGCGCCGGCCCCGACCACGACAGGGTCCACTTGGCCTGACCGAGCTGGATCAGCACCGCCTCCAGCGCCTGCCCCAGCACACCGGCCAGCAGGGTGTCGGACGGGTTCCAGCCGAGCTCACGCAGCGCGGCCTCCAGGTCCGCCTGCCGCCCCCGCGCGATCGCCTCGAAGGCGGCGTCCAGGTACGGCCGCGCGGCCCCCATCACCCGCTGCCCGGCCACCGCCAGGTCGCGCAGGGCGTCGGCGTTGCGGCCCGCGTACATGCCGTGGGCCACCAGTTCCTCCCACGCCACCGGCCGCAGCTCCGTGAGCGCCTCCGGCGTCCACATGGCCTGCTCCACCGCCTGCACCGCCACGTTCGCGTCGTGCAGCAGCGTCAGCGCGGACCGGGGATCGGGTACGTGCGGCGGCTCAGGCAGGTGCTCGATGGCGGCCAGGCGCTCGGCCAGGCTGGGATGGGAGTCGTACGGCGAGACCTCCTCCGGCTCGGCGCCCAGCTTGGCGATCTCGGCCTGGCGGTCGGGGTCGCTCATGAGCGCGTGGAAGCCTCCGAACACCGAGGACGGCCTGGTGCCGCCCGCGCCGGTCAGCGAGAGGTAGTCGTTGACGTACAGGTTCCAGCCCGTCGCGGTGGCGTGGATCTTGCGCAGGGCGCCCGCCATGGCCTGCCGGCCGCTGATCGCGACCGCGAACTGGTCGGCCTCCAGCTCCTGCTTGCGCGAGACGGCTTGGGAGACCCGGAAGTAGAGCTTGGCGTACCAGGTGAACAGGCGCTGGAAGAACGGCTGGTTGCGCAGCCCCTGGATGGTCGCGATGAGCGAGACCCGCCCCCGGTAGACCGGCGCGCCCAGGCGGGTGTGGGCGCCGCTGTAGTGGCCCAGCTCGTGCCCGAGCACCGCCCGCATCTCGTCCACCGTGAGCGTCTGCAGCAGCGGCAGGCCGACGAACATCCGCCGCCGCGTCGCCTTCATCCCCAGCCAGCGCGTGTCCTCGGAGACGGCCGCGTTCACCTCCGCGACCAGCCGGATCTCGTCCGGCGGAGCCGTGCGGACGCGCTGCGCGAGCTCCTCGACGGTCTGCCAGAGCACCGGCTCGTGCTCGCGCCCGACCGGCACTCCGGGCTGCTCGCCGCCCTGGCGGCGGCTCACCACGAACAGCGCCCGTACGAGCGCGCCCGCGGCCAGGGTGAGGACGATCGCGATCTTGAGAGCGTTGGCGTGGAAGTCCACGAGGAGCAGGACGTCGAAGAAGATGGCCGCCACCAGGATGAGGCCGACCAGAACATAGAAACCGGCGAGCAGTGTGAAGGCCAGCACCGCTCGGAACGCTGTCGTCATGGGGGAGGGCTCCCGGGGAAGGGGTTCTCGCGAGGCTTGACCTTAGCGGAGACCGGAAACTGGATAAAATCACCGAAGCAATGCCGTACTACGACGAGCACGATCAGGACCGTTGGGTTCCGGAACCTCCCGGCAATCCTGAACGGTCCGCGTTCGAGCGCGACCGGGCCCGGGTGCTGCACAGCGCCGCACTCCGCAGGCTGGCCGCGAAGACGCAGGTCGTGGGCCCTGGCGAGACGCTCGGCGGCGGCCAGCACATCCCGCGCACCAGGCTCACGCACTCTCTCGAATGCGCTCAAGTCGGCAGGGAGATGGGCGCCACACTGGGCGTCGATCCCGACCTGGTGGAGACGGCCTGCCTGGCGCACGACCTGGGGCACCCGCCGTTCGGGCACAACGGGGAGGTGGCGCTCAACGCGCTGGCGACCTCCTGCGGCGGCTTCGAGGGCAACGCGCAGAGCCTGCGCCTGCTGACCAGGTTGGAGGCCAAGGTCCTCACCGAGGACGGCCGCAGCGCGGGGCTCAACCTGACCCGGGCCGCCCTCGACGCTTCCATCAAATATCCCTGGACATGCGAAAAATCCCCGAAATTCGGCGTATACGACGATGATCTGCCCGTGTTCCGGTGGATCAGGGACGGCGCGCCGGAGGGGCGGGTGAGCTTCGAGGCCCAGATCATGGACTGGGCCGACGACGTCGCCTACTCCGTGCACGACCTCGAAGACGCTCTCCACTCCGGCCACGTCACCCCGGAGGTGCTCCGGTCGCCTGTCGAACGCACGCTGGTGTGCGAGACCACCCGCACGTGGTACGCCCCGTACGCCGACCTCAACGAGCTGGACGAGATCTTCGCCCGGCTGATCATCGACCCGCTCTGGCCGCGCCGCTTCGAGGCCACGCTCGCCGACCTGGCGGGCCTCAAGGCCCTCACGAGCGGGCTGATCGGCCGCTTCTGCCGCTCCGCCCAGGCGGCCACCAAGGAGGTGTACGGCTCCCGCCACCGCGCCGACCTCGTCGTCCCGCACGCCACCCGCCTGGAGTGCGCCCTGCTGAAAGGCGTGACCGCCCACTACGTCATGACCACCAGGGACCACAACGCCAAACAGGCCAGGCAGCGTGAGCTCATCACCGAGCTGGCCGCGATGATCACGCTGGGCGCGCCGGGCACGCTGGAGCCGGCCTTCAGGCCCGCGTACCTGGAGGCCTCCGACGACGCGGCCCGCGTCCGCGTCGTGATCGACCAGATCGCCTCGCTCACCGACACCTCGGCCGTGGCCTGGCACCGCAGGCTCTCCCGCTGACCAAGCTTTCTCCATGAGCCTGGTCACCAGCCTTTTCCCATGACCTGAGGGGGCGGATACTGCGCCCATGGCCACATATGTGATCGTCGGCGCCGGGCTTGCGGGGGCCAAGGCCGCGGAGGCGCTGCGCGAGGAGGGCTTCGACGGCGAGATCGTGTTGATCGGCGCCGAGTCCGAACGGCCCTATGAACGACCGCCTCTGTCCAAGGAGTACCTCCAGGGCAGGAGCGAACGAGAGAAGATCTTCATCCATGGCCAGGAGTGGTACGCCGACAACGGCGTGGACCTGAGGCTCGGCACCCGCGTCACCCGCATCGAGCCCGACCACCACCTGGTCAGGCTCAGCGACGGGTCGCGCCAGCCGTACGGCAAACTGCTCATCGCCACCGGAGCCACTCCCAGACGGCTGCCGGGGCCCGCTTACTACCTGCGTACCGTCCAGGACAGCGAGGCGCTCAAGGAGCGTTTCGCCGCCGTCGGCAGCGTGCTCATCGTCGGCGCGTCCTGGATCGGGCTGGAGAGCGCGGCGGCCGCCCGCGCGGCGGGCTGCGAGGTGACCGTCGTCGAGCCCGAGCCCACCGCGCTCAACCGGGCGCTCGGCCACGAACTCGGCGACCTGTTCGCCCGCCTGCACGCCGGCAAGGGCGTGGACCTGCGCTTCGGCACCGCCGCCGCCGAGATCACCGACACCGGCGTGCGGCTCAGCTCCGGCGAGCGGCTCGCCGCCGACATGGTGGTGGCCGGCATCGGCGCCGTGCCCGAGGTGGGGCTCGCCCGCGAGGCCGGGCTCGATGTCGGCCAGGGCATACTCACCGACGCCGCCCTGCGCACCTCGCACCCCGACGTGTTCGCCGCCGGCGACGTGGCCGAGCCACACCACCCGCTGTACGGGCGCCGCCTGCGCGTCGAGCACTGGGCCAACGCCCTGCACGGCGGCCCGGCCGCCGCCAGGTCCATGCTCGGCCAGGACGTGGTCTACGACCGGATCCCGTACTTCTACACCGACCAGTACGAGCTGAGCATGGAGTTCTCCGGCGACATCGAGGGCTACGACGAGATCGTCTACCGGGGCGAGCCCGAGAGCCTGGAGTTCATCGCGTACTGGCTGCGCGGCGGCCGGGTGATCGCCGGCATGAACGTCAATGTCTGGGACGTCGTGGACGAGATCCAGGAGCTCATCAGGTCAGGCGTCATTGTTGACCAAAAGGAGCTATCGACGGGGTCACAGTGACCACCGTGCCGTCGTCCCGCTTCGGCCGCTTCGTCCTGTGGGCCTGCGGGGTCTTCTTCGACGAGCACTGCACGGCGCAGCGCGGCGTCTCGCCCAGCTTGCCACGCAGTGCCAGCGTCTCGTCCCTGGGCGAGTACGTGCGGTTGCCGGACTGCCAGGCGTCGAGGTAGTCCCACGGCTTGACCATGCCCCTGCGTACCCACCAGTAGGCCGGCCCCGTCTTCCACGAGATCGCGAAGTAGAGATTGGCCCCGGTGTCGCGGGCGTTGCCCGACTTGCCCACCCGGCCGAGCAGCTGGCCCGCGTTGACGCGGACGCCCGGCTTGATGCCGTCCGCGACCGAGTCGAGGTGGCCGCCGAGGTAACGCACCCCGTCGTCCCCGATGATCGTGACGAACCTGCCCTCGCGGTCGGCCCCGGCGTCCGTGGCCGGGCGCCACTTGTTCTGGACGTTCACCTCGTCCACGACGCCGCCGATCGGCGCCACGAACGCGCACCCCTGCTGGGCCCAGATCGTCGTCTTGGGCAGCACGAGCAGCTTGCGCTGGTACGTCGTCCTGCAGCCCTTGACCGGGAACGCGTACTCGTACTTCGACAGCTTCGGCGGCGGCACCCTGACCGGGGCGTCCCCCTTGGGCGGCTGCTCGGCCGCCTGGTGCTGAGCCGTGGGGCTGGGCGTCGCGGAGGTCGCCGGGCCCGTCGAGGCCACAGTGGTCGAGGACGGGGCGGTGGAGGGCCGGAGGGTGGCGGGCGACTGGGCGCTCACCCCGGCCAGCCCGGTGGCCTGCGAGCAGCCGGCAGCCAGCAGCACGGCGCCCATGACGGCCGCCCATCGTCCGAGATGCCCCGATCGCATGATCTCCACCTGTGTCACCGTTTCCACCGACAACCTTTACCTTTGTAGCCGACCGGGGGACCTCGCAGAGCCGCTTTCCCCCTTTAGCAACTCACAGGTGATGCCCGCCTATCCCGTACCGCACCCGTACCGGCCGGAAGCGTCGGTGGGGCGGCATAGACTCACCGGCGTGGCTGGCCGGATCCGTGATGTCGACATCGCGCTCGTACGCGAGCGTTCACCCATCGCCGACGTGATCGGCGAACACATCCAGTTGCGCAACGCGGGGGGCGGCAATCTCAAGGGCCTGTGCCCCTTCCACGACGAGAAGAGCCCGTCCTTCAACGTCACCCCCGAGCGCGGGATGTACTTCTGCTTCGGTTGCTCCGAAGGCGGCGACGTGATCACGTTCGTCGAGAAGATCGAGCATCTCTCGTTCGGCGAGGCGGTCGAGCGGCTGGCGCAGCGGGCCGGGATCCAGCTGCAGTACGAGCAGGGCGGCTACGTGCCGCGGCGCGACCACGGCGAGCGGGCCAGGCTGATCGAGGCGCACAAGGCGGCGGCGGAGTTCTACGCGGACAAGCTGTTCGCGCCTGATGCGGCGGCCGGGCGGCGGTTCCTGTCGGAGCGGGGCTTCGAGCGGGCCGACGCCGAGCTGTTCGGGGTGGGGCACGCGCCCGCCGAGTGGGAGGCGCTCACCCGCCATCTCCTGGGGCGTGGGTTCACCGCCGAGGAGTTGGTCAAGGGTGGCCTGGCCAAGGAGGGGCGGCGGGGCCCCATGGACCGTTTCAGGGGGCGGCTGATCTGGCCGATCAGGGATGCCACCGGGGACGTGATCGGATTCGGGGCGCGAAAGTTGCTCGATTCCGATGAAGGTCCGAAATATCTGAATACGCCTGACTCGCCGCTTTACAAGAAGAGCCAGGTGCTTTATGGCATCGACCTCGCCAAACGGGAGATCTCCAAGCGGTCTCAGGCGGTGATCGTCGAGGGCTATACCGATGTGATGGCGTGCCATCTGGCCGGGGTGCCGACGGCGGTGGCCACGTGCGGCACGTCGTTCGGCGAGGAGCACATCAAGATCCTGCGCAGGTTCCTGCTCGACCAGGCCGAGTTCCGCGGTGAGGTGATCTTCACCTTCGACGGTGACGCGGCGGGGCAGAAGGCGGCGCTGCGGGCGTTCGCCGACGAGCAGAAGTTCGTCACGCAGACCTACGTCGCGGTGCAGCCTGACGGGCTCGACCCGTGCGACCTGCGCGTCAAGCAGGGCGACGCGGCCGTGCGGGATCTGATCGCGAGCAGGGAGCCGCTCTTCCAGTTCGCGATCAGGAGCACGATCTCCCGTTACGACCTGCGCAGCAACGAAGGCAAGATCGCCGCTCTCGACGCCGCCGCGCCGATCGTGGCCGGGATCAAGGACGTGGGCCTGCGCAAGCGCTACGCCGTCGACCTCGACCGGTGGCTGGGGTTCATGGACGAGCGGTTCGTCATGCAGCGCATCGCCGAGGCCGCGGGCGCGCAGCAGGGCCGCCCGCGGCGCGCGCCCCAGGCGGCGCCCGTCGATCCGAGCGTGCGGGTGGAGGGCGAGCTGCTCAAGCTGGCCGTGCAGCGCCCCGCGCTGCTCGGGCCGCGCTTCGACGCGCTCGACCCGCAGGCGTTCACGGCTCCCGATCACGTGCTGCTGCACAAGGTCATCGTGGCCGCCGGGGGTGTGGCCGCGGGTGCCTACGGCGGTCGCGAGTGGGTCGACCTGCTGCTGGAGCACGCGCACGAGGAGGGCGCCCGGGCGCTGGTGACCCGCTTCGCGGTGGAGCCGATCCAGGCCGACGCGCACGCCGAGGAGCGCTATGCCGGGGCCATGCTGGCGGCCATCGAGGCCATCGCGGTGGACCGGGCGATCGCCCAGGTGAAGTCGCGGATCCAGCGGCTCAATCCGGTGGAGGAGCAGCAGGAGTACAACAAGCTGTTCGGGGAGCTGGTGGCCCTGGAGCAGCAGCGCCGCGTGCTCCGCGACCGCGCCGCCGGCAGCTGACCGTCGTGACGCGTTCGTGATCAACCTTCGCGGGGGCGGTCTGGTCTAACCTGGTGTGAGAGCCAAGATCATTACTGCCTTGGTGGCCCTGGCGGTGGCCGGTGCCGCGCCCGCGGCGGCGGGGGCGGGGGCGGCGAAGGGCCCGTCCATCAGGGCGGCGTACCTGCCCAACTGCGGCGGCGACTACTTCATACCCTGCAAGGGCGCCCCCTGGTACCTCTACCTTCGCGACGGCCGCTGGGTGAAGTTCCCCGACGCCGCGAGGTACGCCACCGAGGCCGACGGCAGCAGGGCCGACGAGATAGATGACGCCCCGGCGCCGTTCGAGGTCAGCGGGGACGGCGGCACGATCGCCTACGTCAGGGCCCGCGACGGCCGGGTGGTCGTCCAGCGGTGGCCCGGCGGCAAGGCGGCCGTCCTGCCCGCCTACGGCAAGGGCGTGGGCACCAAGTACGTTCAGCTGCACCTGTCGCCCGACGGCCGCCGCCTGCTGGTCGCCTACCCCGAGGCGGCCAGGAAGCGGCCGGGGCTGGTGGTGGACGCGGCCGACGGCACGACACTGACGACGATCCCGGCGGGCGACGTGCCCCTGGGCTTCAGCGCCGACGGCGACGAGGTGCTCGCGACGAGGGAGAAGTCCGACAACACGGTCGAGGTGCTCGCCCATCCCCTCGACGGTGAGCCCGTCGTCGACACGCCGCCCCAGGTGGTGGTCTCCAACTACGTCAGCCTCGCGCTGGGGGCCGACGGCCACACGGTGCTGGTGCTCTCGGAGCCGACGGGCAAGCGGCCCGAGCAGATACGCGCCTACGACCTCCAGGCCCGCGGCTGGGCGGGCAAGGCCAAGGCGATCAAGCCGAAGCAGGGCGGGTCGAGCCTGGCCTGGGGGCCGGGCGGGCGGCTGGAGCTGCACCGGGACGAGGGCTCCGCCGATGACGGCCGGTGGGCCACCTGGGTCTACGCCCTCGACGCCGCGACCGGCGCCACCAGGCAACTGGACAAGTACACGATCCTCTCGGGGGTTCCGAAGAAGTGATGAGGATGCGCATCGCCGTCGCGGCCGGACTGCTGCTGCCGTTCGCGATCGTTCCCGCCGCCCAGGCCCGGAAGAGCGACCCGATCCGGTACGCCGTACCGCTCAAGGACGGCAAGCTCCGCGTGGTGCTGCGCAGCGGCGCCGCGCGGACGCTCAAGGCGCTGGCGGAGGGCACGGCTCCGGTCGCGGTGAGCGAGGACGGGACCCGGGCGGCGTACTTCAGGCCCAAGGACAGGGCGCTCGTCACCTATCCCGCGGGCAGGCGCATGGGGTCGATCAGGCAGCCCAGGAACGAGGCCGGCGTCGACGAGACGCGGCTGATGCTGTCACCGGACGGCAGGAGGCTGGCGTACTTCGGCAACGACGGGCTGTATCGGGCACGGGTGTTCGACACCGCCACGGGAAAGAAGATCGGCACGCTCCCACCCCCCACTGACCTGTGGGCCGCCGGGTTCAGCGGCGACGGCGGCGAGGTGCTGCTGGTCAGCAGCTACGCCCCGACCACCGACGCCGTCGTCACGGACCTGCGCGGCCGTGTGCTCCGCCGCGACACGCCGCCTCAGATCGTGGGCCACAACCTGCCCAGGGACGACAGCGAGGGCAAGGTCGCGGCGCTGGCGGCCGACGGGCGCCGGATCGTCGTCTATGTGCCGGGCGAGGCCCCCGGCTTGGTGGTGTACGACCTGACGACCCGGCAGACCGGCCAGAAGCTCCCGCTGAAACAGCGGCCCGCCGCCGCAACGTGGACGGGAAACCATGAGGTGACGCTCCGGGTGGACGACGGGAAACGGACACAGCGTCTCAAGGTCGACGTGGAGAGCGGAGCGATCGAGGTCGTGGACGCATACCGAACCCCCACAAACCGGGCGTACCACGCCGGAGGTTGATAACAGTTTGGACGCGGTGTCAAGCGGCATACCAGGGTGGTTGGCCAGGGAACTGGCCCGGTCCAATAGCTGACAGAGGCGATGGACAACGAGGTCAGGGCAGCAAAAGAGTCGCGTCCGGCCGGGGGGTGTCGCCGGGCGCCTGAAACCAGACTGCGTAATTGACTTTGATTTCCTGATCAAACTCCGGCCAAACCTATAAGCGATCTCAATTCGGTAAGGACGATCGCCTTACCTTCGGTGACAAAAATGGGTCTGCCATTTGATGGAACCAATACTGCAGACTGTCTCCCGTGGGTGCATCGGTGCTGCCAAGCAGTCCGCCATCGGTAGATCAGGTGGCGGATCTCGTCGCGAAGGGAAGGGAGCGCGGGAGCGTAACCGTCGATGACGTCGCAGCCGCGCTTGACCGGTCCGAGTTGCCGTCCGACGCGCTTGAACGCGTCGTACGAATGCTCGCCGAGAACGGCGTGGAGGTCCTCGAGCCCCAGGGCGACGAGGAATCCACCCGCGCCGATGAGGAAGACGTTGGCAAGCGGGCGCCGACCAGTGATCTGGTCCGTATATATCTACGGGAGATCGGCCGCGTGCCCCTACTGACCGCTGAGGAGGAGGTGGAGCTCGCCAAGTCGATCGAAGCCGGCCTGTTCGCCGAGGACAAGCTGGCCAACGGGGTCTCGCGTCTGGCCTTCCCGGAGTTCAGGGAGCTCGTCTGGCAGGGCACCAGAGCCAAACAGCGGCTCATCGAAGCCAACCTCAGGCTCGTGGTGTCGATCGCCAAGCGGTACGTGGGCCGCGGCATGCTGTTCCTGGACCTGATCCAGGAGGGCAACCTCGGGCTCATCCGGGCGGTCGAGAAATTCGACTACACCAAGGGTTACAAGTTCTCCACCTACGCGACCTGGTGGATCAGGCAGGCGATCACCCGTGCCATCGCCGACCAGGCGCGGACGATCCGCATCCCCGTGCACATGGTGGAGACCATCAACAAGCTCGTACGCGTGCAGCGTCAGCTCCACCAGGACCTCGGCCGCGAGCCGATTCCCGAGGAGATCGCCAAGGAGATGGACCTCCCTGTCGATCGCGTGGTGGAGATCCAGCGCATCGCCCAGGAGCCCGTGTCGCTGCAGTCGCCGATCGGTGAGGAGGACTCCGACCTCGGTGACTTCATCGAGGACGCCGACGCTGTCGTGCCCATGGAGGCCGCGGCCTTCATCATGCTGCAGGACCAGCTCGACGACATCCTGGCCACGCTGTCCGACCGCGAGCAGCGCATCATCCAGCTCCGCTTCGGCCTGGCCGACGGCCATCCGCGCACGCTGGAGGAGGTGGGCAGGGAGTTCGGCGTCACGCGGGAGCGCATCCGGCAGATCGAGTCGAAGACCCTGGCCAAGCTCCGCCATCCGACGCGCGCGCAGATGCTCAGGGACTACCTGGACTGATCCACGGGAACGGGCCCGGGCGAGTGCCGCCCGGGCCCGTCCCATGTCCGGGAACTGTTCAGGAGCAGCCCTCGAACTGCGGCACCGCGATGGTCGACAGGTCCAGCCCCGCCTTGCCGAACCACCGGTGCAGCAGCCTGCTCGCCGTCCCGTCCTGGTACATGTCGGTGATCGCCCGGTTGACCGCCTCGCACCCCGGCACGTCGCTCTTGCGCATGCCCACTCCGGTGCGCTGCTCGTTGAACTGCGCGTTGGCCAGCTTCAGCCCCGAGCCGTCCTGGTTGGCCAGCCCCGCCAGGATGACGTCGTTGGTGGTCACCGCGTCCACCTGCTTGCTCTTCAGCGCCGACAGGCACGCCTTGTAGTCGTCGAACGGCACGAGCTGCGCCGCCACCTCCCGCTCCTCCACGACCCGCTGGGCCGCGTTCGAGCCCTGAACCGCGCAGATCCTGCGCCCCTTGAGGTCGCGCACGTTCTTGATCGTCTCGTCGGGCCGCTGCAGGATGTCCTGGTAGGAGACGTGGTACGGCCCCGCGAAGAGCACGTCCTTCTTGCGCTCCTGGTCGATCGAGAAGGTGGCCAGCACCAGGTCCGCCCGGCCGTTGGTGATCACCTTCTGCCGGTCGGCGGCCAGTACCCCGATGTAGGTGGCCTCCTTGTGCAGCTTGCGGGCGATGTAGGCGGCCACGTCCACGTCGAAGCCCTCGAACGTGCCGTCGGGCCGGCGGAATCCGACCGACGGCAGGTCGGGGCGTACCGCGATGACGATCCTCTCCTTGTCCACGACCGATTCCTGCCCGTCCGTCCCGCAGCCCGCGACCGCCGTCGCGACCAGGGCCAGCACCACCACCAGCGCCCGCTTCACCGGTACTCCTTGAGTCGTGGCCACACGCCCGCGATCACCAGCAGGCCGATCCCGCCGATGGCGAACGGCAGCAGCCGCCACAGGTTGTCCAGCGCGCTCTCGCCGTGCTCGATCGCGCGCGTGAACTGGGTCTGGCTCTTGGCGGACAGCGCCAGGAGCGCACGGTCGTACGCGTCGAACGCCGTGGTCACCGGGCCGAGCCGCTCGGCGACCGCCTCGTTGGTCCTGCCGTTCGCCGCCAGCTCACGGAACTTCGTGTCGGAGGCCTGGAAGCTGCGGTACGCCTCCAGCGCGTCGGCGCCCTCCTTGCCGATCAGCTCGGGCCCCAGCATGCCGAGGAAGTCCTTGGAGCCCGTGGCGACCTGGTTGTGGTACGTCCGCAGGTTGCCCGCCTTGAAGTAGACGACCGACATCGCCTTGTCCAGGAACGTGTGCTCGTAGGTGTCGGCCCACTCCTTGTCCAGCAGGTAGCGGCTCTCGTCGCCCTGCATGCTGTTGCTGATCGAACGCGCCTTGGCCAGCGTCAGCACCGAGTCGAACCCGGCCGACTTGGCCTGGCGCAGCGCGTTCTCGTCCGTCCCGAGCACGTTCAACCCGGCGAGAAGCGCGATCGCGGTCGTCACGGTGGCGACCAGCAGCGCCGGCCCGAAGACCCGGCGGAAGCGGCGCGCCAGGTAGACCTGGAGCCAGATCAGGCAGCTCAGCGCCAGTATCCCGGCCAGCACCACCGCGATCCGCAGGAGCGGCACCATGACGGTCTTCTCGTCATAGGTCGCGCGCACGATCGTGCCGCTCTCCAAGGTCAGGTTGTACGCCTGGGGCAGCAGCTCGACCCGCATCAGCTTGGTGGCCTCGCGGTAGGTCAGCACCACCTCCTGGGGAGGCGGCCCTGGCGCGTGCTTGGACCGCTCGTCGAGCAGCAGCGCCTGGCCGGCCAGCCGTTCGTAGCGGCCCAGCTTGTCGAGCACCGAGCGCACGGTCTCCCGCTCGGCCCTGGTATCGGCGAGCGAGAGCGCCTGCATCAGCGCCTCGTTGGCCTTGGACCGCTGCTGCTCGTAGCGGTCGAGCGCCTGCTTGCGCTGCGTCGCGTACTGGTCGCCCATCACCAGCACGTTCGCCACCTGCGCGTCCATGTCGCTCAGCCCCAGGTAGAGATCGGCGGTGGCGACCACCTGCGGCCCCGCGTCGCGCCCGATGACCCGCAGGCCGTCGCGGGCGCTCATGCTGCCGACCGCGAGCGCCGCGAAGAGCAGGGCGAGCGAGGCGACGGTGACGCCGGTGACGACCCGGATCCTGCCGGGCACGCTCCGGCGCACGGGTGCCGGAGCGGCCTGGGCAGGCGCCACCACGGGCGCCTGGGACTGGGACTGCACCATGGTCACGGCGTGCCCTCCCTGATGGTGATGACGGTCCACGCGCCCAGGTGGATCTTGTCGCCTGGGCCGATCCTGACCGGCACGTTGACCTTGACGGGCTTGCCGTTCACCTGGGTGCCGTTGGAGGAACCGGGGTCGACCAGCGTCCACGAGCCGTCCGGCTGGGCCAGCAGCACGGCGTGCAGGTGGGAGATGCCCGGGTCCTCGGGCGGCCCGGTCAGGTCGATCTCGGGGGCCACGTTCCTGGCCCTGCTGCGCCGCCCTACGCGTACCTGCTCGCCGACCAGCGCGAACGAGCGCTCGGGGCAGTACGGCGGGAACGCCATCGCGGCCGCGTCAGGACCACCCTCGGCGATGACCTTCTCGTAGTACGTGCGGTCGGCGGCGGTCACGGCCTCCCACTGGGCCCCGCCGCCCATGGGGACGGAGACAGGGGCGCTGCCGCCGGTGTAGTCGTGGCCGCACACCTCGCAGAACTGCCCGGCGCGCGGCGTCTGGCAGACCGGGCACGACTCGGTCCCCGGCGCGGCGGCCTGGGCCTGTGGCTGGGGTGCGGGGGCGCCGGCCATCTGGGCGCCGCAGACGTCGCAGTATTCGTCGTCGCCCGACGCGTGGCCCTGCGGGCAGGTGGCCATCAGCTTCCTTCCTTGCGCAACCGGCTGGTACGGACGGAGCCCGTGTCGAGCTCGAGCTCGTCGGACTTGTCCACGTTCCTGCGCAGCCTGGCCGTGCCGGTGGCCGGATCCACCTCGACCACCTTCTCCAGCAGCCTGGCGGTGTCCTCGCGCCCCGACTCGGCGGCCAGCTCCTTGGCCTTGGCCAGGCGGGCGGTCGCGGTGTCGACGTCGCCCATCGCCCTGGCGCTCAGCCCGTCCTGGATGAGCTCGTGCAGCTCGGCCTGGCCGGTGTAGTGGGCGACCTTGTTGTTGATCCGGGTGGAGGCCGCCAGGTCGTCGGTCCACTGGGCGAGCACGTTCCCGCTGGCCAGGACCTCCTGGGTGTCGGGGCGTACGAGCTTGACCCAGCCGGCCCTGATCTCCTGGCCGATCTGGCCCGGCGGCACCTCCACGCAGATGTGGTACTCGCGCTCCTCGGTGCCCCACGAGCCGGTCGGGTAGTCGCCGGTCAGCGGGTTCACGTCGGTGCGCTTGCCGGTCAGGTCGAGCAGCGTGGGGGAGACCTGCTTGACGAACTTCAGCGTGGCGGTCTGCGGCACCCACACCCGCAGCGACAGCTCGGCCACGGTCTTGCTCATCGACGCCTGCGTCAGCCTCCGGAAGAACTCGGACAGATCCCCTTGGTTCCGTACGAAGTCAAACGTGCCGAGCATCGCCTCCGCGACCTTCCGCAGCTCCGCGGGCACCCAGTCCTCGCCGATCCCCAGCGAGTCGCACACGAACGTGCCGCTCCAAGCCGCCAGCACGGACGCGAACACCTCGGGGCGCTCGTTGTTCTGGCCGTCGGTCATCAGCAGCGCGTGCCTGATCGCCGACGGGTGCGCCGACAGCAGGTGGCCCGCCAGCTTCAGCCACTCGCCCATGGCGGTGCCGCCGTGCGCGGACAGCCGGCTGATCGCCCGCTCGGCCTCGGCCCTGGTGGCCGGGCCGGCCTTGACCAGGCTGGCGTGGTTGCCGGGGTAGATCACCTTGGCCCGCTCCGTGCCCGCGATCACGGCGAAGTTGACCCCGTCGCGCAGGGTGTGCACGGCGGTCGCCGCCGCCTGCCTGGCCTCGCGGATCTTGCTGCCGCTCATCGAGCCGGACGTGTCAATGATGATCACTTCGGCGGCCTCCGCGGTCACGGACTGCGTGACCACGCCGCCGGTGGAGGTGACCGTGAGGATGGCGTGTACCTCGCGGCCGTCGGTCGGGAGGTACTTGTTCTGGTCGATGGTCAGGGTGAAAGTGGGCAGGTCACCCATGCGTCGCTCCTAAGGGGATCAAGGCGATGGTCACGTTGTCCTGGCCCCCGGAGTCGAGCGCGTGGCGCAGCATCTCGCGGGCCATCTCGATGGGGGTTCCGGTGGTGGGGAAGGCGTAGCCGTCCAGGTAGCGCCACAGGCCGTCGCTGCAGACGAGCAGCAGGCCGGGCTCTTTCGGGGCGAAGGTGCGTACGTGGGGTGCGACGTCGACGGCGTCCGCGCCGAGCCAGGCGGTGATCTCGCCGGTTTCGACCGCGTCGTCCTCGGTCAGCAGCACGCCCTGGTTCATTGCCGAGCCCCGCTCGGGGTCCGGCAGCCAGTAGGCCCGTGTGTCGCCGGCCCAGCCGAGCGTGAACCGGTCCCTCTCGACGACGGCGGCGATGTACGTGCTGGCGGGCGCGTCGTGCACGGACGTGGCGAGCTTGGCCACCGCCCGACCGGCCAGGTCGAACGCCTCCTCGTGCGGCAGCCCCCTGGCCAGCGCGGCGGAGGCGGTCTCGACGGCGATCGCGGACGCCTCGTCGGCCCTGGGCGAGCTGCCCACGCCGTCGCAGACCACGGTCACGATCGCCGCCCCGGACGTGAGCAGCGCCACCGCGTCCTCGTTGCGGCTGCGGCGCAGCCCCTTGTCCGTGACGGCCGCCGCCGCGCCGCCGTCGAGCACGGTCTCCGCGTGGTCCCTGCCGGTGGGCTGGCGCACGCCGCACCGCTCGCAGTAGCCCTCCGCGTCCACGGCGTGCGCACCGCACGACGCGCAGGCCGGCGCACCGAGCGTGTGGCCGCACGCCTCGCAGTAGGTCTCACCCTCCAGCACGGACGCCTCACACACAGCACACATCACGGGCATCACAGCGTCTGATTGCCGAGCTTCGCTCGGAGTGTTGTGATGGATGTCCTCGCTACGCTGCGGATCCATCACAACCACGTCCTCGGTCGTACGGCGTTCGCCTGGTCGATGAGCGCGTGGCGCTCCTGGCGTGACTCGGCCGCGACCGCCAGCTTGCGGTAGATCGACTCGAGCCGTCTGCGCAGCCCCGTCTCGCTGAACGGAGCACCGGCCAGTTGGGTGCCGGACGACGGGGTATGGCCGTCGAGCCAGGTCAGCGCAGAGGTGAGCAGCTCGGCGGTGAGCAGGTCGCGGCGGCGCTGGTCGAGGTCGGACTGCCTGTCCAGCCGGTCGGCCGCGCCCACGAGGTCGGCCGTGGTGAGCAGGCTCAGATCGGGTCGCCGTACGACGGAGATCGCCTGCGCCACCTGCGCCGACACCCGGTAGATCGAGTGGGACGGCACCTCGTCCAGCACGCTCATCCGGCCCGACCTGGCCAGCCCGAACGCCGCGCTCACGTAGGAGTGATCGGTCCGCCAGACGCCCTCGTACCAGCCGGCCGCCGGCTTGCCCGCGCACTCCAGCGCGAACGCCAGCGCCAGCTTCGGCGCCAGCTCGCCCGGCAGCGCCGACAGGCACCAGTCGAACAGCGACACGGCCTGGTCCGTCTGCCCCGTGGTCAGCGAGAGCACGCCGCGGTACCAGGTCACGCGCCAGTCACCCGGCAGCTCCCTGTCCAGCTCGCTCAGCACGACCGGAGCCCCCGCCGCGCCCTCCTCCGCCAGCAGCCTGGCCCGCATGAGCTTCGTCTCGGGCGTCTGCGGCATCGCGGCGAGCTGGTCGATCAGCTCCTTGCCGTCGCGGCCGAGCAGCCCGGCCAGCGCGCCGGCCGCCGGGTCGGCCGGATCGACCAGCGGCACCGGCAGGGCGGCCGCGACCGCCGCCGGGTCGAGCGGCCCGAACACCCTGTCGCCGTCCTTCGACAGCGCCGTGCCCACCGCGCTCCGCTCCGGCCCGAACATCGGCGAGGGCGCCGGGTACGGCACGCCGTCCTCGAGGGCGCTCACCTCCCGCAGCACCCCGATGAGCTGCTCCTCCATCTCCTCCGCGCTCTGGAACCTGTCAGCGGGATTGACGGCGGTCGCCTTGCGCAGCAGCCGGGTGAAGGACGGGTGCCCGCAGTCGTCGGGCAGCGGCGCGGCCACGCCGTTCGCGTACGGGACGAAGCCCGGGACGGCCAGCACCGCCAGCGTCCTGGCCACAGTGTAGAGGTCGGCGGTGGCCGCGGCGGAAGCGGTCTCGACCTCCGGGGCGTGGTAGCCGGGCGTGGCCCACCCGGAGCCCGCCGGCGAGCCGATGGGCAGCACCGCGCCCATGTCGATGAGCTTGAGCCGCTTGCCGACCCTGATCACGTTGGCCGGCTTGAGATCGCAGTAGACCATGCCGTGCTCGTGCAGGTAGGCGAACGCCTGGAGGATCTCCCTGCCGTACATGAGGGTCTCGCGCAGCGGCAGCGGGCCCTGGCGGCGCAGCTCGTGGAGCGACTGGCCGCCCACGTACTCCATGACGATGTAGCCGAAGCCGCCGGAGCGCTGGAAGTTGAGGATCTTGACAATGTTGGGGTGGTCGACCGTGGTGAGGAACTTCCGCTCCGCCTCCGCCGCCGCCAGAGCCTCGGCGTCGTTGGTGTTGAGCAGGCCCTTGAGCACCACCCACATGCCGTCGAGGTTCTCGTCGGAGGCCAGGTAGATCCAGCCCAGCCCGCCGTGCGCCAGGCAGCCCAGGACCCGGTACTGGCCCGCCACCAGGTCGTCCTTGCCCAGCTTGGGGGTGAAGGAGAACTGGGTACGGCAGTGCGGGCAGAACCCGTCCGTCAGCCCGGGCCGCCCCTCCCTGGACCGGCCGACCTTCTTCCCGCACGCCGGGTTGGCGCAGAACCGCTTGTCCTCGGGCACCACGGGGTCGCTCATGACGGCCGTGGTCGGGTCGCGGTAGGGCACCGACGGCAGGTCGGCGATGGTGGCCAGCCTGCCCGCCCGCGACCTGCCGCTGCTCACCGGCGAGGTGACCGACCTGCTCACCGGCTGGGTCTGGACCGGGACCGAAGATGGGGAGGGAGGTGCGGGTGCGCTCGCCGAGTGGCCGCACAGGTCGCAGTAACCGTCCTCGATCGTGCCCGTGCAGCCGGGCTGCGCGCAGCGGGTCATCCCTTACCTCCGTGTATCGCGCGCTGGTATGTCTCGACGGCCGCCGCCGCCTTCGTCAGATCACAGGGCGCGCTCCACAGCAGCACGCGCGCCCGTTCGAACAGCTCGGAGGCCGCGGGGTCCTCCGC
The DNA here is from genome assembly GCF_040674955.1 of Nonomuraea sp. NPDC049695. Taxonomy (NCBI): domain Bacteria; kingdom Bacillati; phylum Actinomycetota; class Actinomycetes; order Streptosporangiales; family Streptosporangiaceae; genus Nonomuraea; species Nonomuraea sp. NPDC049695. The sequence goes on along the minus strand of NZ_JBFANV010000011.1, from coordinate 69,802 downwards.
CAGGCCCTTGCGCACCGCCATCACCTGGCAGGCGCCGAGCCGCCCGCGCAGCTCGTCACGCCTGCCGACCAGGCCGTAGAGCGCCTTGGCCGTGGCCAGCGACTGGTCTGCGGCCTTGCGGGCCTCCTCCTCCAACCCCGCCAGGCGCTTGGCCCGCAGCACCCACGTGTCGGCGGAGGCGTCGAGCGCGTCCAGCCCGGCGGCCAGCGACTCGGCCCGGCTCCGCGGCTGGGCCTGCGGCGGCAGGGCTATCTTGACGACGACCGCGCCGTGGGCCAGCCGGGCCTCGCTCTCGGCCGCCCGGACCCGGTCGAGCGCGGCCACGAGGTCCTCCCTGCGCCTGGCGTACTCGGCCTTGACGGTGAGCGCCAGCTCCAGCTCCGCGCGGGAGCCGGCCAGCAGCCGTGCCAGCCGGTCGAGGTCCTGTTCGACGGGCGCGCCGAGCGGGTCTTCGAGGACCGAGGCGCGCAACCGCTTCAGCTCCGCCTCGTGCGCCGTCAGGTCCGCGCTCTCGCCGAGCTCGCGTTCGAGGTCGCGGATGTGGCGCACGTCGCTGTCGGCTCCGTCGAGCCGGGGCAGCACGGTGTTCCACACCGCGTCGATGTCATTGAGGGCGGAGGTGACCTCACGGAAGGCGGCGTCCATCCGCGCCACTGTCTGGTCGAGGGTCAGCCGTTCGTCCTGCTGGGGGAGGAGCGAGCGCTGCTCGACCGGCTTGGCCGCGGTCCGCAGCACCACGGACGAGCCGGCGAGCAGCTCGGTCAGCTCCGCCAGCTGCTCGGCGCCCACCTTGGCGCGGGCGGCCCTGATCTGCTCGGCGTCGCGTAACACGGCCCGGTACGCGTCGTTCAGCGACCACAGCGTGGCCAGCGACTCCTGCGCCGCGGCCCATCTGCGCTGGGTCGCCCCGCGTAAGGAGGCTCCCTTGAGCAACTGGTAGGTGGTGTGGGATTCGAGATCGAGCAGGTCACCGGAGATACGGTCACGTTCGTCGGCGCGAGCGCGCAGTGCGTGCTCGACGCCCTCCCTGCTCATGGGTGGTCCCAGGCTAATCACGCTCCCCGGTGAAGCGGGCCCCCGATGCCCCCTTGGTCCTACCGGCTAAACGGGGGATTCGACCGGTTGGTTCCAAGGGTCGGGGAGACCCCTGACTTGTCCCTGATTCAACCCTGCCTCGCCTGCAATCCACTTAAAGGATCTCTTACTGTTGCGGACATGGGACGAATTCTGTTGTTCGCCGCGGCGATCGTGGCCGCGCTCGTGCTCCTCGGCCCCCTCGTGGGCCTCGCCTTCACGTTGCTCAAGTGGGGCCTCATCATCGGCGCCGTGGCGCTGGGCGCCATGTTCCTCACGAAGTGGGCCAAGAGGACGTAGCTTCCTGCGGCATCCCCGGGCATAGTTGGGTGATGGAGGCGCGGCCCGCGGTCGACGATGCCGCGCTCGGGCGTGAGGCGCTGGCCGTGCTCGAGGCGAACTGGACAGGCACTGGCACCGTGCCCGCGCCAGGTCTCTATCCGCACCAATGGAGCTGGGACTCCGCGTTCGTCGTCATCGGCCTGGCCAGGCACCGGCCCGACCGGGCCCGCGACGAGCTGCTCAGCCTGCTGCGCGGGCAGTGGGCCACGGGCATGGTGCCGCACATCGTCTTCCACACGCGGGAGGCGTACTTCCCCGGTCCTTCCGTGTGGCGCTCGCAGGAGCACGCTGCCGCGCCACACGTGCTGACATCGGGGCTCACCTCGCCGCCGATGCACGCGCTGGCCCTGTGGTGGCTCTACCGGCACACCGGCGACGTCGCATTCGTCAGGAGGGCCTTCCCGGCGCTGGTCGCCCAGCACGCCTACCTCTCCTCGGCCCGCGACCTCGGAGGGGCGGGCCTGGCCGCGATCGTGCACCCGTGGGAGTCGGGCATGGACGACAGCCCGTCCTGGGACGACGCGCTGGCGGCGCTGCCCGTGATCAGGTACGGCTATCGCAACGTCGAACTGGACGAACGCCATCCGGACAGCGACCACGACCGCTACGTCTGGCTGGCCATGCGCTACCGGGACGCCGGATACAGGGCCGAGTACCTGCGGGACGAGCACCCGTTCGCGATCGAGGACCCGATGTTCAACGGGATCTGGCTGGCCTCCTGCCAGGCCCTGGCCGAGCTGGCGCCCCTGGCGGGCGCCGACCCGGCGCCCCACGCCGAGCAGGCCGACCGCATCAGGCAGGCCATGCTCGACCGCCTCTGGGACGGCTGCTTCTACGCCCGCGACCTGCGGACCGACCGGCTGATCCGGGTCTGCACGGTGGGCGCCTTCGGTCCGCTGCTGGACCCGGGGCTGCCCAGCGACCGCCTGCACGCGGCCGTGGAGGTGCTGGAGTCGGCCAGGTTCATGGGGGCCACCGGCTATCCGGTGCCGAGCTGCGAGATCCGCGCCGCTCAGTTCGACCGTACGCGCTACTGGCGCGGCCCTTCCTGGGTGAACACCAACTGGCTGCTGCGCAGGGCCGCGGCCGTGCACTCGCTCGACCAGCTCGGCCAGCAGCTCACCAACTGCACGCTGCGCCTGGTGCGGCAGGCCGGCTTCCGCGAGTGCTTCGACCCCTTCGACGGCAGCGGGCGCGGGTGCAGGGATTTCTCGTGGAGTGCGGCGCTCACCCTCGATCTGCTCGCCGATACCGTGGTGGAATGAGCTTTTTCCGCCGCCTGCCCGCCGATGTGCGCAAGTCCCTGGACACCGAGCCGGGGGAGCGGGTGCTGACCTACGCCGCCGGCGCGACCTCCGGCTACGTGGTGGCCACGAACCTCGCCCTCTACCTGACGGACGGGACGCGGGTGCCGTACGAGGAGATCGACAAGGCGTCGTGGGACGAGCAGGGGGTGCGGGTGCTCACCATGGACGGCGCGTGGCACGTCGAGCAGATCTCAGAGCCGCGGCTGGTGCCCGAGACCGTGCGCGAGCGCGTCAACTCCACGATCGTGGTCAACAAGCACGTCAAGCTCCCCGGAAGGGGCGGGGTGCGGCTGGTGGCCAGGCGCCGGCCCGGCGGCGAGGTGCTCGGCTGGACCTTCGTCTTCGACGACGGCCTCGACCCCGAGGACCCCGGCCTGCGTGCGCAGGCCGAGCAGGCCCTGGAGGGGTTGCGGCGCAGCATGGGCGTCTGAGGCGCCCATGCTGCGCGCATGATCAGTACGGTATGCCGCTTTCGCGGGCCTTGCGGTCCACGACGTCCTCATCCGGCCAGCCGGTGCCCGTGTCGGGATTGTGCCGGTCGGAACTGAGGAAGGGAATGCGGTTCTGCAGCGTGTCGCCCACCCTGGAACGAGCCATGCCCGCCAGCTTCGACGCCTGCGCGCCCATCACACCGGCGACCTCCTGGACCCTCGGGTTGTCGGCGACACGCTGCGCCGTCCGCTTGATCTGCTCGTACCGCTCGCGACCCGCCCGGCTGCCCAGCACGTAGCCGATCGCCATACCAGCAGCGAATGTCATCCGATAACGCATCTTGCACCTCCGCTGTCTCCGGCCCTACCCCGCTTACGATGCGACACGCACTCCAGGAGTGCGCTAATCTATTCCTGCGCACAGCGAAGGGGCCCCAAAGCCCCGGCGAAGTGCGCAGATGCACGATCCCGCGTAGCTCAACGGCAGAGCAGCCGGCTGTTAACCGGCAGGTTATAGGTTCGAGTCCTATCGCGGGAGCTTCGGTAGAGCTGAGAAACTCAGAGCTCAGGCCCCCGGTCCTAGATCAAGGACCGGGGGCCTGAGTCGTTCCGGAGCCACTCGGGGGCGTCAGGTCGTAACCTTGGCGTGTCCGCGCTCTGGCACGTTGCTGTGTCGTGTCCTCTGCATCATTCTCAGCGTCCGGCTTATCCGTAGGCCTGGCCCGCATCGCCTCCTATGCCGTGGCCTGCCTGGTCCACTTGCTTGGCCCGGCCTTCCTCGTCGCCGGCGTGTTCCTGCTGTCCCGCATGACGATCTTCGCCTTCTTTCTCGGCGTCGTGGCCCTCGGCCTGGCGTGGCTGGTCCGCCCCCGCATCCCCCGCTTCCCCGCCGACGTTCAGCCCCTGACCCGCGAGGAGGCCCCGAATCTGTACGCTCTCCTCGACCGGATCGGCGCCGGGGTGGGAGCGCCGAGAGCCGACGCCGTGGCCCTCGACGGCATGGTGAACGCGGCGTTCGGCACCTATGGATGGCGGCGCCGGCGCCTGGTCATGATCGGTTACCCTCTCTGGCTGATCCTCACTCCGCAGGAGCGCATCGCGGTTCTCGCGCATGAGATGGCCCACTCCAGCAACGGCGACGCCAGGCACGGGCTCTTCGTGGGCAGCGCGCTGGACTCCCTCAGGGAGCTGCGCGGGGTGACGAGGTTCGACTGGCATCAGGACGATGGTCTGGCCCATCTCTTCGCACAGGCCCTGCTGGTGCTGGCCGGTCTTCCCGTACGGGCACTCATCTTCGCGTTGGAGCTCCTGCTGTACCGCTCGTCGCAGCGTGCCGAATACCGGGCTGACGAGCTGGGCGCGCGCGTGGCGGGCTCCCGGGCCATGGCCTCGATGCTTGATGTGCTGACCACCCGCGCCCCCTCGGCCAGGAATTTCCTGGAGCCGAGCGCGGTCCTCTTGGGGGCATCGGACCTGTGGGACAAACTGCAGGCAAGCGTGGCCGCGGTCACGGACGAGGAGCTCGAACGCCGTCGCCAGGCCGCCCGCGAGGAGAAGGCCCGCGTGGATGCCACGCATCCGCCGACGTACCTGCGGATGGAACGAGTGCGGCACCTGCCGTACATGGAGGGGGAGATAGGAGCGGCGGAGGTGGAGAAGGTCGAGCCCGAGCTGGAGCAGGCCGCCTGCCGCGTGGCCGGGACCATCAGGGATGCCGCCCGATCAGCCCTCTACCGCTGATGAGAGGTCAGGTGGTGGGGCCGCGCTTGGCGACGACGGCGGTGAGCGCCCAGCCGAGGCCCACGACGAGCCCGCCGACGATGGCCACGAGGCCGATGTTGCCGATCTCGAGCATCGCGAGCGCGGCGATCAGGACGCCGTAGGCCATGGTGAGGATGAGCATCAGGCGTCGATAGGTGTTCTGGTTCATACCGACACCATTCCGCGGATGAGGGTCCGGTTGTATCCACTGATCGGTGGACATGTCCCCCCGGTAAGATCCCGGTTCATGGGTGGTCCCGTGGACCCGCGGGCGGAGAACGCCTGGTTACGCTCCTACCCCTTCTGGGACGCGTACTTCGCGATCGTGCTCGTGGCGACCATCGTCGCCATCGTGGTGGATGGCGGGTCGCCGGTCGCCATCGTGCTGCTGCTCCTGATCACCGTCTCCTACGTGGTGTGGGGTCACGAGGCGGTGCGGGCGCCCGTCGCGCCCATCAAGGAGGGCTGGTGGCACGTCGCCGCGATGCTCGTCCTGTTCACCGCGGCCGATCTGCTCGCGCCGCAGTCCGCCGTCGCGCTGTCGGCGCTGATCCCCATGACGTTCATGGCGTTGCGGGCGGCACGGGCGGTGGCCGTGATGGTCGCGATGTTCGCCGGTCCCGCGATCCAGCTCATGGCGGAGAACGGGTCGAATCCGCTGCTGATCATGGTGGCGATCGTCATCGGCCTGTTGGCCAGCTCGCTGCTGGGGATCTTCATCGACCGGCTCGGGCGGCAGAACACCGAGCGGGCCCGGCTGATCGAGGAGCTCGACCGCACCAGGGAGGAGCTGGCCGAGGTGAGCAAGGAGGCGGGGATCCTGGCCGAACGCGAGCGGCTGGCCGGTGACATCCACGACACGCTGGCCCAGGGGTTCGCGAGCATCCTCATGCTGCTGCAGGCCGCAGGGGACGGGCACGACCCGCACGTCGCGCGGGCCGCGCAGACCGCCAGGGAGAACCTCGCCGAGACCCGCGCGCTCATCGCCGCCCTGGCGCCGCCCGCGCTGGAGGGCGCCTCGCTGGAGGAGGCGCTGGGGCGGCTGGCCAGGGGGTTCGAGCTGCCGGTGGAGATGACCGTCAACGGGGACGTCGGCGTGCCGCGCCCCGTGGAGGAGGTGCTGGTGCGGGCCGCCCAGGAAGGGCTGGCCAACGTGCGCAAGCACGCCCGCGCCCGCGCCGTACGGCTGGAGCTCGAGCAGGTCCCCGGCTCAGCCGTGCGCATGTCGATCAGCGACGACGGCTGCGGCTTCGACGCCTCGGCCGTCCGTGACGGGTACGGCCTGCGCGCCATGCGCAACCGGGTGGCGCGGCTCGGCGGCACCGTACAGGTCACCGGCTGCCCCGGCGAGGGCACCACGGTCGCGGTGGAGCTGCCGTGCTCAGGGTGCTGATCGTGGACGACCACCCCGTCGTGCGCGAGGGGCTGCGCGGGATGCTCCAGGCCGAGCCGGACATCGAGGTCGTCGGCGAGGCCGGGTCGGCGGACGAGGCCGTGGCGGTCGTGCCCCGGTTACGGCCCGACGTGATCCTCATGGACCTGCGCATGCCGGGCGGCGACGGCGTCAGCGCCATCGGGCGGCTCGGGTCAGATCGGCGGGTGGTCGTGCTGACGACGTACGAGGACGACGGGGAGATCCTGCGGGCGGTGTCGGCCGGGGCGGCCGGATACCTGCTCAAGGACGTGTCACGGGCCGACCTCGCGCGCGCCGTGCGGGCGGCGGCCCGCGGCGAGACCGTGCTCTCGCCCTCGGTCGCCGCGCGGCTGGCCGACCGGCGGGCCGCGCCCGGGCAGCCCGTGCTGTCGGCTCGTGAGCGGGAGGTCCTGGAGCTGGTGGCGGAGGGGCTCACGAACGCGGAGATCGGCAGGCGGCTGTATATCGGGGAGGCCACGGTCAAGACGTACCTGCTGCGGGTCTTCGGCAAGCTGGGCGTCTCCGACCGCACCTCGGCCGTACTGGCCGCCCTGGACCTGGGCCTGGTACGGCGCCGCGGCTGACACGTACCTGAAGATCACTTCGGCTGTCTTAAGCCTCGCTTCAGGTGCGGCGGGCCACCCTCGGGCTGTCTCATCGACTCGGGGAAGGAGACCCCATGTTCAAGCGACGCGCCGCCGTAGTCGTCACCGCCGCCGTGCTCGGGCTCGCAGGAATGGCCGCAACGGCCGGAGCCGCGCTGGCCGACGACGGCTCACTCAAGGTGCGTGACGACGGCCCGGTCAAGGTGCGCGACGAGGGGCGGGTCAAGGTGCACGTCGGGCCGGACTTCCGAGGTGGCCGGCTGACCTGCCGGCTGAGCGACGGCAAGGTCGTCAAGTTCTCCAAGGCGAGGGTGACCGAGCTAGTCGACGAGGATCTCATCGACCCTCAGCTCGCCGAGCCCGCCACCGTCGACGGCGTGACGACCGTGCCCGACGACCGGCTGTCCATCAGCGTTCCGGCCAAGGAGCTGCCGCGCAAGGTCACGGTCGGCAAGCGGTGGCACCACAAGCGCGTCGTCCACCTCACCTGCGTGTGGGACGACCGCGTGGGCCGATAGCCTCTCGCCGCCGCGCCCCTGGGACACCTCCCAGGGGCGTCAGAGGGGCGGGAAGTTCGGCGGGCGGCGCTCCAGGAAGCTCGCGACGCCCTCCGCGAAGTCCGGGCGGCCGAAGGAGGCGACCATCTCCTGGACGGCCGCCGCGGACGAGGCCTCCAGGGTGGTGTCCCAGTCGTGCCACACCTGCCGCTTGATCACCGCCATCGACGCGGGAGAGCTGTAGGCCGCGAGCTCCCGCGCGTACGCCTGAGCCTCGGGAACGACCGACTCGCCCGCCACCACCCGGTTCACCAGCCCCAGCTCGTACGCCTCGGCTCCGGTGAACACCCGCCCGGACAGCAGGATGTCCATGGCCCGCTGCTGCCCCATGATCCTGGGCAGCACCCAGGACAGCCCGTACTCCGCGATCAGCCCCCGGCGCGGGAACGCGGTGGTCCACTTGGCCTCCGCGGCCGTGAACACGAGGTCGCAGACCAGCGCGTGCACCATGCCCAGCCCCGCGCAGGCCCCGTTGACGGCGGCGATGACGGGCTTGCCGATGGTCGTCGGGAACGTGTTCGGCCGGGGGTCGGGCTCCTCGTCGTAGGAGCCGCTCCGGATCGCGGACAACGCCTTGAAGTCCGCCCCCGAGCAGAACCCCTTGCCCGCGCCCGTGACCACCACGGCCCGCACCTCCGGGTCCTTCTCCGCCTCCGCCAGCAGGTCGAAGTAGCGCCGCCCCATGGCGACCGTCCACGCGTTCAGCGTGTCGGGACGGTTGAAGGTGAGCGTGAGCACGCCCTGGTCGAGGGATGAGAGCACGAGTTCTGCCATGCCCTAACCGAACCATGTTCTAGGCGGGGAAGGCAAGGAGCGGTCAACGGTGGTGGACGAAGGCGGGGACGAGGACGCGGGTGTCGTAGTAGCGGTGGAAGACCGGGGTGACGCTGCCCGACAGCGGCGGCACGATCCACGACCAGTCGGCGGGGCAGACGCGCCCGGCCTGCTCCTCACGTGACAGGTGGGTGAGGAAGCGCCGCGACTCGGTGTGATGGTCGGTCATCGTGACCCCCGCCTGCTCGAACGAGTACAGCACCGCCACGTTCAGCTCCACCAGCGCGTGGTCGCGCCAGAGCGTCCGCTCGGTGGAGGTGTCCAGGCCGAGCCGGTCGGCGACCACCCCGAGCTGGTCGTACCTGTCGGTGTCGGCGAAATTGCGGGCGCCGATCTCGGTGCCCATGTACCAGCCGTTGAAGGGCGCGCACGGGTAGCAGATGCCGCCGATCTCCAAGCACATATCCGAAATAGCCGGTACGGCGTGCCAGCGCAGGCCGAGCTCCTCGAACCACGGATATTCGGGGTGAACCAGCGGCACCTCCAGCACCGCGTCCCCCGGCAGGTTGCACAGGAGCGGATCGCCCAGGCCCGGCTGGATGATCAGCGGCAGCACGTCGAACCGGCCCGACCTGCCGCGCCACCCCAGCGCCTTGGCCGTTTCTGTGAGCTCCACGTTGCGCGGGTCGCCGACGACGCTCCCGTCGCGGCCGCGGTAGCCCGCGTACCGGATGAGCTGGTCGTTCAGTATCCGCGGCCCTCGGCGGGCGGGCGTGTCCGGAGGCAGGACGGTGACGGTGGGCCTGATCTTGCCGTTCCCGGTGGCCTCGCGCAGGTGGGTGACGCACTCGAGGGCCACCCCCTCGGCCGTGGTCACCTGCCGGCGGTCACGTACCTTCAACGAGCGCCAGTAGAGCCGCCCGATGCACCGGTTGCTGTTGCGCCAGGCCACCCGGGCGCCGAACTCCAGCTCCTCGTACGTGTGCGTGTAGGTCCCGTGGCGGCCCACCTCCCTGGCGACGTCGCGCAGGCGGGCGTTCATGCCTCCGGTTTTGGGGTTCTCGGCGTGGAAGAGCCTGATGAAACGCTCTGCCTCGCGGAGGTCGGTGGTTCGCTCGAGCACCGCCTGTACGGCGAGGGCATCGAAAGGACGCAGGTTCGTGATCCAGGTACGCACGCGGCAATCAGCACTTCTCCGTCATCGGATCGCCCCGCCGATTCCGGGTCGGCGGCACGTTCCTGGTGGCGGCGACCTCTCCTCGCCACCGTCACGACTTGTCCGCGGCTACCGGCCCCTGATGACCGGTAGCTTCATCTTTACTCGCCGAGACTCCTTTGTCCCGCCAAACGATGAAATGCACGCGCTCTGACGCCTCGTCCCCGCCCGACGGCCTCCACCGCACGCTGAGGTCGGCCACCGTGCGGGCTGAGCGCCGTTGAGGGGGCGCCGGGCTCCGCCGCACATTGTCGCGCTGACGCGGCGCTCGGAGCGCGTGGCGGGTGACGCCACGGCTCGGGGCCACGGCTGTCCGGCGTCCTGCGGTCGGTCGCCGCCTGGTGCCAAGCGGCCGTCGACGCGTCGCGCGGCGCCTCACGCCACGCGGTGGGCGCCCGGGGCGAGGGTGGCGGGGAGGAAGCGGGGGGCCTGGAAGCCGTGCTCGGCGAACGCGTTCGACACCGACTCCTCGACGCTCGACAGGCGGTCCAGCGGCACCAGGGCGATGGCGGAGCCGCCGAAGCCGCCGCCCGTCATCCGGGCGCCGCGCGCCCCGCCCCGGATGGCGGCCTCCACCGCCACGTCCAGCTCCGGCGACGACACCTCGTACTGGTCGCGCAGCGACAGGTGCGAGGCGTTCAGGATGGCGCCGATCTCGGCCACGGCGCCGGCGCGCAGGAGGCCGATGAGGGCCTCCACGCGGTGGTTCTCCGTGACCACGTGCATCGTGCGCTTGCGCTCGTCCCCCTGGAGCTGATCGAGGGCCGCCGCCAGGTCCGTGACGTCGCGCAGGGCCGGGACGCCGAGCTTGCGGGCCGCCGACTCGCACTCCGCGCGGCGCTTGGCGTACTCCCCGCTCGCGTGCTCATGGTGCGCCTGCGTGTCGATGATGAGCATGCTCAGCCCGTGGGAGGCCAGGTCGAGCGGGATGTTCCTGGAGCCGAGCGAGCGGCAGTCGAGGAACAGCGCGTGGCCCTCCTGGCAGAGCGCGGAGGCGGCCTGGTCCATGATGCCGCAGGGCATGCCGACGAAGTCGTTCTCGGCCTTCTGGCTGAGCAGGGCGATCTCCATGGGCGTCATGCCCAGGTCGTGCAGGTCGTTGAGGGCGGAGGCGACGGACACCTCGAGGGCGGCGCTGGAGCTGAGCCCGGCGCCCGCCGGGATGTCGCCGTCGATGGCGATGTCCGCGCCTGCCACGCGGTCGCCCAGCATGGCGAAGACGCCGACGACGTAGCGGGTCCAGCCCTTCGACGCGTCGTGGCTCGCCAGAGTGACGGGCTCGCCGGGGGACTGGAGCGACAGGAGCCGGATGGTGCCGTCCGCGCGCGGGGTGATCGCGGCCGTGACGCCCCACGGCACGGCGAAGGGGAGGACGAAGCCGTCGTTGTAGTCGGTGTGCTCGCCGATCAGGTTGACCCGGCCGGGCGCATGCCAGACGGTCTGGGGGGACGTACCGTAAGCGGTAGAAAAAGCTTCAACAACGCGCACAATCGCACACTCCTCAACAAAGGCCCGACCGTAGACTAGCGCCATGGAGGAGCTCCTGGATCCAGGGCTCGGGCAGGTCCGGGTGTTTCTGATGCGCGACGACAACAAGCCGCGCAAGCTCAAGTACAACCTGGGCCATTCCCGGCTGCTGACCTTCGGCGGCGCGTACTCCAACCACATCAGGGCCGTGGCCGAGGCGGGGCGGCGGCACGGGATCGAGACCATCGGGGTCATCCGGGGTGAGGAGCACCTGCCGCTGAACCCCTCGCTCGCCCACGCGAGGGCCTGCGGGATGACCCTGACCTATATGGACAGGGCCACCTACCGGCTCAAGCACACCGAGCCCGTGCTGGCCGGGCTGCGGGCGCGGTGGGGGGACGACGTGGCGATCCTGCCCGAGGGCGGGAGCAACGCGGCGGCCGTGCGCGGGTGCGCCGAGCTGCCGGGGGAGATCACCGAGGAGTACGACGTCATCTGCTGCCCGGTCGGCACCGGCGGGACGCTGGCCGGGATCTCGGCCGGGCTGCCGGAGGGCAAGCGGGCGATCGGGTTCGCGGTGCTGAAGGGGGCGGGGTTCCTCACCGATGAGGTGGCCAGGCTCCAGCGCGAGGCGTACGGGCGCACGTGGTCGAACTGGGAGATCAGCCTGGACTACCACTTCGGCGGCTACGCCAAGTCGACGCCCGCCTTGGACAGCTTTATCGCGAAATATCGTGTCGAAGGCGTCTATGTGGCCAAGATGCTCTACGGGATCCTGGACCTCGCACGGCAGGGCGCCTTCCCCCAAGGCGCCCGCGTCGTCGCCGTGATCACCGGTCAGCCCTCCACCCCCGTGGCCGTGTGAGGCGCCCCGACCGGCTTCGACTCGGGTGACCCCCGCTGCCGCAGATAGATCGACAGTGCCACCATCGACAGCACGGCCAGCAGCTCCGACTGCCAGTTCTGCAGGGTCCGGTTCCAGAACTCGGGCGAGGTCACGTACGACCACCAGGACACCGGATCGCGCAGGTCGCCGAGCCGCTCCGAGTTGTACGCCGCCTGCCCCGCCACCGACTGGGCCAGCCACGACAGCACGAAGACGACCCCCATCACCAGCCCGAGCGAGTTGCTGAACAGCCAGAGCCTCGGCCCGCCGACCTTGGCCCACCGGGGAGAATCGGCGCCCGCGTACGGCCCGACCCGCTGCTGCTCGTCGGACTCCGCCCCCGCCTCGTCCGGCTTCTTGGACTCGGGCGACCCCTTCTGCACGAGCCAGACGGTCAGCATGATGAACAGAAAGAACTGCAGGTACTCCGACTGCCAGTTCTCCGACACGTCCACCGCGAACGAGGACGACGTCACGTACTGCAGGAACGAGACCGGCTCGGCGCCCTCGGCCAGCTGCCGGTCGTTGTACTGCAGCATCCCGGACAGCGCCTGCCCGCCCAGTGCCAGGAAGAACATGATCATGAAGGCGAGAGCCAGGGAGTTCTCCTTGAGCCACCTCACAGCCGCGACCACCCCACCACGAAGAAGTACGCCAGGCCGACCACGATGATCAACATGGTCAGCGTGAACATCACGCGCATCAGTACTCGACCTCGCATTCGTAGGGAAGATCGGGGTCGTGTACGGGCTCGCACCCCGCAGCCTTCACCCGCCAGCCGTCGGAGAACTCATGCAGGAACAGCGTGTCGCCGGCCAGCCGTACCTGCGCGTCCTCACCCCACACGCTGACGGAGGTCACCGAGCCGCCCGGCCCGAGCTTCGCCTCGCGCAGCGCCTCGGCGCAGCTCTGGCCGGGGTTGGGGAGGCTCTCGGCGGTCTTGCGGGTGAGCATCGCGCACGCGGCATCCTCACGGTGCGCGGAGATGGCCGCGTGGAAGCGCTCGGCCGCCTGCGCCGGGGCGGCCGAGTCCGGGGCGCAGGCGGTGGCGGCCAGCGCGATCACCGGAACCACGATGAACAGGGTCCTCATGGACCCCTGCTACCCGCGGATCACCGCCGCATGCTAGCCGCCGAGCTGGTCGAGCACCGGTGATACCAGCGCGTTCAGCTCGCGGACCAGCACGACCACCGCCCGGTGCGCGCGCTGCTCGACCTCGTCGTGCGGCCCCTCGGGCTCGGACGGCAGGTCGTCCAGGGGGACGGGCACCTCCAGCAGCAGGGTGGCCCGCAGGAACGGGTGCCTGGCCAGGTCCTGCTGGGTCGGGTCGACGTACTGGCCGAAGGTCTCCTGCCAGCCCAGCCACCCGCGGTCGCGCCACCAGGCCCGCGACCGGGTCAGCTCCTCGGGCAGCGGCGAGACCACCCTGACGCGCGCGTAGAGAGAGCCGTCCCAGGTGTTGCGGTGGCAGGTCGCGTCCAGCACACGCCGGTCCCACCGCACGTAGCCGGGGGTCAGCGACGGCGGCGTGGCCAGCCGCCACGCCGCGCACGCGAACCTGACGGGCGCGATGTCGCCCCACTCGAACTCTTCGAGGTTCTTACGGACGTGTACGGCATAGCGCCCGTCACGGTCTCTGTCGAACTCTTGATCGATCCAGAACGCTCTGCCCATGGGGACTACGCTACGGCCTCCCCCGCGTCCATGCAGGGGAGGCCGTAGGCGCGAGATCCCGGAATGTGCTGTGACGGAAGTGGCACATGTGTAGCTTTTTCACATTGTTGGCTGACTTTGGAGTGAGCGATGGCGTCAGAACAGCTCGACGCGGCCATGAGCTACTGGAAAACGGGAGAACTCGATGCGGCCGCCGCGCTGTTCAGGCAGATCGCGGCCACAGGGGATCCGGAAGCGTCTCACCTGCTGGCCGGGCTGCTGCACGAGCAGGGGGACCTGGACGGCGCCGAGGCGGCGCACAGATCGGTGATCCAGTCGGGCGACCCCGTGTTCGGGCAGCGCTCGGCCATCGCCATGGGGATGATGCTGGTCACCGCCAAGGAGTGGGCCGCGGCGCACCGGGTGCTGACGATCGCCTCGGACGGTGCCGACTTCGAGGTGGCCGCGCTCGCGGACACGGCGCTGGTGCTGGTGCTCACGCAGTTGGGCGACGTGGAGGGCGCGCAGGCGGCGCTGGAGCGGGCGCGCAGGTGCGACAGCGCCGCCGTGGCCGAGCTGGCCGACCGGCTGGAGCTGCCCGAGTTCCACCAGGATCCGGCCTCGGCCCGCGACCTCTATGAGGAGGCCGAGGACGAGGACGACTACCGGGCGCTGCTGACGTGCGGCGACCCGGACGTGGTGTCGCTGTCGGCGTTCCGGCTGTACCAGATCTACGCGGAGGAAGAGGATTTCGAGCAGGCCAGGGAGGTGTGCGAGCACGCCATCGCCGTCGGGCACTCCGACCACCTGGCCATGGCGCACAAGCTGCTCGGCGCGGTCCTGGTGGACCTGGGCGAGTACGCCGAGTCCGCGGCCGCCTACCGCGTGGCCGCCGAGGACCCCAGGCCGGACATCCGGCTGCCGTCGCTGATCGAGCTGGCCAAGGTGACCGCGTCGCTCGGCGACGAGGAGGAGACGAAGGCCATCTTCCGCCGGGTGATCGCCAGCGGCCACCGCGAGTACGTCGTGCAGGCCCAGGCGTGCCTGGCCCAGATGCACACCGAGGCGGGAGAGCCGGCCGAGGCGCTGGCCGCGTTGCGTGCCGTGCTGGAGGCGGGGGAGAGCGAGTGGGGCCCGATCTGCGTCACGCTGCTCGGAATGCTGCTGGACCAGCATCCAGAGGCGTACGACGAGGCCATGGAGCTGGCGCGGTTCGCGTTCGGGCACGATGATCCCGACACCGCTTTCAAGGCGGGGCTGCTGCTGGAGCACGCCGCCAGGCAGCAGCCGCTGGCCGACCCCGTCGAGGAGCAGGCGCTCCAGGACGCCGACGAGGGGCTGGCCCGCCTGCAGGCCGGCGACCTGGCCGAGGCCAGGCGGCTGCTGCGCAAGGCCGCCGACTCCGGCGCGCCGACGCAGTCGCTCAGGGCCATGGTGACGCTGGCCCAGCTGGAGATCGGCGAGGGCGACCGGGAGCAGGCCGACGAACTGCTGGCGTACGTGGCCGAGGAGGACGACACGCTCCAGGGCTTCACCACGGCCTTCCTGCTGCACCTGTTGCGCGAGTCGGGCGAGCGGCCGCATCCCGTGCTGCAGGCGATCCTCGACCACCAGCGGCTGGGCCGGGAGGAGGGGCTGTCCCGCTATCACGCGACCACGGAGCATCCCGATCCGGCCGTCGCCGCGATCGGTACCGCCGTGTTCGCGCAGGTGCTGGCCTCGATCGGGTACGACCTGTCGGAGGCGGCCAAGCTGTTCCAGTCGGCGGCCGACGCCGGGGACCCGCTGGCGCTGTCGTACACGGCCGTGATCTGCAAAGAGGTGCTGTCCGACGAGGACGAGGCGGTCGCGCTGCTGCGCCGTGCCAGGGCGGAGGGCCATCCGGTGCTGGCGCCCTGGGTGGGGTACGCGCTGGGCGGGCTCGTCGAGGAGCACGACCTGGCCGAGGCGCGGGCCGCGTACACGATGGCCTTGGAGAGCGGCAACCGCGGGCTGCGGAACGAGGCGGCCGGCGCGCTGCTGACGGTGTACGAGCGGCAGGGCGACCTGCTGGCCGTCTGCCGGATGCATGAGAGGCGCATCGAGGAGGAGGCCTCCGAGAACGACCGCGCGCGCAGCGCCTGGCTGCTCGGTCTGAACCGGGTCAGGCTCGACGACCTCGCCGCCGCGCGGGCGGCCTTCGAGCAGGCCACAGGGGAGCCCGAGGCGATGGGGCGCTTCGCCCGTTCCCTGCTCGACCGCGACTTCGAGGGCGCGGCGCCGGCGTTCGAGGAGATCGGCGACGAGGGCAGCGCCTTCCTGGCGAGCATGCTCGCCATGGAGAGTGCGCACGCCTGGCAGCGGCGCGGCGAGATCGCCGCCGCCGACGGGGCGCTCTCGCTGGTGCTCGCCGCCGGGCACCCCGGCTACCGGCAGGAAGCGGGGTGCTACCTCGGGGCGCTGCGTAACGAGGCGGGCGACAAGCGCGGAGCGCTGGAGGCGTGGGAGCAGGTCGCGGACGGCGACAACGAGCGCCTGGCCGCCATGACGCGCTGGGACATCGGGCGGGTGCGGCAGGAGCTCGGCCAGCTGGACGAGGCGGCCGCGGCCTACCGGGCGGCGCTCGAAGAGCTCGACGGCAGGCGCAGGCAGGACGCGACCGTGCGGCTCGCCGAGGTGCTCGTGGCGCGCGGGGCGGCGGAGGAGGCGGGGGAGCTGCTGGCCGGGGAGTTCGGCGCGGAGGGACGGCTCCAGCTCGTCCGCGTGCTGCGCGACCACGGCGACCTGACGGGCGCCCTCGCCCTCCTGACACGGGGATCCGAGGACGCGTGGGAGGCCCAGCTGCTCGGCGAACTGCTCGCCAGGACCGGCGACGTGGCGGGGGCGCGCGAGGCGTTCGAACGGGCCGTGGCCGCCGACCCGGCGTCCGCGTCCGGCACGCTGGTCACGGCGGCCAGGCTGCTGGCGGAGGCGGGCGACGACGAGTACGCCCGCTCCGCTCACGAGCGGGTCGTCGCCCTGGACGACGACGAGTGGCTCACGGCCGTCGCCCGGGTGCGGCTCGGCACGGCCTCGGCCAAGGAGCGCGGATGGGTGCTGGCCGACGACGGGGACCGGGAGGGCGCGGTCGCGGCGCTGACCGAGTTCGCCGGGTCGGAGCTGATGGCCGAGGTGCTGCTCGCGCTCAACGACGACGACGCCCGCGCCGTACGCCGCCTGGTGGCCGCCGCGGACCCGGAGGCCCGGCGGGAGCCCCTCGCCGAGACCCTCGAGCGGGCCCGCGGGCTGGACGACCATCGTGCGGCCGCGGCGCTCTGCCGGGTGGTCATCGAGCTGGGCGAGCCCGGCCTGGCCGCGGAGGCCGCGCTGGATCTCGGCGTGATCCACGCGCAGCGCGACGACAACTGCCAGGCCGAGCTGGCCACCTTCCCCGCCACCGGACACCCGGAGACGGCCGAGAACGCCTGGCGCAACCTCGCCATCGTCCGACACCGCCGCGGCGACCTCGACGGGGCGATCGAGGCGGCGCGTGCCGCGATGCCCGCCACCGCCGTCGTGCTGGCGGACCTGCTCGACGCGCGGGGCGACAGCGCGGGCGTACGCGAGGCCCTGACCGCCGGGGCGGCGGCCGGCGACCTCGAGAGCCTGCGCCACCTGCTCGCCCGCCTGCTCGTCGAGCAGGACCACGACGCCGTGGCCAAGGAGGCCGAGCGGGCTGTCGGGACCGGCGACCCTGAGACCGTGTCCATGGGCTACTGGGCGTGGGGTGACGCGTACAAGGCGCGGGGCGACCTGGAGAACGCGGCCCTCATGTTCGGGCGGGGCGTGGACACCGGCTTCCCCGAGACCGAGCCGGGCATCCGGGTGGACCTGGCCAAGGCCCTGCGAGAGCTGGGTGACGCGGCCGGCGCCGAGCGGGAGGTGCGGCTGGCCATCGAGTCCGGCGTGCCGGACGCCGTGGACAGGGCCGGAGTACAGCTCGGCATCTGGCTGCACGAGGAGGGCGACCAGCTCGGCGCGGCGCAGGCGTTCGCCGCCGCCGCTGGCGCCGGATCCGAGGTGGCGACGGACAACCTCCGCGTGCTCGCCCACCAGGCGGCCGATCGCGGCGAGCACGCCCTGGCCGTGCAGGTGCTCCAGCTGATGGGCGACGAGGCCGGCGGCGTGGCACGCGAGCTGGCCGGACAGTGCGAGGACCCGGCGGCCGTGCGGGCGTACCACGAGCTGACGGGGCGGGGGCCGTTCACCGAGGTGGACATCGCCGACCGGCTGGCCGCGCTGGGCGAGACGGCCGAGGCGCGGGCGATCTACGAGCGGCTCAGCGCGCACGACGAGCCGGACATACGGTTCGTCGCCGGTGGCAGGCTGCTGGAGCTGCTCGACGACGAGGGGGACGACGACGCGTTCTTCGACGTGGCGCAGCGGGCGGCGGCCGACGCCGACAGTCCCGTCCGGGGGGTGTTCGGGAGCCTGCTCGGCATGCTGCAGGGCAACCGCGGCGACACGGAGGCGTCTCTCGACACGCTCCGGGAGGCGGCCGCCGGCGGCGAGCCCATCGCGCTGTCCACGCTGGCGCAGACGCTGGTCAAGGTCGGGATGGTGGACGAGGGGAGGGAGGCGTACCTGCGGGTGCTCGACGCGGGCGACGCCGGCCTCGCCGCCCGGGCCATGATCGCGCTCGGGCAGACGTACCACGAGTCGGACGAGGAGCGGGCCCGGGAGTGGTACCTGAAGGGCGTCCAGGAGGGCGAGGGGCACATCAGCGCGCTCGCCGCGATGTACCTGGGCGCGCTGGCCAAGCGGAACCGCGACTTCCCTGAGGCGCTCACCTGGTACCAGCGGGTCATCGACGCGGGGGACGAGGAGTCGGGGCTGGCCGCGGCGCACCTCGGCGAGCTGTGCTACTGGCTCGGCGACCGCGACGGGGCCCTGCGGTACTACGAGCTGACGCTGGGGCTGACCGAACAGGCCGACCTGGTGGCCGAGGCCGCCTGCCGGCTGGGCGAGATCCGGTACGAGCGGGGCGACCTGGAGCTGGCCCGGCAGCTGCTGACGACCGCCGTGTCCACCGGCGACCCGTCGTTCGCGACATCGGCGGAGTCGCTGCTGGCCAAGCTCGGCTGAGCCCGTACGGCGCCTGAAGGGGTGCTGCGCTCCACCAGGGGCGCGGCACCCCTTTCTTTCGTGAACTTGTCCTTAATTAAATGACCAACTAACCTCATCTAGTCAAACAAATGAGGTGAGACGGGATGGTCAGACCAGGACGGCCGCCACAGGATCCGGCGCGACAGCTGGAGCGGGCGCACCGCATCCTCGACGCCGCCGCCGAACTGGTCCTGCGCTGGGGCTACGACAAGACCACGATCGACGACGTGTCCAAGCGGGCAGGTGTCGCCAAGGGCACCATCTACCTGCACTGGAAGACGCGCGACGACCTCTTCGCCGCGTTGCTCCGCCGCGAGCGGGTGCGCATGCTGGCCGACGTCCGCGGCCGCGGCCCCACCACGCTGAGCGAGCTGTACGGCGAGTTCGCCCGCGCCCTGCTCGGCCGGCCGCTGCTCAGCGCGTTCATGCGGGGCGACTCCGAGCTGCTCGGCAAGTTCGCCCGCCAGAAGCAGCAGGCCGGCAGGCCGCCGGAGATGGGCGGCCCCCTGGACGCGTACGTGGCGGAGCTGGTCAAGCGCGGCGCGGTGCGCGAGGAGGTGGGGGACCACATCCTGGTGGCCAACGCCGTCCTTTACGGGTTCCTGTTCGTGCCGGACAGGCGGCCCGACGAGCCCAGGCCGTCCGACGACCGGATCGCGGACATGATCGCGGACACCATCGAGCGGACCATGAGCACGGGCCGCCCCCTGTCCGGCGACGACGCGAGCGCCGTCGCCCGGGCCACCCTCGACTTCCTCGACGCCACGGAGGAGGTCGCCCAGCGGAAGCTGGCGGCCTCCATGGGCGGTTCCAAAGGTTCAAGGAGCGTGTGACGTGAAGGCCGTACTCCCCCTCGACGACGCGGCGGCCGATCTTGCGACCGTGGGTGGCAAGGGTGCCTCGCTGGCCAGGCTGACCAGGGCGGGGCTGCCCGTTCCCGGTGGGTTCCACATCACGACCGAGGCCTACCGGGCGTTCGTGTCGGCGTTCGGTGACGGGATCGCGCACGCGGAGGACGCACGGAGGCTGTTCGCCGAGCATGACATGCCCGCCGAGATCGCCGCGGAGATCCGCCGGGCGTACGAGGCGCTCGGCGACGACGTGCCGGTGGCCGTGCGCTCGTCGGCCACCGCCGAGGATCTGCCGGACATGTCGTTCGCCGGTCAGCAGGACACCTATCTCAACATCAGGGGCGAGGCGCTGCTGGATGCGGTCAAGCGCTGCTGGGCCTCGCTGTGGAACCCGCGCGCCATCGCCTACCGCGAGCAGAACGGCGTCCCCCACGACGACGTGGCGCTGGCGGTGGTGGTCCAGGAGCTGGTGGAGGCGGAGGCGGCCGGTGTCATGTTCACCGCCGACCCGGTCACCGGCGCCCGCGACGAGAGCGTCATCAACGCCTCTTGGGGGCTCGGCGAGGCGGTCGTCGGCGGTCAGGTCACCCCCGACACGATCGTGGTGTCCGGCGGCGCGGTCACCCGGTCGCAGGTCGGCGACAAGACGGTCATGACCGTCCGCACCCCTGACGGCACCCGCGAGCAGCCGGTGCCGGAGGAGTTGCGTGGCAGGCCCGTGCTGGACGAGGCGCAGGCGGTGGAGCTCGCCGCGATCGGCGCGCGCATCCAGGCCCTGTACGGCACGCCGATGGACGTCGAGTGGGCCTGGGGCGGCGGCGCGTTCGCGATCGTGCAGGCGCGCCCGATCACCGGTCTCAAGCCGCAGGTCGAGGAGTGGAACGACAGCCTCAAGGGCGACTACCTGTGGACCGGCGGCAATCTGGGCGAGGCCATCCCCGATGTGATGACGCCGCTGACGTGGTCGCTCGTGCGCCTGTTCATCAGGGAGGCGATGTCGGCCTCGGCCCTGCCCGGCTTCGACCTGGTCGGCAACATCGGCGGCCGCTTCTACATGAACCTGAGCGTCGTCCACTCCATCGCCACCGCCCTGGGCATGCGCGGCAGGCTCAGCGCGGTCGAGCAGGTCTTCGGCAAACTGCCGCCGGGGTTGGACGTGCCGCAGGTGCCGCTGTCGCGCTGGGAGATCATCAAACGGGTCATCCCCCTGGCGATCGGCATCCAGCGCCGCGTGCGCCGCAACCTCAAGGGGATACGCGCGTTCCTGGCCACCTCGCAGCGGCGGTGCGAGGAACTGCGCGCCACGATCGCCGCCACCGGTTCCGGTCCCGAGCTGGCCGACCTGTGGGAACGCGAGATCAGGCCGCACCTGGTCACCTCCTGCCGCATGCTCGAGGCCGCCGGCCGCCAGGGCGGCGCCACCCTCGTCTGGACCCGCGACCGGCTGCGCAAGATGATGGGCGAGGTTGACGCCGAGGCCATGCTCACCGGCGTCAACTCCGGCGGCGAGCTGGCCAGCCTGGGCCCGGTGATGGGCCTGTCGAGGCTGGCCCGCGGGGAGATCACCAGGGAGGAGTTCGCCCGCACGTACGGGCATCGCGGCCCCCACGAGTTCGAGGTGTCGATCCCGCGCCCCGGCGAGGACCCCGAATGGATCGACGCCCAGCTCGCGGGCCTGCGCGACCTGCGGGCCGACACCGAGGCGCTGCTCGCCCGGCAGCATCAGGCGCGCGACGCGGCGTGGGCGCGCTTCGCCGAGCGCTATCCGCGCCAGGTGGCCACGATGCGCGCCAGGGTCCAGCGGTGGAACACGGTCGTGCGCGACCGCGAGGACACGCGCTCGGAGAACATGCGGGCGTTCTGGGTGCTGCGGGCGTTCGCCGTACGGGCGGGGGAGCTGACAGGCCAAGGCGAGGACGTGTTCTTCCTCTACCTGGACGAGCTGCTGGCCCTGCTGCGGGGCGAGCCGTCCGCGCTGGAGAAGGTGCCGGTACGGCGGGCCACCCACGAGCAGTACGCCGCCCTGCCGATCTACCCCGCGCTCATCGTCGGCCACTTCGACCCCGTACGCTGGGCCGCCGACCCCGGCCGGCGGGCCGACGTCTACGACGCGCGCGGCACCGGCGTGCCCGTGAGCGACACCGTGAAGGGTTTCCCCGGCGCTCCCGGCATCGTGGAGGGCATCGCCCGCGTGATCTCCGGACCTGAGGAAGGCGACCGGCTCAAGCCGGGCGAGATCCTCGTCACGACGCTGACCAACGTGGGCTGGACCCCGATGTTCCCGCGCGCCGCCGCCGTGGTGACCGACATGGGGGCGCCGCTCTCGCACGCCTCGATCGTGGCCCGCGAGCTTGGCATCCCCGCCGTGGTCGGCACCGGCAACGCCACCATGCGCCTGCACGACGGCGACCGGATCAGGGTGGACGGCGAGCGGGGCACGGTCGAGTTGCTGGCGTGAAAAGACTCCGCCAAGTCGATCGCCTCGATCGGTGGCATGCGGTGACCTTGATGCCCATGATCGAGTGGTGGACCCCAGAGGACGAACGCGAGCTCGAGGCGCGCTGCGCCCGGTTCAGGATCGCCAAGCTGGCGCTGGAGTACGGCGACGGCGAGATGGATGTGGAGGATGAGGCCGACCCGGCGGCGTGACTTCGCCGAGCTGCCGCCGTCCCTTGTCGCGGAGGTGGAACGCCGTCTGAGTGCCGTGCTGGGCTTCGAGGAGCGCGGTGGCGGCTTCTCGGACGGCGTGCTCGGCGTGGCCACGCTGGCCGGCGGGGCGCGCGTGTTCGTCAAGGCCGTGCCGGCGGACGGCGCCGACGCCGACGGTTACCGGGAGGAGGCGGCCGTCAGCGCGGCGCTGCCGCCCGGGGTGCCCGCGCCGCGCCTGCTGCTCACCTGTGACCAGGACGGATGGGTGCTGCTCTGCTCGGAGGTGGCGCCCGGGGACGTGCCGCACGAGCCGTGGCGCCCGGAGGAGCTGTCGGCCGCGCTGGACCTGCTCACGGCCTGCGCCAAGGAGCTGACCCCGGCGCCGCTGGACGGCCTGCCCACCGTGGTGGCGCGCATGGCGGGCCGCTGCGAGATCTGGCAGGACCCCGGCATCGCGACTGTCGGCGAGTGGGAACGCGACCACTTGCCTAGGCTCGCGGAGATCGAGCGGGAATGGCAGTCGCTGGTCACCGGCGACACGATGCTCCACTTCGATCCGCGTTTCGACAACATCCTCATCGACGAGCACGGCACGGCCAGGCTCGTGGACTGGGGGCGGGCCTGCGTGGGTCCCGCCTGGGTGGACCTGGTCTGCCTGCTGCTGGAGTCGGACCTGGGGGACCGCGATCCCGAAGCGGTCTTCGCCGGGCACCCGCTCGGGAGGCAGGCGGTGCCGGAGCACGTCGACGCCCTGCTGGTGGCGCTCCTCGGCTACTGGACGCGTACCGCGGCCATCCCGGGACCCGCGCACGCCCCGCAGCTGCGGGAGCGGCGCGAGCACTCCCGCAGGGCCACCCTGGCCTGGCTCAGCGCCCGGTGGAGGCGCTAACCGCCGACGTGGATGCCCGGCCGCTTCGCGGGGTCGGGCTCGACCTTGCGGATGATCTCGCGTACGACCGGCGCCGTGTCGCCGCGCCCGAGGATGAGGTAGCGGAACAGGTGCATCAGCGGCGAGCCCTCTGCCCACTCGAAGTAGCAGTGCGGCCGGACGCCGGTGGCGTCGCGCAGGGCCAGCAGGACGGCGGCGACGGCGTTGGGGACCGCGGGGCTCTTGGCGCGCAGCACGCGGTGCCCGCCCACCTCCACGCCGCGCACCTGGAGCGCGTCGCTGAAGTCGGACGGGTCGATGACGTCGATCTCCAGGAAGAGGATGTCGGCCCGTCCGGGGACCGGGTTCATGCCGCGCTGCTCGGCCTCCTTCTCCGCGTACTCGGTCTTGTTGCCCGCCTGGCGGCGGTTGGCGATGATGTTGAGCGCGCCGTCGTAGTCGATCGAGTCGGCGACGAACCGCCGAGCCGCCTCGTCGAACTCGATCCGGTCGGCCCGCAGCTCGGTCGTACGGGAGACGCGCGAGATCAGCGAGATGGCGATGATGCCCAGGATGAACAGCGCCGAGATGGCGATGCCGTCCGGCTTCTCCCTGATGTTCTCCACCAGCGCGTAGAGCAGCACGAGGGTCAGCACGGAGAAGCCCACGCCGGCCGGCCGCTGGCGCTTGCGGATGGCCGAGATCGTCACCGCGACCGCGCCGGAGACCATCATGGCCAGGATGCCCGTGGCGTACGCGCCGGCCTGGGCATCCACGTCGGCGTCGAACGCGATGGTGAGCACCACGCAGATGCCCGTGTAGACGAGCACCACGGGCCGCACCGCGCGGCCCCAGTCGGGCGCCATGCCGTAGGAGGGCAGGTAGCGCGGCACGATGTTGATCAGTCCGGCCATCGCGGACGCCCCGGCGAACCACAGGATGAGGATCGTGCTGATGTCGTACGCCGTGCCGAACATCTCGCCGAGCCGCTCATGCGCGAGGTAGGCGAGCGCCCTGCCGTTGGCCTCGCCGCCCGGCCTGAACTTCTCGGCCGGGATGAGCACCGTGGTGACGAAGCTGGTCGCGATCAGGTAGACGCTCATGATGAGCGCGGCCACGGTCAGCAGCTTGCGCGTGTTGCCGACGCGCGAGTCCAGCCGCTGCTCGGCGCTCTCGCCCTTGGCGGCCACCAGCGGCATCATGCTGACGCCCGTCTCGAACCCCGACAGCCCCAGCACCAGCAGCGGGAACGCGAGCACGGCCGGCCCGATGATGCCCCCGAAGCCGCCCGTCCCGCTGGTCAGCGCGTCCGTCCACCGGGAGAGCGCGTCAGGTGACGAGACGACGGCCGTCAGCCCGACGGCGACGACGACGGCGTTCAGGACCAGGAAGATCGCGACGAGCGGGATCGCCACGCCGACCGCCTCGCTGAAGCCGAGCAGGAACACCCCGCCCAGGATCAGCAGCAGCACCACGGTCAGGATGACCTCGTGGCCGTGCAGGAAGCTCGGGAAGTACGGGTTCTCCACGACGTGCACGGACGCGTCCGCCGCCGACAGCGTGATCGTGATGATCCACGACGTGGCCACGAACCCCAGCAGGACGAGCACGAACAGCTTGCCCCGCCAGAACGGCAGCAGCCGCTCCAGCATCGCCACGGAGCCCTGCCCGTGCGGGCTCTCCCGTGCGACCCTGCGGTACATCGGCAGCATGCCGAGCAGCGTCAGCGCCACGATGAGCAGCGTGGCCAGCGGCGACAGCGCCCCGGCGGCCAGCGCGGCGATCGCGGGCAGATAGGCCAGCGTCGAGAAGTAGTCGACGCCGGTCAGGCACATGACCTTCCACCAGGCCTGCGGCTCGGCGTGCCCCTCGCTCGCCTCGGGGCCCGTCGGCTGTACGCGCAGCTGCAGCAGCCAGCGTGCCAGGCCGCTGGACGGAGGCGCTGGACGGGACGGGGTCTCCACGACCGCAGGGACCGTAAGCCCACCGGTACCGCTCACCGGATCTTCCTCTCTTGTCGAGAATGGACACCACCCTAGGGGGTTCCGCGCAGGAGCACGCGGCTGGAGCGGCGATTCCGGCCATATCTGTGCTAACCAGCCCTTTTACCCGGGGCCCCAGGACGGCGCGCCGGTAAATCGGTTGCTCGGGCCTAGAGCCCTCTGGGGTGCTGAGCTCGAACCAGGACGATCGCGAGGATCAGGAAATGCGGACAACGCTCATGTCCCCCGAGAAAGGAAGAGCCGTCTATACACGAACCTCCAGGACAGAGGAGCGAGCCTCACTTTCGAAAACACTGTGGAAAAACTCGGTAACAGTCGGTAATATTTGCGGTGGGTGATGCGTCAGTGACAGGAGGTGCGTGATGGCGATCCGCCGCTCGGCCGCCAAACAGCACGGCCTGCCCTCGGTCGTGCAACTGCGGCTCGCCCCCACCCCCGCTCAGGCCGACGCCCTGGCCGTCGCTGTGCGGGTGTGCAACCAGGCAGCCACCTACATCTCCTGCCTGGCCTGGCAGCAGCGCACCTTTGCCGTGCTGGAGCTGCACCGCCTGGCCTACCATTCGGCGCGCGCGACGGTCGCTGGGCTGGGCGCGCAGGCGGCCGTGCGGGCCATCGCCCGGGTCGCCGGCGCCTACGCCAACCGCCGCGCCACCAGGAAACGGGCTCATGTGTTCCGCCCGTCCGGGGCCATCCCCTACGACGCGCGCCTGGTGAGCTGGAACCGAGATGCCCGCATCGTGTCGTTGTGGACTCCCACCGGCCGCGTCCACGTCTCCTATGCCGGCCGCGAGCAAGACCTCAAAGCCCTCGACACTCTGCCGATGGGGGAGGCCGACCTGATCTGCCGGCGCGGGGTGTGGCTGCTGCAGGTCACCCTCACCCTGCCCACGCGCCGGACGCGTGAGCCGGTCAACGGCTTCCTCGCTGTGGACCAGGGAGTGGCGAACCTGGCGGTCACCTCCGATGGTGCGGTGCTGCCCGGCCCCGCCCTGTCCGGCACCATCGACGGCAACGGCCACGTCCGGAGCCTGCGCGAGCGGCGGTATCGCCAACGCCGCCGCCTGCAGAAGAAGGGCACTCCTGCGGCGCGGCGGGTGCTGCGCCGTCTGTCCGGGCGTGAGCGCCGGATGATGACCGACGTCAACCACCAGATCAGCAAGTTCGTGGTGCGCGAAGCCGAACGCACCGGACGCGGCATCGCCCTGGAGGATCTCCAGGGCATCCGCTCCCGGGTCAGGGCTCACCGGCTCCAGCGGCGCACCCTGCACTCCTGGGCGTTCGCCCAGCAGATCGAGTTCACCCGCTACAAGGCCGCCCGGGCCGCGATCGCCTTCACCCTGGTCGATCCCGCCTACACCAGCCAAGCCTGCCCGGAATGCGGATGGACCAGCAGAGCGAACCGGCCGGCACGGGGCCACTTCGCCTGCACCCGGTGCGGCCTCGCTGGGCACGCCGACCACATCGCGGCCCGCAACATCGCCCAACGCGGCGTTGCGGGCTGGGCTGCCGTCAACCAGCCACACGCTACCGGCCTCCCTTCAGCCAGACGGGACCGTGAGAGCAAACCACCGGCTTCAGTTCGTGGTAGTTGACGAGCATGCTGTCGTCGTTGGACGCGTCGCGCCCGGTGTGCTTCACTTTCGGCGCCATCGCCATGATCCGCTGATCAGCCGCCGCCTGGGGACTTGGTGGAGTGCGCGTTCGACTGGTACGGGCCGGTTGCGGCCCGGTGTCCGAGCGGCCGCGTACAGACCACAACCGGGTCGACCGCAAGGAATGCCTCATGCACGTGGCGCGGCGGGTCTAGGAGCTGTCCTTGTCTGAGTCGGCGGAGAAGACGATGGTGCCCAGGTATCCGTCGCCGTCCTCGTTCATCTTTAACAGCATGCTGTCGTCGTAGATGTTGTCGTTGTCGTTGAACGTGTCGCGCCCGGTGTGCCCGGAGTACGGCGTCATCGCCATGACCTTGCTGTTGAGCGACTCGTCGAACATCATCTGCGTGGTCAGCACGCGCTGGTTGCTGAAGTGGACCATGGCGTGGATGTGGATCGTGCGCCCGCGGTACCAGCCCGGCCAGATCGTGGTGAACTCCACGATGCCGTCGCCGTTGGTGACCTGGGCGCCGCGCAGGTAGCGCTTGTCGTCGGTGGGCGTAAGATCCGCCATGTCGCCGCCGCCGTTGCCCGGGCCACCGCTCGGCGGCGCGCCGGTGGGGGCGCCGCTCGGGGGGCCGCCGCCACCTGGCGGGTTCCCGCTGGGCGGGTTGCCGCCCCCGCCGGTCGACTGCGCCTCGGCGCCCGAATAGAGCCCGGCCGCGTCGCAGTGCCAGATCTCCACCACCGCGTTGCCGAGCGGTTTGCACGTCTCGCTGTCCTGCACCTTGACGGCGACCCGCAGCCGCACGCCCTGCCGGTCCTCGCGGATGTCGCTGCGGATCTTGTCGGCGTCGAAGTAGTAGGGGCCCTGCGTCGTGGTGCTGGTCAGCTTGCAGGTGCCGGCATCGGTGAACAGCGCGGTGAGGTCCTTGGCCGTGGTCGCCGTGGGCGTCACGCTCGCGCCCGTGGACGTGGTGACGGTCGCGGTGCTCCCGGTGCTCTCGGCGGCGGCGCAGGCCGCCAGCAGGCTGCCGAGCCCGAGCGAGCTGATGCCCGCGAACAGCCTCCGACGGCTGACCCGCTGGCCTTCGTGATCGTGTCCCACTGCGTTTCCTTCTGGGGTGTCCGATGTTCCGGAACCTCAAGGTACGAGGCGGTCCCTGGGTGTCCCCTTTGCGCTGGATGAACGTTTCATGAGTTCATCGAAAGCCTTTTCGGCGATATGAAACTGTAACCGAGCTGCTCCCTGGCTGATCAGCGAAGGCAACCCAGGACATCCGCAGCTCACGGTACATACGGGTGGCCGCAAGGGTCGATTGACAGCCCCGTCCAGCCGTTCTACGTTCCCGAAAACCTTTTAGGTTGACCGCTTCGATCCCTGTTAGCGCTAACACCAGCAACCGCTGGATTGTAAGGGGCGAACTCATGAGACGACGCTGGGCAGCGGCCCTCACCGCGGCACTCGTGCTCATCCTCGGCAATGCGACGCCCGCGTTCGCGGGCGCGCCGATCACCACCGCGATCTACACGGCCGACCCGGCCGCGCTGGTCGTCGGCGACACCCTCTACCTGTACACCGGCCACGACGAGGCCCCGCAGGGCGGCACGAACTTCGTCATGCGCGACTGGCACGTCTTCACCTCCACCGACGCCGCCACCTTCACCGACCAGGGCGCCAAGCTCTCGATCTCGAACTTCTCCTGGGCGGGCGCCGACGCCTGGGCCGGCGAGGTCGAGCGCGGCGCGGACGGCAAGTACTACTGGTACGTCCCGGTCAACGGCAACGGCGCAGGCTGGATGGACATCGGCGTGGCCGTCGGCGACAGCCCGCTGGGCCCGTTCCGCGACGCCAAGGGCGGCCCGCTGATCAGCGACAGCACCCCCAACTCCTCGCCGCTCAACATCGATCCGACCGTCTTCACCGACGACGACGGCCAGGTCTACATGTACTGGGGCTCCTACTACGGCCTGCGCGCGGTCAAGCTCAACGCCAACATGACCTCCACCCAGGGCTCGGTGATCACGCCGAGCGGCGTGTCGAACTTCTGGGAGGCGCCCTGGATGTTCAAGCGCAACGGCGTCTACTACCTCGCCTACTCGGCCAACGACTCGGCCTGCTCGGCGCCGGGCTACGCCTGCATCCGCTATGCCACCGCGAGCAACCCGCTGGGCCCGTGGACGCACCGGGGCGTCGTGCTCGACCAGGTCAGCTCGACCACGAACCACCCGGCGATCATCGAGTACAAGGGCCAGTGGTACATGGTGTACCACAACGCGAGCGCCCCGGGCGGGGGCGACTTCCGCCGCTCGGTGACCATCGACAAGCTCTACTTCAACGCTGACGGCACCATGCAGAAGGTCGTCCAGACGAGCGGCGGCCCGACCACTCCGGGCAACCTGGCCACCAGCGCCACCCCGTCCACCTCCTACGTCTCGCCGTGGGAGACGCTCGCCGCGGTCAACGACGGCTACACCCCGGCCAACTCGGCCGACCACAGCCACGGCGCCTACGGCAACTGGGACCACCAGGGCACCGAGTGGATCGAGTACCGCTGGTCCAGTGCCCAGAACATCTCCAAGATCCAGACCTACTGGTTCGACGACGACCTCGGCATAGACCTGCCGGCCTCGTGCCAGGTGCAGTACTGGAACGGCAGCGCCTACGTCAACGTGCCCGGCCAGTCGTCCTGCGGCGTGGCGGGCAACACCTTCAACACCACGACGTTCACCTCGGTCAACACGACCCGGCTGCGGCTGAACATCACCTCCAAGTCCGGCTACTCGACCGGTGTGCTCGAATGGAGGGCCTTCTCATGAGGCGTATCCTGCTCGCCCTGCTGCTCGTGGCGGGCTTAGTCATCGCCGGTTCACCGGCGCAGGCAGATCAGACCATCGGCTTCCCGACGTTCAACGGCCCGGCCATCCCCAATCCGCCGGTGTCGTACACGACCGGCAACATGATGCAGGCCATCTACGACGCCGAGAGCTCCGGCACCGACTTCTGGATGGACCGGCTGCTGGCCCGCTCGGGCAACGACCCCGCCGGCACGTGGCTCATGTCGCGCGGCCGTGCGCTGTTCATGAAGACCCACACGCCCGGCACGCTCGGCTTCGCCGGTCAGGTGGCGTACTGGGAGAGCATCAGCAACAACGACGCCTTCACCGTCGCCGTCACCCCCGGCACCTTCACCGAGCAGGTGAACTCGCGCTGGCAGGCGCCCAGCTACTGGAAGAGCCGGCACACCAGCGGCTCCATCACGATCGACCAGACGAAGTTCATCACCGAGAACAACGTGGCCGTGGCCAACCTGGCCATCACCAACGGCGGCTCCGCCTCGACGACGCTGCAGCTGCGGGCCACCTCGCCGTACGCCACCACCGGCAGCGGCAGCGAGCTGACCGGCCAGGTGAACGCCTACAACAACCTCACCACGATCTACCCCAGGCTCACCGGTGACGGGTTCACGGTCTCCAGCGGCGGGCTCAACAGGTCCGTCACGATCGCGGCGGGCGCGACGGTCACCGTCAAGGTCGTCATGGGCTTCGTGACGAACGAGATCCCCGCCTCCCGCACCGACTACGACGCCTACGCGGGTTACACGCCCGCCACCGCGTTCGCCACGCACGTGCGCGCGTACAACAAGTGGTGGGCCGACAACGTCCCCTACATCGACGTGCCCGAGCCGGCCATCAAGAAGAACATCTACTACCGCTGGTGGCTGATGCGCTTCAACCACCTCGACGCGGACATCCCCGGGCAGACGTTCCAGTTCCCCACGTCCGTCGAGGGCGCGCTGGGCTACAACAACGCGATCGTGCTGACCCAGCCCATGCACATCGACGATCTCAAGTACCTGCGTAACCCGATCTACTCCTACGGCGACTGGCTGAGCGTCGGCCAGGTCTCCAAGAACGGTCGCTTCGTGGACAACCCGGGCGACCCGGAGAACTGGTCGAACAGCTACACCCAGTACATCGCCGAGGCGGCCTGGAAGAGCTACCAGATCCACGGCGGCCAGCCCGCCATCGCCGCCAACCTGGCCCGCTACGCCGAGCAGGACGTCAAGGGCCAGCTCGCCTACTACGACCACGACAACAACAAGCTCATCGAGTACGACTGGGGCGCCCTGACCGGCAACGACGCCGACGCCGTGTCGTTCCACTGGAAGAGCGGCAACATGGACCGCGCCGAGGCCGCCTACCAGTACAGCGGGGCCCTGGCAGCGGCGCAGGCGTACGAGGCGATCGGCAACACGGCCAAGGCCAACGAGATGCGCACGCTGGCCACGCAGATCCAGAACGCCATCGTCAACGTGCTGTGGAACCCGAACCGGCAGCTGTTCGAGCACCGGCTGAAGTCCACCAACGAATGGGTGCCGTGGAAGGAGATCAACAACTACTACCCGTTCGCGGTCGGCGCGATCCCGAACACGGACACGTACAAGCAGGCCCTGCGCCTGTTCAACGACCCGGCGCAGTATCCGATCTTCCCCTTCTACACCGCCAACCAGGCCGACAAGGCGGCCTCGGGCACCGGCAGCAACAACTTCTCCACGATCAACTCGACCGTGCAGTTCCGCCTGCTCTCCTCGGTGCTGCGGAACTACCCCAACCAGTGGATCGACACGAACTGGTACAAGAAGCTGCTCTACTGGAACGCCTGGGCGCAGTACATCAACGGCAACACCCAGTATCCGGACGCCAACGAGTTCTGGGCCGACTGGAACGGCTCGTCGATCACGTACCGCTCCTGGATCCACCACAACATCCTGGGCAGCAGCAACTGGACCGTGATCGAGGACGTCGCCGGACTGCGGCCGCGCAACGACGCCAAGGTGGAGCTCTCGCCGATCAACATCGGCTGGCCCAACTTCACCGTCAACAACCTGCGCTACCGCAACGCCGACCTGACCATCGTCTGGGACGACCCGTCCGACGGCGTCGTGCGCTACCCGGGCGTGCCCGAGGGCTACTCGATCTTCATCAACGGCAGCCGGGCGGCCACGGTGTCGTCGCTGGTGCCGTTCACGTGGGATCCGGCCACCGGTAACGTCACCACCAACGGGACCGTCACGTACCACGTGGCCGTGCCCGGGCTCCAGGCGCCCTCGCAGGTCGTCCAGTCCAGCGCCCGCATGGTCGACATGCTGGCCAAGGCGGGCGTCGACCTGACCGACAACCTCACCAACCTCGCCGACGGCGCCACCGCCACCGCTTCCACCACCGCCTCGGGCAGCTCCACTGCGGGGGCGAAGGACGGGTTCCCGATCAACGAGCCGTTCTGGGGCGGCACCACCGCGGGGCAGGACTGGTACGAGCTGAACTTCGGCGCGTCCCGCACGTTCAACGAGGTCCGGCTCTACTTCAAGGACAGCCGGCCGGCCAGCGCGACCTACCGGGCGCCGGCGTCCTACACCATCCAGTACTACAACGGCAGCGCCTGGGTGGACGTGCCCGGCCAGGCCAAGAACCCGGCCGCGCCGCGGGCCAACTACAACGTCGTCCAGTTCTCCGCGATCACCGCGCAGCGGATGCGGGTGCTGGCCACGGCGGCCTCCGGCGCCAGGACCGGCCTCACCGAGGTCAAGGTCTACAACCGGGGCGGCGTGCAACCGCCCCAGAACCCCAACCTGGCGCTGTCGGCCACGCCGTCGGCGTCGAACACCTCGTCGTGGGAGAGCGTGGCCGCGGTCAACGACGGGATCGACCCGCCGTCGTCCAACGACACCGTCAACCCGCGCTGGGGCTGCTGGCCGGAGACCGGGCAGCAGTGGGTGGACCTCACCTGGTCCTCGGCGCAGTCCGTGAAGCGGGCCGAGGTGTACTTCTTCGACGACGACGAGGGGATCGACATGCCGGCGTCGTGGAAGCTGCAGTACTGGAACGGCAGCGCGTACGTGGACGTGCCGGGCGCGTCGGCGTACACGCTGAACAAGAACGCCTACAACAGCGTCACCTTCACCGCCACGAGCACCACCCGCCTGCGGGTGCTGCTCACCGGTAACGGCAGCAACTCCGTGGGCCTCCTGGAGGTCAAGGCCTACGCGACGTGACACATGCGAAGGGGCGGGTCCGCGCGGACCCGCCCCTTCGGGTCTCTGATGGGACACCGCGGCGTTCTTCTCCTAGGCTTGATTGTCTGGCCAGACCTACGAGGAGGACGGGGCACGGTGACGCGGGCGCTCGTGGTGGGGGCCGGTTCGTTCCGGGTGGTCGAGCAGGGCGAGTGGGATCCCATGGGATCGGCGGAGACGGGGTTCGAGCCGCTGGCCAGCGTGGCCCCCGCTGTCACGGACCTGGCGCGCGCAATGGCCCGACTCCAGGGGCTGCGCGTGCACGACGACGCGCCGCTGCTGCACCCTTCGCTGGCCGGAGTGGACGAGGCGTGGCAGGAGCTGCGCGGGCGCGCGGCCGGCGAGGCGCTG
Source organism: Nonomuraea sp. NPDC049695 (assembly GCF_040674955.1). NCBI lineage: Bacteria > Bacillati > Actinomycetota > Actinomycetes > Streptosporangiales > Streptosporangiaceae > Nonomuraea > Nonomuraea sp. NPDC049695. The sequence goes on along the minus strand of NZ_JBFANV010000011.1, from coordinate 36,800 downwards.
ATCGTGCACTTCAGCGGCCACGGCGTGCTCGGCAGCTCGGACACGAGCCTGTATCTGGCGGTGCACGACAGCGACCCAGGCTCTCTGCCTCGCACCGCCGTCTACGTGAACGCGTGGCTGGACGAGGTGGAGAACACGCGGGACGGCGCTCCCACCCTGTTCCTGCTGGACGTGTGCGGGGCGGGGCGGGCGGCGGTGTACCAGCTCGCGCAAGGGATCCGGGCCCGCGACAGGAAGTCCTGGGTCATCGCCGCGTGCACGGAGGACGAGAAGGCGTACAAGGCGCATTTCACCCAGGCGACCACGACCGTCCTGGAACGCCTGCGCGACGGCCTGCTGGACGTCTCACCCGCGCTCGCGTACATCCCGGTCGAGACCCTCGCCGAGGAGATCGACCGCGAGCTGGCCCGCCTCGCCGAGCAGGACGAGCAGCGCCTCGGGCAGACGGTGGTACGTACGCCGCGGCTGGAGGCGTCCGCCGAGCCGCCGCCGTTCTTCCCCAATCCCGCCTACGCCGACAACCTGTCCGACCAGTTCCAGCGGCGGCGCGACAGCGCGCTGTGGCAGTTCGCCGCCGACGCGGCCCCGGGCCTGGACCCGCTGCACTTCCTCTCCCGCGCCTCCGGCACGTCGTCGCAGGCGGCGACGCAGTGCCGCTTCGCGGGCCGGCGCGAACAGCGCCTGCGGATCAACGCCTGGCTGGACGACCCGGCAGGCGCCGAACCGTCGCTCCTGGTGGTGACGGGCGGGCCCGGCGCCGGCAAGTCCGCGCTGCTGGGCGTCACGCTCTGCCTGGCGCACCAGGACCTCCACGACATCGCGGACCCCGTCCTCAGCCGCATCCTCCCCGCCGAGCGGCCGGATGTGCATCCCTTCCTGGCCGCGGTCCACACCCGCGAGCGCGGCCAGGCCGAGATCCTCTCCTCCCTCGCCCGCCAACTCCGCCTGGGCGATCCTCCCGCCGGCGGCCCATGGACCACTCAGGCGGTGCTGGAGCGGCTGCGGGACAGATCCCAGCGCGCTGTCGTCGTGCTCGACGCGCTCGACGAGGCCCTGCGCGCCGAGGAAATCGTCACCGAGGTCGTGCTGCCCCTCGTCACCGCGACCCGCGACGGGCGGCCGCTGTGCCGGGTGCTCATCGGCACCCGCCCCTGGCGCGGCTTCCCCGCGTTACGGGAACGCCTCAGAAGCGACGGCGAGCTGATCGACCTGGACCGCGTGCCCGCCCCGCAACTCGCCGCGGACCTCGCCGACTACCTGCGGGACGCGCTGTGGCCGCTCGCCACTCGCAGCCCGCGCGGTACGGTCGACGAGGTCGCACGGCAGGTCGCCGATCGGCTCACCCGCGCCCGCCATCACGGCCGCTTCCTCCTGGCCGTGCTGTTCGCCGACTACCTCACTCGGCTGCGCGCCCCGCTGGATGCCCGTGCGAGCGTCGAGCGCCTCCCCATCGACCTGCCGGGCATGCTCGACCTGCACCTCGAAACGCTCTTCGAGCAGGACCCATGGCTCCGTCCGGTGCTGCGGGCAGTGGCCTTCGCACGCGGCGAGGGCATGCCGCTCGAGGCCCTCCACTCGGTGGCCACCGCTTTCGCCACCGGCAGCGGCCTCGGGTCGCACGCCCTGGTGCGGACGTTGTCCGACACGCGGCGCGCGCTCGCGGCGGCGACCTTCTACCTGCGCACCAGCACCGGCCCCGACGGACGCCAGCTCTACCGCTTCTTCCACCACGCCGTCGTCGAGCACCTGCGCAAGGACCAGCCCGGCGAAGGGACCACCGGCCGGAGCCTCGCCGAAGCGGTCTTCACCAGGCTGCGGGACACGGTCCCCCTCGCGCCCGACGGCAGGAGCCGGCTGTGGGACCTCGCTTCGCCGTACGTGCGCCGCCATCTCGTCGAGCACGCCGCCGCGGCCGGTCCGCAGGCCGTCAACGCCCTGCTGCTCGACCCCGCCTTCCTGGTGCACGCCGACCCGGTGACGTCGGCGGCCAACGCGCACCGCGCCACCGACCGTACGGCCAAGCTCCACGCCCGCATCCTCGACACCTCGATCAAGCATCATCCCGGACGGACCCCCGAGGACCGCCGCCGCCTGCTGGAACTGGACGCGGTCCGCTGGCACCATCCGGAGCTCGCGCACGCCGTGGCCGAGGACGGCTCGCCCGCCGCACACCCGGTATGGGCGACGAACGCGAACATCCACCCTGCCCTGCGGCGTGCCTTCAGCCGTCGCCACCACGTCAGAGCGATGACGACGGCGGAGATCGACGGCCGCGTCCACGCCCTGACCGCCGAGGGCAGGCAGGTGTGGCTCTGGGACCTGGCGCAGGGCACGGAGCGACATGTTCTGACCTGCGAGCAGCAGGTGCAGGCCGTCCGGGTGGCAGAGATGCCGGGCGGTCCCCATGCCTTGATCGCCGCGGGGACGGAGGTGCGGCTCTGGGACCTGACGGACGGCACGCAACGCCACGCCACCCTCTACGGTCCCCAGGTCCAGGGGATGGGGGAGACGGAGATCGACGGCCGCCCGCACGCCCTGATCACCGCCGGGAAGACCGTGCACGTCTGGGACCTCGCCGGGGGCGTGCGCCGCTGCAAGCTGGGACACGGGGCACCGGTGCGGCACGTGGAGCCGGTGACCGTGCACCAGCGCCCGCACGCGCTCACCTACGCCGAGGACGGCCTGCGCCTGTGGGATCTCACCGACGGGGCCGAGCGGCGGGTCCTGCGCCATCTTCGCCGTCTGCGCGCGGTGGCCGGCGTGGAGATCGGCAAACGTCCCCACGCCGTCACCACCGCGGAGAACGGCGTACGCGTGTGGGACCTCACCGACGGCGCGCTCCGCCACTCCCTCGACCACCTCGACCCCGTGCGCGAGATCACGGCGTTCGAGCTCGACGGGCGCCCGCACGCCTTCACCGCCAGCAGGAACGTCGTGTCCGTCTGGGACCTCGACACGGGCGTGCTCCACCACGAGCTCGTCCACAAGGGGCCGGCAGAGGTGACAGGTGTGGCCGAGGTCCTGCGGCGGCCTCATGTGCTCACCGTCAGCGGCAAGAGCCTGCACGCGTGGGATCTGACCGGCAGCGGCCTGCACCACACCTTCTCCGGCCACCACGGCAACGTCCAGGCGGCGGCGTTCACCTGGGACGGCGAGCGGCCCTTGGCCCTCACCGCCGACCTCGACCACGTCGTCCGCGTCTGGGACGTGGCCGGAGGGATCAGGCATCACTCGACCCCGGTGGGCACGCTCGCGGCGGCCCAGGTGAGCGGAAGACCTTACGGCCTCACCACGGCCGGCGACCGGGACGCGCGGGTGTGGGATCTGGCCGACGGGATCCTCGTGCGCACGTTGAGGAGCGACCGGCCGATCGATTCGGCGGTGGTGGCCACCGTGGACGGCCGCGCCTATGGGCTGACCGTCTCGGGCGGCAACGATGTGCGCGTGTGGGATCTGGCCGACGGTGTCCAGGCGCAGAGGCTCCACCATGACCGGCGCGTGAGCGCGGTCACCGTGTCCGACCTCCGGGGCCGTGCGCACGCGCTCACCACCTGTCCCGGGCCGCAGCACCTCGTGCACGTGTGGAGCGTCCCCGACGCGGTGCTCCTGCACACCCTCGAGTTCGCCAAGCCCGTTCACGGCGTCATGGCGGCCGAGATCGATGGGCGGCCCCACGCCGTGGTCGGGAGCGGCCGTTGGTTGCACGCGCTGGACCTGGTGGACGACTCCACCCGGTGGGTCCTGGACCTGTCCCGGTGCAGGCAGCTGCTGGCGGCCGGCATCGACGGCACGGCGCACGCCCTCATGACGTCGGGCGACACCTTCCGGGTGATCCGGTTGTCCGATGGCCGCGTGGTCAGGACCCTTCCCGGGAGCGGCTGGCCGATCACGCACGGGGAGCTCGTCGACATCGACGGACGTGCTCACATGCTCATCTGCAGCGGCAACAGGGTGCGGGTCCTGGACCTGTCCGATCGCCGTCCGGTCATGGACCTGACCCACGACGAGGCCGTGGGATCGGCGGTGGTGACCGAGGCCGGCGGTCGCGCCCGGCTGGTCACCACCAGCGGACATCGGGTGTGCCTGTGGGACGCGGTCACCGGTGAACCTGACGGACCGCCGCTGATCGTGCCGTACCCGGCGCGGTGGCTGCTGCCGCATCCGCGCGGTTTCGTCGTCAGCTTCGGGCCGGAGCTGGCCCTGTTCTCCCTGCCCGGCGAAAGTGAGATTCCATGAACGTGACATCACCGGTCCTTGCCGTGCACGGGATCGGCAACCGGAAGCGCGGGCTCGACCCGGTGCAGGCGGCGGCGGCGCTGGCCGGGAAGTGGCAGCCCAACCTCGCCAGGGGGTTCGCGGCGGCGGGCTTCAGCTCTCCCGTGCCCGAGTTACGGGCGGCCTACTACGCTCACCTGCTCGCCGCCGCCGAAGCGCAGGGGGCGGGCGACGACGAGCGGGTGGAGTCCCTGTCGGCGGAGGAAGCATCGCTCGCCTGGGCGTGGCTGCGGGAGGCCGGCGTGCCCGACCCCGCGGATGCGCAGGGTCCGATGACCATGCCTGTCCGGCAAGGACTCGACTGGCTGGCGCGGCGACGCCGAGTGCCGGTGAGCCTGCTGGCCCGGATCGCGGTGGCGTTCGCCAGGGAGGTGCACGCCTATCTCGCCACGCCAGAGCGGCGACGGCAGGCTCGCGCGCAGGTCGCCGAGGCGATCAGCGAGCACCGGCCCCGGGTGGTCCTGGCACATTCGCTCGGCTCGGTGGTCACCTACGAGGCGTTGCATGCTCATCCGGACCTGGAGGTCGAGTTGCTGGTCACGCTCGGCTCGCCGCTCGGCCTGCCGGGGGGCGTCTTCGACGTGCTCGAGCCCGGGCCGGTCGACGGGAAAGGCGCGCGGCCTCCGGGCGTGGCCAGGTGGGTCAACCTGGCCGACCCGGGAGACCTCGTCGCCGTTCCCCAGCGGCTCGGCGATCGCTTCCCCGTCGATCTCCACGACGAGGCGTTCATCGGCCTGGGGAATTTTCACTCCCTGGCCGGCTACCTCGGGACCGCGCTCACCGCGACGACGATCGCGCCGTACACCGGGGCTTCGTAAGCGGTCCGCCGCAGGCCGCCTCAGCGCAGGCGGCCGGCGCCCGCGCCCGCGGTGACGAGCCGGCGCACCGCCTGGGGCGGGTGGACGCGGGTGAACAGGGTCGGCGTCCAGCCGGCGTCGGCGCCGAGTGACGTGCCGTTCGCGGCGTTGTACGCGGCCACCAGATCAGCGGGCGCGCCGTCCACCAGGTTGTTCCTCGCGGTGATCGCGGTGCCGTTGAACACCGACAGCACCTTCGCCGCGGCGATGCCGTCGAAGGCGTTGCTCTCGGCGTAAACCTTGGAGCCGAAGCCCACGCCGATGCTGTACCCGTGGTCGTCGCCGCCCGTGCAGTAGTTGTTGTAGACGTGCACCTGGCCGAAGCGCACCCTGGGCGTGCGCTGGCCGAGCCCCTCGAAATAGTTGTGGTGCAGTGTGACTTTGAGCTTGTCGCCCTCGCCGTACCTGCTCTCGGAGTCGGTGTTGCCGATCAGGGTCACCTTGTCGTGCTCGCTGAGGTGATTCCAGGAGAGGGTCACGTAGGTTGAGCCGCGGACCACGTCCAGGAGTCCGTCGTGGACCTGGTACGGGCGGCCGAAGTAGCGCGGCTGGCCCGAGTCCGGGCTGTCGCCGTCGTTGAGCGTGTTGTGGTCGAGCCAGACGTGCGTGGATCCGGAGACCTCGACGTTGTCGAAGGAGGCGTTCCAGTTGCCGTCCGCGCCGTCGGTCGGGTCCCACTGCGGGAAGCAGTCGGAGGTGTCGGTGATGGTGAGGTTGCGGACGACGACGTTGTCGGCGTTGCTGACGCGCAGGCCGAAGCTCTTCAGCGCCGCGTCACGGCCCAGGCCGATGAGGGTGACGTTGGAGCCGACCGTGATCGTGACGTGCTCGGCCATCTTCGCGTAGGACGCCTTGCGGGCCTCTTCCAGCGGTCCTGAGGGGACACTGCTCCTGCCCCAGACGGCCGGGTCGTAGGCGGCCAGGTACGCGGGCAGGCTGTAGCCGTTCACCGCGTAGTCCTCGCAGGTCAGCGGCGTGCCGTCGGGGCCGGTGTGGGCGTCCAGCGCGCCCTTCACGTACACGATCTTCGGGGTGTTGTCGGCCGGGTTCCCGAGCGCCGCCACCAGCTCGGCCCTGGTGCCGACGACGTGGACGTCCTGCGGGCGGGCGGCCGAACCGCCGGTGGTGCCGGTGGTGGCCGACGCCCAGCCGTCGTCGCGCGGCAGCGCCTCGCGGCCGGGCTCGCGCGGGATCGGGCGGTGCCGGCGGATCGGGTTCCAGCCGTCGCCGCCCGCCAGGTACTTCTCCGGAGTGAAGGCGGCCGCTTGTTCGGGGGTGAGCTGCGGCCGGTCGTCGTTGACAGAGGCGCCCGGACCGTCATTGCGGTACTCGGACAGGCGGGCGTCCCGCCAGCTCAAGCCCGACATGTCGGTCCATGGTGCGTCCTTGATCTGCTGTCCCAGCCATGATTCGCGTACCAGCACCTGGCCCCGCGCCGTGGTGGAGCCGCCCGCCGGCCAGGGGCGGCCCAGGTGGAAGCTGCGGGCGGGCGCGTCGCTGGTGAGGTGGCTGCGGTAGATCAGGAAGCCGTACGGGTTGCTCAGCTCGGTGCTGGCGGCGGTCACATAGCCGTTGTTGTCCGCGCTGCCGCGGGTCTTCCCCTTGATCAGGCAGTGGTCGAAGACGGCGGTGGCGCGGCCGAAGATGAAGTCGACGTCGCCCTCGACGTAGCAGTCGGTGAAGTACTGCCTGGCGACCGTCGTGGCCGAGGCGGTGTTGGCGTACAGGGTGTCCTGGTTGCCGATGAACCGCACGTTGTCGTACACCTGCCGGTCGCCCGTCGTCCGCACGGCCACCGCCTGGCTGTTGCCGTGGGCGGCCTCGTCGTAGGCGTTCTCGAAGGTGAGGTTGCGGGCGGTGAAGTCGGGGGCGCTGATCGTGTACGAGGCGCTGCCGGAGGTGCCGTACGGCCCCGAGCCGTCCGGCTTCTGCGTGGCCGCCGAGGCGTCGAACGTGAGCACCACCTCACGCGGGTCCCGCGTCTCCCCGACCAGGGAGATGTGTGATTTGTCGGCCGGGATGACCACCTGCTGCCTGTAGGTGCCCTTGCGGACCAGGATGGTGACCGGCCGGGTGTTGCCCGCCGGGACGGCGTCGACCGCGTCCTGCACGGTCGCGTGGTCGCCCGTGCCGTCCGCCGCGACCACGATGGTGGTGGCCTGCGCCGTGGCCGCCAGGGGCGGAGTCGTCAAGGCGATCAGGGGGAGTAGCAACAGGAGTCGCATGGGCAACCTCGCCGAGGGGGTGCGGCAATCGGTTGCACAGAACGCTGACTCAATGCCCTCACTCCGTCAATGGCCTGCAGTGAAATTGCACTATTGCAGCAACAATCGATTGCAGGATAATGCGCGATCTTGACCGTTCGAGCGCGCCACATCTACAGTCCGCCTGATATTTATCGGCGCTTTCATGAAACTTTCAGCGGGAGCATCGTGCGCACCCTTCGAGCTCTGGTGGCCGCCGCCCTGTTATGCCTCGTGCCCGCGGTCTCCGCGCACGCCGCGGCGGACCGGACGTACTCCGCGTACTCCGCGGCGGACGTCACGTACGACTTCGAGGACGGCACCACCCAGGGATGGGGCCCGCGCGGCGAGGGCGTCTCCGTCACGGTGACGGGGGCGGCGGCCCACGGCGGGACGAGCGGCCTCCTGACGGCCGGCAGGACCGCCACGTGGCACGGCGCGTCGATCGACGCGCCGTTCGTCAGGGGCGTCGGCTACACCGTGACCGCGTACGCGCGGCTCGTGAGCGGCCAGCCGTCGAGCACGATCGCGCTGACCGTGCAGCGGACCCCGGCCGGCGGCGACACCACGTACGAGCGGGTCGCGGCGGCCACCGTGACCGACGGGGGATGGGTGCGGCTGTCGGGCAACTACCAGTTCACCGCCGAATCCACCGGCGTGCAGCTCTACGCCGAGAGCTCCGACGCCACCGGCCGGTTCTACCTGGACGACATCGTCATCACCCCGCTCGGCGATCCCACGCGCGAGCCGATCAGCAGCGACTTCGAGGACGGCACCGCGCAGGACTGGGCGCCCAGGGCCGCCGCCACCCTCGAGTCCAGTACGGCCGCAGCGCACGCGGGCAGCCGCGCGCTGGCGGTCGGCGGCCGGTCGGCCTCCTGGGACGGCCCCGCGCTGAACGTGCTCGGCCGGATGGCCAAGGGCGACAAGTACGCCCTGTCGGTATGGGTGCGGCTCGGGCCGGACACCGCGTCGGGCCGGCTCGGTCTGGCGATCGAGCGCAGGAGCGGCGGCACTCCGAGCTACGAGCGGGTGGTCTCGCCGAAGGACGTGCCGGCCGGGGAGTGGGTGCGGCTGTCCGGCACGTACACGCTCGCGTACGACGTCGACTTCCTCAGCCTGTACGTCGAGTCCGACAGTGGCACGTTCCCCTTCTACCTGGACGACTTCTCCATGACCTACGTCCAGCCGAAGCCCATCCAGACCGACATCCCCGCGCTCAAGGACAAGGTGCCCTTCGTCATGGGCTCGGCGTTCACCCGGCCCGACACGCTCGGCGTGCACGGCGAGCTGCTGGCCAGGCACTTCAACGGCGTCACGCCCGGCAACGAACTCAAATGGGACGCCACCGAGCCGAGAGAGGGCGAGTTCACCTTCGCCGACGGCGACTACCTCGTGGACTTCGCCACCCGGCACGGCATGACGATCCGCGGTCACACGCTCGCCTGGCACAGCCAGACCCCCGACTGGGTCTTCCAGAACGCCGACAAGGAGCTGCTGCTCAAGCGCCTGGAGACGCACGTGCGCACGCTCGTGACCAGGTACAAGGGCAAGATCGCGGCCTGGGACGTGGTGAACGAGGTCGTGGACGAGAACCAGCCCGACGGCCTGCGTCGCTCCAAGTGGTACGAGATCGCCGGCCTCGACTTCATCCGCACGGCCTTCCGCGTCGCGCACGAGGCCGACCCGGCCGCCAAGCTCTTCATCAACGACTACAACACCGAGTTCCCCCGCAAGCGTGAGGCCCTGTACGCGCTGGTCAAGCGGCTCAAGGACGAAGGCGTGCCGATCGACGGCGTGGGCCACCAGCTCCACCTGAACATCGAGCACCCGCCCGCTTCCGATGTCGAGGCCACGATCGAGCGTTTCGCCACGCTCGGCGTGGACCAGCAGATCACCGAACTCGATGTCAGCATTTATACGGACTTCGTCTCTTCGTACGACACGATCCCGCCCGAGCTGCTCGTCCAGCAGGGCCACCGGTACAAGGAGCTGTTCGACGTCTTCCGCCGGCAGGCCGCGAAGCTCAGCTCGGTGACGGTGTGGGGAGAGTCTGACGACGTGAGCTGGCTGCGCTCCTGGCCGATCCCCCGGCTGAACGCGCCGCTGCCCTTCGACGACGAGCTGCAGGCCAAGCCCGCGTACTGGGGCATCGTGGACCCGTCCCGGCTGGCGCCTTCGGTACGGAGGCTGGAGGCGCCGGCCGGGACGCCCAAGGTGGACGGCAGGCGGGACCTCGAGTGGGACCTGCTGCCGGACTCGCCGATCGCCCGCGTGGGCGACGTGTCCGCCGGGTTCCAGGCACGTTCGTCCGCCAAGGGGCTCTACCTGCTCGCCGAGGTCACCGATCCGACCGCCGGCAAGGACGACCGGGTGACGTTCACCGTGGACGGCACGCCGTACGTGGTCGGGCGGCGCGGAGGTCTCTCCGGCCAGGCGACGGGCGGGCAGGGCGCGGGGCCCTCCGGCGGGGTGACGGGAGGCCAGGGCGGAGGCCCGAAGGCGGCGGTGCGGCAGACCGCGACCGGGTACCGCGTCGAGGCGCTGGTCGGGACGGGCACGGACGTGAACGTGACCGTGCACGACTCCTCCGGCGAGGCCGTCTGGAACGGGAAGGTGACACCGGCGGCCGCGATCAAGCTGACGTCGGCCGCCCACCGCGCGCCCGTGCTCGACGGCATCGTGGACCGGGCCTGGTCGGCCGCGCCGGAGATCCGCACCGGGACCTGGATCCAGGGCGCGTCCGGCGCCACCGCCAAGGTGCGCTCGCTGTGGAGCGGATCCACGCTGTACGTCCTCGCCCAGATCTCCGACCCCACGCTGAGCGAGGAGTCCCCGAACCCGTGGGAGCAGGACTCCGTCGAGATCTTCGTGGACCCGGGCAACGGCAAGACCAAGGGTTACGAGGACGACGACGGCCAGTACCGCGTCAGTTTCTCGGGCCGGGTCACGGTCGGCGGGACGTTCGACGCGAGCGGCGTCAAGGACCACGTGAAGGCGGCGACCAGGGCGGTGCCCGGCGGATACGTCGTCGAGGCGGCCATCGACCTGCCCACGATCACCCTGGCGCGGGGCACGCTGCTGGGCTTCGACATCCAGGTCAACGACGCGACGGGCACCGCGCGCACGAGCGCGGTGACCTGGAACGACAGCACGGGCCGCAGCTACCTGGACACCAGCCACTGGGGCGTCCTCCGCCTGGCCCAGGGGTAGGTCGCCCGGGGTGCACCCATCCGTTGCCCTACTGGGTGGTCGGCCTGCTGATACCCGCCCCGAGCGGTCCTCGCTGCCGCTCGGGCTGTCCTTCCTGGGGCGCGCCTGTCGGCGCGACGACACCATCGGTGCCCAGTCGAGCCCACAGTGAGACTTGCCCTGCTACCGGGATGTGCCTGCTGATGCCCACCCTGACCGGATGCCTTCGGGCAACTTGGAGACCGGGATGCAACGATTCAGGAATGGTCCTCACGCGAGTACTGGCAGTGCCGGAGACTGACTAAGTGTGTACACGATTGGGTACACTTTAGCCATGCTGATCGAGACTCTGTCTGTGCGCGAGGCCCGCGAGCAACTGCCTCGCGTGCTGGAGCGGTTCCGCAAGGGTGACCGCACGCCGGTGGGCGTGGGGTCACATCGCAAGACCGAAGCGGTCATGGTTCCGGTCGAGGTATTCGATGAGCTCACCGCAGAGCGGGCGAAGTCACTGACGGAGGCCGCGGCGTCGGTGCGGGCTGAAGGACTCACAGTGGGAGCTGAAGCCGAGGCCATTACTGAACGCTGGGCGCGTGGCGAGATCAGCACGGCGCACATGCGTGAGCTCGTTCGAAGGCTGCACGGCCTGCCGTGACCATCGATCCGTACGTCGACCCCTCCAATGGTGTGCTGCGGAACCGGATTGGAATCGCCGACCCCAAGCGGCTGCGCCAGGTGGAGGCGGACTTGACGCTGGTGGCATTGGCGGACCTGCACACCAGGATCCTGCCCGGCGGCTAGGACCTCGTCCATCTGTGCTCGTTCCATCGCGAGATCTTCGGTGATCTCTACCCATGGGCTGGTGAGATCAAGGTGGTAGGGATCGCGCGATCGGATCCGTTCTGCCTCCCGCAGCACATCGAGACGTACTCTGCGAGGTTTTCGGTGCCTTGGCGAAGGAGCGTTACCTGCGTGGGCTCTCACGCAGCCAATTCGTTGACCGATTGACCCACTATTTCGCGGAGGTCAACGCGATCCACCCGTTCCGCGAGGGCAACGGTCGTACGCAGCGCGCCTTCTTCCGCCAACTCAGTCGTGAAGCAGGTTGGCCCATCGACTGGTCCAATCTGGAAGCAGACGGCAATGCGCAAGCATCAAAGGCTTCTCTTCGCGGCGGCAATGAGCCGCTTCGTGCGCTGCTCGACTCATTGCTGAGCCCCTCAGCCGATCAAGGATGATTGGCTGGAATCAGCAGAGTCCACGTCGTGATCAAGTTATCGCCGGACGCATGAGACTGGCGAGAAGCCGCCCAACTGCCCACGGCCAAGTGCGTGTGGGTCTGGCCCACTTTTCCTGATCGGCCACACTTTCCAAGGCGCTGGGGGTCGATGAGTTCGCCAGGCGCAAGGGCCATACCTACGGGACGGTGCTGGTCGATGTGGAGGGCGGTCATGTGGCCGACCTGTTGCCGGACTCGTTTGCGGCCTGGCTGGAGGCGCACCCCGGGGTCGAGGTGATCTGCCGGGAGCGGTCCTCGCTGATCGCTCGGGCTGTCCTCCCAGGGGGTGCGCCTGACGCTGCCACCGTCGGGTCTTCGCCGCCCCGCCGTGGCCCGAGATCTACACCCACGACGCCGAACGCCGCCAGGACCTGGACGAGGCGGTGCGGACGCACGATGCCATGGCTGAGGCGTACGGACGGCATGGGTATGAGGTGATCCCCGTGCCCAGGGCGGAGTTCGCCGCCCGCGTCGCCTGCGTCCTGGAGCGCCTGCGCCGCTGAGGAGCCGCGCCGGCGGTGGATCAACGCCCCTCGATGAAGGCGAGCAGGTCGCCGTTGAGTTGGTCGCGGTGGCTGACGAACAGGCCGTGGCCGGCGGTTGGGTACTCGTGGTAGACGGCGCCGGGGATCATCTTGGCGGTGCGGCGGCCGGTGACGTCGATGGGCGCGGAGAAGTCGGCGGCACCGTGGACGACCAGCGTGGGGACCTTGATCTCGGGCAGGGTGGCCCGGTGGTCGAAGTTCACCACATTGCGCTGGCTCTGGCGCACCGCCCACGGCGAGGCTTCCAGGCACTGGCGCATGGTGAAGTCGACCTGCGCCGGGGAGACGTCGTTGCCCAGGTGGGTGGCGAAGAACGCCTGGGCCTGCCGGGCCAGCCACTTGGGCCGGTCGGCGTCGAGCGCGGCGATCGACGCGTCCAGCAGGGCGCCGGGGATCCCTTCGGGGTTGTCGTCGGTCTGCCGCATGAACGGCAGCATGGCCGAGATGAGCGCGATCCGCGCGATCCGCTCGTCGCCGTGCCGGGTCAGGTACCGGGCGATCTCGGCGCCGCCCATCGAGTGGCCTACCAAGATCACATCACGCAGGTCGAGAAGCTCAATCAGCACGGCCAGGTCGTCGGCCGCGGTGTCCATGTCGTAACCGGTGCTGGGACGGTCGGAACGGCCGTGCCCGCGGCGGTCGAGGGCGATGCAACGGTAGCCCTGCTCCACGAAGTACGGGATCTGGTACTCCCACATGTCGGCGCAGAGCATCGCGCTGGCCACGAACACGATCGGCCGGCCCTGGCCGTAGTCCTCGTAGGCCAGGCGGGTGCCGTCACTCGTCTCGAAGAACATCTCAGTGCTCCCAATGTCGTGGTGCAGGTGGGTGTGCGGTGCTGATGAGACGAGTCTTCCGGTGCGGAGGTAGGCGTGCCAATTACGTGCCAGGTAAGCGCCCTTACCGGCGTTGGGTCGTGCTCGTGCCTGAGCCGATCATGCGCCTCACCGCCCGCGTCCTCCTCGTCGACAGCCAGGATCCAGCTCTTCCGCGGTCAGGCAAGAACCCCGACGTGGCGTGGTTCACCCCAGACGGCGGCGTCCAGGATGGCGAGGCACTGACGGCGGCGGCCAAGGCGGCAGGCTCCCTGGGTTCTCCTCGACGAGGACGCCAGTGCACCGCTGGCCCAATGGACCGGGCGAGCCTGGCGGCTCGTTGACCCCATGAAGACGAATTGTGGCATCTGACCAAAGGACGCTGGACCAGAGAACGGCCGCGCGACGTGCGGGACCTTCATGAACCCGAAAATCATGGAGCCGGCCACCAGTGAGGACAGGCGCCAGGTGTATGCGCTGGGGCAGCGCAGTGTGGCGGTCGACTTCAGCGAGGTCGACCTGGCCGCCTGAGATCTTCAAACCCATGCCGGGATCATGCGGGCCGGTGTCCAGCGAAGGTGTGCTCCCTACGCCACCGCGATCCCGCTGTCCGTTGCCGCCTTCAGTTGGCGGGTCCGTCGCCGCCGAACTCGATGTCGAGGATGGCCAGGAACGCCGCATAGGCTTGCGGAGACCAGTCGGTGTTCACGTGGCTGGCGACCATGTGCGTGCCGTCGCGGTTGCCCATGACGAGGGTGAAGGTGCCGTAGTCGGCGCCGCCGTTACCCCAGACCTGTACGCCGCTCTGGAGCTTCTGCTCGACCCACACGCCGAGCCCGTAGCGGGTGTTGGGCAGCCACCCGGAGCCGTCGGTCGAAACGGTCGTGAACATCTCTTCCATCTGCGCCGGCTTGAGGATCCGGCCGGAGAACAGCGCGGAGAAGAACGCGAGCAGGTCGCCGGTCGAGGAGATCATGCCGCCCGCGCTCCAGGCGGTGGTCTCGTTCGACTCGCTCGCGTCGTGCAGCGGCGCCGCCGGGTCCTCCGAGTAAAGCCTGGAGTAGTGCACCGGGTGCGGTCCCGGGATGACCGTCTGGGTGGTGGGCAGCGATGTGGAGGTCAGCTCGAGCGGTCGCAGAATGAGCCGATCGAGCACGTCGCCGTACGACTCGCCGGCGGCCTTCTCCGCCATCATCGCGGCCAGGTAGTACTGCGTGTTGGAGTACCGGAACGCCTCGCCAGGCGCGTTGGAGGGCGGATGCCGGAGCGCGATCCGTACCAGCTCTTCGGGCGTGAAGGCCTTGAACCGGCGGTCGTACCAGGCCTCGCCCTGGCCACTGGCGAAGAACTCCGGGTCCATGCTGAAGTTGAAGACGCCGCTGGTCTGGTTCAGTAACTGTCGCAACGTGATCTTACTGTCGTCGTAAGGACTGCCGTCGAGCAGGCCGGGCAGCCACGTGCTCACCGTGTCGTCGAGGCCGAGCACGCCTTCGTCGACCAGTTTCAGCGTGGTGGCGGCGGTGAACGCCTTGGCGGCACTGCCGATACGGAACAGCTCTCCTGGTTCGCGCTCGCGGCCGGTGCTGATGTCGGCCTTGCCCGCGGAGGCGAACCAGCGGGAGCCGTCCTTCCAGACTTCGGTCACGATGCCCGGCGTCGCGCCCGACGACACCGCGTCATCCAGTACGCGCTGCACCGCCTCGTGGTGTTCCGGGGTGCCTGTCGTCGTTGTCATGGGGTCACTTCCAGTCGCCTTCGATTGTTTCGTCGCGAAGAAACGCTATGTTGCGTTCGCTCAATGGTCAAGGTTAAATTGCCTGTTAGAAGGCATTATTGCGTTGGGTATGGCGATGAACGCAACAGGATGTTGCAGTGAGTGTGGCTGAATGCAAACATCGGGCCGTGCGACGAGGGGGTGCGACGGGTGCCGGAAGGCCGGTTGACGCTTGAGGATCGCGAGCAGATAGCCCAAGGCCTGGCCGAAGGGCTCGGGGTGACCGAGATCGCCCGGCGACTGGGCAGGCCGACCTCCACAATCAGCCGCGAGGTGAACCGCAACGGCGGCGTCGGCGGCTATCGCCCGGAGCAGGCGCACGAGGCGACGCGACAGCGCGCCCGGCGTCAACGCTCCAAAGCAGTCACATCACCGGAGCCACCTGCGGCCAGGACCCAAGAGGCGGAGGACAAGCTCACCGACGTTCTCGTCGCTTCGGGACTGACGCGGATGTCCGCACGGGTGCTGGCCTGCCTCTGCCTCACCCACAGCGGCGGCCTCACCGCCGCCGACCTCGTCAACCATCTGCACGTGAGCCCGGCGTCCATCTCGAAGGCAGTCGCCGAACTTGAGGTGATGAACCTGATCGGCCGGGAACGAGACCACCCGCGCCGCCGGGACCGCTACATCGTCGACAACGAGATCTGGTACCGGTCGCTTCTGGCCAGCGCGCAATTCAACACCAACATCGCTATGGTCGCCCGCGAAAGCGCCGAAGCCCTCGGCCGTTCGACCCCGGCCGGAGCCCGGATGGACGCCATGAGCGAATTCTTCGAGCATGTGGGACGCGAAACCATCGCCGTGGCCCAGCGGTACCGCCATGTCCTCACCCGCTGAGGCGTCTCGGAACTCACCGCGTGGCCGATAAGGCCGCTGCTCAGGCCGCAATATACGGCCGCTCGTCGGCGAGGCGATCGATGGCGATGAGGGTGCCGTCCAAGAGGGCGCAGGCCGGCCGTGACGCTCGTTCTACGATGGCGTGCACGTCGTCGGCCATCGCGGCCAACAGGCCGACGCTTTCGCGGACGTAGCGCCAGGCTGTGCCGATGCCGATGCCGATGCCGATGCCGATGCCGATGCCGATGGCGAAGCCGGCGGCCGGGCGTCTCCGCAGACCCATCCTCACCAGGGCCGTCACGACGGAAAGAACTCATTCATTGACAGCTGCCTCGACAGCTCGTTTCCCGCGAGGATGCACATTCGATATGCCGTACTCGCACTTCTCCTCGGCAGAGAATTCCAAGAAAGCGGAGGCCCTTACGAACTCCGGTGCACCCGGCGACATCTAACGGCATAGAGCAAGAGGTTCGGAGCGTCTCGCGCAGGCCACGGGGAGTGGATGGTCCGCTTGCGAGAAATGGCGGCACCGGAGCGCGATGTCCACGCGGCGGCTCGCGTGAACGCTCGAAAACAGCTGAGCATACGGGAGGGCACCATGAGAACGACGTTCGGCGGAGCGGCGCTGGTGACCGGCGCGCTCGTCCTGGCGAGCGTGAGCGGCGGCCTGCCGGCACAGGCCGACTCGGCGGCGGCCGTTCGGGCCACGGCTGCGTCGGTGAACACCGGCGCCTCGGCGGCCCAGGTCAGCAGGTGTGATCGGAGCAACGACGCCAAGAAGTACGCTCTTCCCCACAAGAGCGACATCGTCGTCAAGATCGACCACTGCATCACCAAGAGGAAGTCCGGCAGCGGCTACAAGCTCTCCTCCAGCCTGACCATGCTCTGGGACGAGCTCAGCGAGCATTTCGGTTCGATGTACCGGTTCAATCATTTCTACGTCTACCTGTACGTCAACAAGAGAAACAATGGCGGTGGCGGCGACAAGAATCTCAAGAGAACTATGTGCGACTTCACCGACGCCCTCAACGCGCGCAGGGAAAGCGCCATCGGGTGCTACACGCCGCCGGTGAACTACAGCAAGAAGTACGACTACTACTCGGACGTGTTCGTCGTCGCCGACGTCGCGAGCGACGGTAAGGGCGAGATTTACTGGGCCCTCGACCGTTCGAAGTACATCTACTGAATCTTTTCAGCCTCCCTGCGCCATCCCCTGGCTTCTCCCCGGGCATGGCGCAGGGCGGGACGGGCAACCAGTCGCTGATCCTCGCACAGCGGCCGATCTCCTCGCCGCGGTTCCCCGGGCTACGACCCGCCGAAAGATTAATTCCTCATGAGTCAAGCGTGAACTTTTGAGATACAACTGGCATCTGATAGGTCGTGATCCACAAGGTCCCATTTGCCGCCCCCGCCCTCCTGGACATCTCCGCGGTGCTCATCACTTGCCGTGCGCTCGCGGAAGGGGGTGCATGACGGGCGCCCGCAGGGCGGCAGCCAGTGGATCCGGGTCGGCAACAAAGTGCTCGCCGAAAAGCCGACACACACATCACCGGAACAACGAAGAGGCGTGAGCCTGCCTCCGATCAGGCCGGCCCCATCCGGGGCCACCGCGAATCACTCGAAAGGATTGTGGAGAACAGCATGAGCAATGCATGGCTGAAGATGGCGTCCACGCTGGTTGTCGTGGTGTCGGGGGTGGCCCTGGCCGCGGGTCCCGCCGCGGCGGACGGCACCCGGCGGATCCAGATCGCGACGGCAGGGCAGTGCCTCGATGTGCGCGGCTTCAGCCCGAAGAACGGGACACCGGTCCAGCTGTGGAAGTGCAACCACAATGCCAACCAGCTATGGATCATGCGCCCCGACGGCACCATCCGTAATTCGCTCAACGGAAAGTGCCTCGACGTGCGGGGCTACAACCCCAAGAACCGGGCCGTGGTTCAGATGTGGAAGTGCACCGGCAATGCCAATCAGCAGTGGTACTGGTCGTCTTCGAAGTTCGACGGCTACAGGACGCTTCGAAGCCGGCTGAACAACAAATGCCTGGACGCGAGGGGGAGGAAGTCCACGAACGGCACGCCACTGCAGATGTGGTCATGCCGCCCGGTCTGGAACCAGGCCTTCCGCTGGGCCTGACGCCGGTGTGAGGCTCCCCTGCGGCACGGACACCTGAGGTGAGATCAGAACCACGGCTACGCCCGCCGCGTCCAAGATCTCATGGAGCATACTGGGCGGCGAGGGTTAGGCATCGTCATGGCAGCGGTCCTGCTGCTGGTGGGCTATGGCTGTGCGGTGCCGCAGGCGGCCCCGCTGCCCGCGCCCGACAAGGCGGTCATGTCGGTCGAGGAGATCGCCGACCGGCTGAAGGGGCATCTGGATGCGGACCTCACGGAGGACGGGCAGCACCGCGCCTGGTCGCTTCGGGGACCTCTTATGTCGCAGTGCTGGCAGAAGAACGGCATGGAGAAACGGTCGTCGCCGCAGGGCGTGCCCGCCTACAGCGCGGGCTTGAAAGTGGCGGAGCTGCCGGTGTCGCCGCTGTGGGTGCGGTTCTGGCTCACCTCGCCCGGGCAGGCGAACGACTTGCTGGAGGCCGTCCGTCACGCGGCCGAGGTGTGTGCGCGCGGCTCCGGCGACGCCCGCATCGACGACTATGCCCGTGGCGGCTGGCGAGGCACCCTGCTGGCGACCGCCGGACCGCACAACTCCGACAACAGCGACTGGGCCGTCGACGGTGCCGTCGTGGCCGCCCGCGGCCCCCTTCTGGCCGAGGTGTCGTGGTACTGGCCCACCGAGTACGGCGAAGGTCCGGCCCCGGAGGAGGTGTCGCAAGGTGTCGCCGCCGTCGCGTCCGTGCTGGCTGCCGTCGGCGGCGATCCGGAAGGGCGGAGCCCTGGGTCGACGGGAACGACGGCCGCTCTGGCCGCCGCGCTGCCGCCGCCGTCGGCGTACGAGAAAGACATGGTGGTCTGGGACGGTATGGAAGATCCCGACCTGACCTGCAGGACCTTGCTGGAGCGTGAGCGCATGCCCTCCGCCGTGCCCGTACTCGCACGTACGCTCACGGGCCGGGTCACCGTGCGTGAAGAGGTGGCCGTCCTGCCGGACGAGCAGACGGCCGAGAGGGCGCGCCGTCTGCTTGTCACACCGGCCGACGAGCTGAAGAGCATCGACGGCAACACTTTCGTCACCCCCTGCGACAAGCAGGACGACGTTCAGGACGTCCAGTACGTCAGAGTCCCGTACACGATCGAGCCCTTCACCCGAGGTCCATGGAGCGGAGAGCTGGCCGGCCTCGCCGTGCGCCGGCCCGACCTGCCGCCCCACCCGACATCCCGCGACTCTGTCGCGCACGTCGAGGTGGTCGTGCGGCGTGGAACCACGGTCGCCCGCCTGACCTGGCAGGGTCCTGCGGGCATGGATCTGGCGGCGGCGGTGCGCGAGGGTCGCGAGGCCGTCGCGCACACCCTCGACCTCCTGTCCTGACCCTGCGGCGAAGGACGGAACGCCGAGGTGCGGCAGACGATCGACCACGTCAGCGACCGGAGCGCGGGCGGGCTGCTGGGGACGGCGGTGGCCGAGGCGCTGCCGCCGCACCTCCCGGCCATCCTGGTCACCGAGCCGGTCGCCCCCGACCTGGGACGGGGCCTTGGGATTGATCGAGGAGCGTTTCGGCGAGGCGGCGGACGCTGGCGCGTAGTTCGTCCGGGGATGTGATGGTGAAGGGGTAGCCCAGGCCGGCGAGCATGGTGGCGGCGCCGTCGAGGGATTCGGCGCGCATGCTCAGCAGTGTCCCGTCCGGTACGGCGGTGAGCTCCGCGATGGAGGGCGGGATGCGCCGAGCGGCTTCGGCGAGCGGGACGTGCAGGATGACCTTGACGGTATGGGTGTAGGGCACACGGGCCAGCGATGAGATGACATGCCGGACCGGGTCGGAGTCCTCGGGGATGTCGTAGGTCGCCGCGCCTGGGGTGACCGAAGCGATCCGGTCGACACGGAACGTACGGGTCTCGCCAGACCGGTGGTCGTGTCCGGTGACGTACCAGCGTCCGGAGTGGAAGACCAGGCCATGGCCGTCCAGATCGCGTTGGGTCTCCTCGCCCTTCCACGAGCGGTAGCGGAGGGTGACGCGGCGGCGGTCGCGGATCGCGGCGGCCAGCGTCAGCACGGCCCGGCTCGCCGGTGCTGCGCCGGCACGCTCGGTGAGGGTGAAGTCGAGCGTCTCCTCCAGCGCGCCGACCTCATCCCGCAGCCGCACCGGCAGGACCCGGAGGATCTTGGCCAAGGTGGCGTCGGCGGCCCCGGCCACCACGCCCAGGCGACGCGCGGCGCGCAAGCCGACGACGGCGGCCGTCGCCTCGTCGTCGGTGAGCATCAAGGGCGGGAGCCGGTAGCCGGGCATCAGCCGGTAACCGCCGTACCTGCCGCGCTCGGCGGCGACCGGGATCCCGAGGTCGGCGAGCCGGGCCGCGTACCGCCGGACGGTCCGCTCGTCCACGCCGAGCCGGTCGGCGAGGTCGCGACCGCCGAGCCGGTGATGGGCCTGGAGCAATTCGAGCATCGCCAGCACACGGGTCGTCGGCTGTGACACAGGTCTCTCTCTTTATCCGGACGGGTTCTGCCCGGTATCGAGCTTAGTGTGTCGCCATCGCTCGAACGGAAGGACGATGACCATGGCGAATTACGTGCTGATCCCCGGTTTCTGGCTCGGAGCCTGGGTGTGGGACGAGGTGGCGCGAGAGCTGCGCGAGGCCGGGCACGAAGTGCGGCCCGTGACGCTGACCGGGCTGGCCGAGCGGGCCGGCGAGCTGTCGGCCGAGGTCGGCGTCGAAACCCACATCGCCGACATCCTCGCGGCGATGGACGGCCTGGATGACGTCGTCCTGGTCGGACACAGCGGAGCCAACGTCCCCGTGACCGGGGTCGCCGACCGGCATCCCGAACGGCTCCGCCGCGTCGTCTACATCGATACCGCACCCCTGCCGTCCGGCATGGCCGTGATCGACTTCAACGACCCGGACACCCAGAAGGCCTGGCGCACCCAGGTCGGCGACGGGTACGCCCTCGACGTGCCGCACTTCGAGCAGGGCGATGGGCAGTTCGCGGGCCTGACCGATGAGCACCTGGCGCTGATCCGGGCGAAGGCCACCCCGGAACCCTGGGGCGCGGCGATCCAGTCCATCCTGCGGCCGGAACAGATCCCCACGACCCCCAAGACCATGATCACTTCCACGATGCCTCTCGCGGTCATCCGCCGGCTGATCGACTCTGGCAACCCGCTGTTCGCCCCGATCGCGTCCCCCGAATGGACATTCACCGAACTCCCCACCGGCCACTGGCCCATGCTCTCCCGCCCAGCAGACCTCGCCGCCCTGCTCTGACCCGTCGAACCGGGTCACGGACCGGTGGCCGGCCGGGCGTGCATCGGCTCCACTCGGCCGGCCAAGCGCGGCGAGTTCTCCTCCAGGTCAGGGCGGTGTCGGCGAAGCGTGAACACAGAACCGGTTCGGCTTGCCTAGATCATCTTCAGGTAGCCTGACCACACCAGATCAACTTCACCCGTCCAAACGGGACAAGCCCGTTGCCGTCAATGCGTGGAGGTGACATCGATGTTGAACTACGGCCTTGACATGTCCGGTGTAGAGCTCGACCTTGCTCTGCCCGACCTGGTGGCTGAAGGGGATGAGCTTGACGCGCTGGTATCAGCGCAGGCCGACTGGTCGAAGCCGACGCCGGCGGTGGGGTGGACGATCGCCCACCAGATCGCTCATCTTGCTGCAGCTGATGCGAACGTTCTCATCGCCATACGGACTCCGGAGGCGTTCGACGCCGTGCTGAAGCAGGCGGAAGCCGCAGGCAGCCAATACGCTGATCTCGATGCCGCCGCCGGAGCCGCCAAACCGCGATCGGTGCTGCTGGAACAGTGGCGCGCTGGTCGAGCCGAGGTGGCGGCGGAGTTACGTGACGTCACCCTGGACCAGGGATTTCCGTGGTACGGCTCGCAGTTGACCGCAGCGCTCATGGTGCCGCTTCGACTGATGGAGACATGGGCTCACGGGCAGGACGTTTTCGATGCGCTGGGTGTTTCACGCCGTCCGACGGGTCGGCTCCAGCACGTGGCCTCGTTGGGAGTGGTAGGGCGAGAGCTGTCGTTCTACGCTGCCCAATTGCCTGTCCCGGCAGAGCCGTTCCGTATCGAGCTCACCGGTCCCGACGGCCAGACCTGGGTCTGGGGCCCGGAAGATGCCGAGCAACGGGTTCAGGGCAGTGCCCTCGACTTCTGCCTTCGAGTCACCCAACGCAGGTCCCGAGCCCAGACCGACCTCACGGCAGTCGGCGAGGATGCGGATAAGTGGCTTGACATCGCTCGGGTCTTCCTCTGAAGAGGCCGCAGTTGCTTCCCGCCGACGGCATGCTCGCCGAACTCGCTGCGACGACCGGGCCGGAGTACTGGGCCGCGGACGGCGTGCACCCGACGCCGGCCGGTCACGCCGCGCTCGCGGCGTCCTGGCTGCGCCTGGTCGCGTGAACTGGTCCCAACCTCCGCTCTCGGGCCGACTACCATGTGATCGTGACCGCGAGCCCCCGACATGTCCGTAAAGGGGCTGCCCCGAGTATTCGAGACGTGGCCGCCGCGGCCGGCGTCTCGCATCAGACCGTCTCGCGCGTGCTGAACGACTCACCCCGGGTGCGGCCCGACACCCGTGCCGCGGTGCTGGCCGCGATCGAGCGGCTGGGGTTCCGTCCCAACCGGGCCGCCCGCACGCTCGGCCTGGGCCGGGCCAGCGGCGTCACCGTCGTGACCTCCAACACCATGCTGTACGGCTACGCCGCCACCCTCCAGGGCATCGAGGAGGCGGCCAGGACCGAGGGCGTGGCGCTGGGGATCAGGGTCGTGGAGTCCGCCGAGGTGCGGCAGACGGTCGACTACGTGAGCGATCCGAGCGCGGGCGGGCTGGTGGTGATCGCGTTCGACCCGCTGGGGACGGCGGTGGCCGAGGCGCTGCCGCCGCACATCCCGGCCATCCTGGTCACCGAGCCGGTCGCCCCCAATCTGGGACGGGTGGCGATCGCTCTGGACGAGCGCCGGGCCGCCGCCGACGCCACCCAGCACCTGCTCGACCTCGGGCACCGCACCGTCCACCACGTGGCCATCCCGTCCGAGGGCCGCGCCGGAGGACGGCACGAGGGCTGGCGCGACGCGCTGTGCCGGGCGGGCGCGGAGATCCCCTCGGTGCTGGCGTGCGGATGGGACCTCGAGTCTGCGTACGCGGCGGGGGAGCAGTTGGCCCGGTCCCCGGACGTGACGGCGATCCTGTGCGGCAACGACGACATCGCGCAGGGGGTTCGGCGGGCGCTCTACGACGCGGGGAAGGACGTTCCCGGGGACGTCAGCATCGTCGGCTTCGACGACATCCCCGGCTCGGCCTTCTGGACGCCGGCGCTGACCACCGTACGGATGGATTTCGCGGGATTGGGCCGGGCCTGCTTCCACGCGGCGCTGGCCGAGCTGGGCGGGCACCCGCAACCGGCCATCTCGCTGGTCCCGCCGCGCCTCATCGTCCGCGAGTCCACCGCACCCCCGCGTCACCCGTGAGCGGCCGCTGCCCCAATCCGGTCACCGGCGATACGCGTGGCATGCTCATGAGCCGGAGACTCACTCGAAGGAAAGCCGCCTGCGCATGGACCGGACATCGGTCTGACTCAGCCCAAGCGGCCTGATCCGCACGTGGACTCCGGCTCGACGACACCTTGCTGCGGTGTGGGGGTGGCGGCAAGGACGGTGATGTGCTGCTCGGAGCAGATGATGAGGTGTCCAGCGGGGGTGATGGCGACGGCGGTGACAGGGCGGGGAAAGGACAGGTCGGAGCCGATCTGCTGGTAAGTGTTGAGATCCCAGACCTGAGCGGTCCAGAGGGTGCCAGTGACCGCTATCGGCCGTCCGTCGACGACTGCGGCAGCCAGAGCTTCGCCGGCGCTGGCCTGCAGTTGGGCGATGGCCCGGCCCGCGGTGATGTCCCACACCGTGACCGGATCACCGTATTGACGGCTGGTGAGGGCGATAGGCCTGCCGTCGACGGTCGTGGTGGCGGCGATCTTCCAAACGGGATCGCCGTACAGAGGGGTGGGGCGAGGGCCGGTATCGCGGTTGGTCGCCAGGTCTCTGATCCGCAGGCCGCCCTGCCGGGTGCCGACCACAGCACTCGGCCGGCCGTCGAAGGTGGTGACGGCCAGACCGTGAACGCGGCGGCTCTGATCGGCGCGAGGTCGGATGGTCTGCTCACCGGCACTCACGTCCCAGATGCGGATGATCTTGTCAGTACTGGCAGTCACGGCCAGGAGCCGGCCGTCCACGACGGCGGTCGCCAGCGCGCATATGGGGCCGGGGTGACCGGTGAACGGTTCGCCCACCTGTTCACCGGTGGCCGGGTTCCAGACACGTACCGTGCCGTCGGCGCCACCGCTGAGCACGATCAGCCGACCGTTCACCACTGCGGACGTGACACATTCCACCGCGCCGGTGTGACCAGTGAGCGGGTCGCCCACCGGTTCACCTGATCGCAGATCCCACATGCGCACCGTCGCGTCTTGGCTGCCGGTGACCACCACCTCGCGGCCCTCCAGCACACCGCTGGTGACCGCATCGATGCCGGCCGCGTGCCCCGGACGAGGAAACCCGCCCGCACTTCCCGTGCAGTCCGCACCAGAGGCCAGATCCCACACCTGCACTGTCTTGTCGGAAATGCCGGAGACCGCTATCAGGCGGCCATCCAGCATCCCCGTGGCCACCGCCTGCACCATGCCGACGGGGCGGGTGAGCGGGTCGCCCACCTGCCGGCTCGCGACCAGGTCCCACACCCGCACGGTGCCATCGTCGCTGCCGGAGACCGCCACCGGCCGGCCGTTCAGCACCCCCGTGGCGACCGCGTTCACGTCGCCGGTGTGGCCGATGAGCGGGTCACCCATCGGTTCACCCGATTGCAGATCCCACGCCCGAACCGTGCGGTCGTCGCTGCCTGAGACCGCCATCGGACGGCCGTCCACCACCCGGACCGCCACCGCATTCACCTTGTCGGTGTGGCCGACGAGTGGGTCGCCGACCTCCTGGCCGGTGGCCACGTCCCACACCCGCAGCGAGCCTTCCCAGGTGCCGCAGACCGCCACCAGCCGATTGTCCAGGGCTCCCGTCGTCACGGCGTTCACCTGGCCGGCGTGGGCGTTGAGCAGGTCACCTATTACGTGGCGAGTGGCTAGATCCCATACGCGCACGCTGTCATCGCCGACACCGACAGTGACCGCTATCAGGCGGCCATCGAGCATCCCCGTTGCCGCCGCCGCCACCCCGTGGCTGTGGCAGATCAGTGGGTCGCCCATCTGCCGGCCAGTGGCCAGATCCCACACCCGGAGCGGGCCCTCCCAACTGCCGGAGACCGCCACCAGGCGGTCATCCAGCATCCCCGTTGTCACTGCCGTCACCCATTCGGTGTGGCCGGTCAGTGGGTCGCCTATCTGCCGGCCGGTGGCCAGATCCCACACCCGGAGCGGGCCCTCCCAGCTGCCGGAGACCGCTATCAGACGGCCATCCAACATCCTCGCCGTCGCCACCGCCGTCACCGTGCCCGCGTAGCCGAACTGGTAAGGCGCCTCCACCGGCTGTCCGGTGGCCAGATCCCGACCGCTCCACCTCGTCGTCCACTGCACCTCCCACCCAGCAGCATCGGCTGACGAAAGCACCTCACCGGAAAAACGCTCGGATGACATGGCGCACAGCGTAGTTGCCGCCACTGGCAAAAGATCATCTTTTCCGCGATAAGCAGGAAGGGCGCAAGCCGACGGTTCCCGACAGGAACCCAAAAGCGGCTGTGCCGTCATGTCCTCCCAGGCAAGGCGCCCTCGCCTCCTCAACCCGCGGCCCGGCATGACGGCCGCCCAGACCTCGGCGGGGGGCCAGGCGCGCTGCCAAGAGGGACGCCGGACGGGTCTGGGCCGTGAGCGAGTACTTCGTCGCGCGGGACGATGTCCATTTCGTCCTCGGGTGCGGCTCGTCCGTCCCCGAGCAGGACGAAGCGCTCTTCTCCGCCATCGTGGAGCAGTTCGAGATCTGGCCCGAGGAGCCGCCGCAGGCGGACTGAGCGCGGACGGCGGCGCGGGCTCGCCCTTGGGTGAGCCCGCGCCCCCGCCGGGTCACCAGTTGGCGGGCAGTCCGGGCGTCGTGGCGGGCAGCGCGCGGTCCTGCGGGTGGATGATGTACGCGACGCCGCCGCTGCTCGAGCTCCGCAGCCAGACGTTCTCGAAGTCGGCGCGCGGATACACGTGCCGCACGGCGTCGTTGCTCGACGAGGCGGGGTCGTTGGCGATCACGTCACCCGACGCGGTGAAGCCGACGATCGCCATGAGGTGCCCGTTGGTGCCGTACCCGGCGCCCGGCAGCTCGCCCTTCTTGAACGACTGCGACGTGATGACCGGAATGCCCGCCTTGATCAGCAGTTCCAGCTCCGTCAGCGACCGCAGCCGCGTGACGAACCCGTCCATCCCGTACCGCCCCGCATAAGCGGTGTTGAACGGCCAGTTGCCCGCCCCCTGGTACGCGTGGTCGTACGTGTAGCGGGCGGCGTAGTCGACCTCGGGGTTCGGGTCGGAGGGATCGACCCAGGAGGTGTCCTCGGCGCTCGGCCACTTGTCCCAGTAGCCGAGGACCATGGTGGTCGAGGTCGGGCTGCACCACGCCTCGCCGCCGCCGTCCCATTCGGGGTAGTGGCCCTGGTGGACGTTCTGGGAGCGGCGCGGCACGGCCAGCTCCGTCCCCCATGCGCCGCCGCTCGGGCTGACCGGCACGGTCTTGCGTTCCGGCACGTTGGAGGCCATGACGCCGGACGTGCGCACGCGCGGTGTCACCGAGGAGCCGGGCGCGCGGTAGAGGGTGAGGCGCAGCTGGTAGGCGCTGATGGGCTTGCTGGCCGCCGCGACCAGCGTGTCCACCGCGACGCTGGCGTTCGCGTCCCCCTGTCCCGGTACGGAGGTGCGGCGGATGTCGCCTTCCGCGTACGCCCACCGGCCGAGCGAGTACCACTTGGTCAGCCCTTCGGCGTTCCTGGCCCGGGCCTCGACCTGCATCCAGCTGCCCGGGGGCACATCGGCGGTCCAGGACGCGATCAGCTGGGTGGCCGGGAAGCCGATGGCCCGTTCGGGGCCGGTCCAGCGGGCGTACTCCCAGGTCTTGGTGCCGAGCGCGTCGGTGTAGGAGACGGTGCCGACGGCCTGGCCGAACACCAGGCCGTTCCCGGCTCCCGTGCCCTCGTACGTGCCGGTGGCGAAGTCGGCCCGCTGGAAGACGACGTCAGGTGTGACGGCGGCGGGCTTGATCTCCGCGCCGGCGGGGGCGGAGACGGTCGTGACCAGCACAAGGCTGGACAGGAGCACGGTCAGCGCACGCATGAACCCACCTTCTCGGGCGGCAATGGTCGCGGCCGACATTAGGGAGAACCGGCTGGTAAAGCATCCGGAAATCTACGTACTCGCTCCAGCCTCGCTATTTTCATGGATTCCGAAATATTTCAGACTATGTCATCGCAGGTGGGGGCAGGCTATGGCCAAAGGCATGCCGAAATATTTCTGCCCAATGTTGACACATTTCGGCGATCTCCTCAGACTGACCTTCCAAGGTGAGCTCTCCGTACCGCTATGTCCGCCCCCAGCGTTCCGGAGGAACGACATGAGTCTCAAGCCCGCGCTCGTCGCAGGCGCACTCGGCGTGACCTTGGTGATGTCCATGGCCACCGCGGCCGGCGCCGCCAGCGCGCTCGGCGCCTCCGCCGCGGAGAAGGGCCGCTACTTCGGCGCCGCCGTGGCCGCCAACCACCTCGGCGAGTCCGCGTACGCCACCGTGCTCGACCGCGAGTTCAACTCGGTCACCCCCGAGAACGAGATGAAGTGGGACACGACCGAGCCGTCGCGCGGCTCGTTCAACTTCGGCCCGGCCGACCAGATCGTCAGTCACGCCCAGAGCCACGGCATGAAGATCCGCGGCCACACGCTCGTCTGGCACTCCCAGCTCCCCGGCTGGGTGAGCGGCCTGTCCACGGCCACCGACGTGCGCAACGCCATGAACAGCCACATCAACGGCGTCATGGCGCACTACAAGGGGAGGATCCACTCGTGGGACGTGGTCAACGAGGCCTTCCAGGACGGCTCCAGCGGCGCCCGCCGTAGCTCAGTCTTCCAGCAGCGCATCGGCAACAGCTACATCGAGGAGGCGTTCAGGACGGCCCGCGCCGCCGACCCCGCCGCGAAGCTCTGCTACAACGACTACAACATCGACGACGCCAACGCCGCCAAGACCCGCGCCGTGTACAACATGGTCGCGGACTTCAAGCAGCGCGGCGTGCCGATCGACTGCGTCGGCCTGCAGTCCCACTTCAACAGCGCGTCCCCGGTGCCCGGCAACTACCAGCAGAACATCCAGCAGTTCGCCAACCTCGGCGTGGACGTGCAGATCACCGAGCTGGACATCGAGGGCTCCGGCACCGCCCAGGCCAACAGCTACCGCAGCGTGGTCAACGCCTGCCTGGCCGTCTCACGCTGCGCCGGCATCACGGTCTGGGGCGTCACCGACAAGTACTCCTGGCGCAGCAGTGGCACCCCGCTGCTGTTCGACGGCAACTACAACAAGAAGCCCGCCTACGACGCCGTCCTGTCCGCCCTCGGCGGCTCCGGCTCCAGCACGCCCCCTCCGGGCGGCGGCAGCTGCACGGCCACCGTCACGCAGGGCTCGCAGTGGAGCGACCGCTTCAACCTGTCCGTCGCGGTGTCCGGCACCAGCACGTGGATCGTCACGGTGACCCTGCAGAGCCCGCAGAAGGTCATCAACACCTGGAACGGCACGCCGACCTGGGACTCGAGCGGGTACGTGATGACCATGCGGCCCAACGGCAACGGGAACACGTTCGGCTTCACGATCCAGCACAACGGCAACTACAACTGGCCCGCGGTGTCCTGCCGGGTGGGCTGACCCCCTGTTCGTGTGTGGTGTGGTGTGCTCCGGGTGCCGCCACACCACACACCTGTCGGGGCCTCAGCTCGTGTAGTGCGGGGCCAAGGTGACGAACTGGTAGAGGTCGACGGCTAGGAGAAGACAGAAAGCCGTGAAGGCCGCCCTGCTTCGCCACAGGAAGGCCGTCGCCGCCAGGGTGAACAGGACGGCGAAAGCCGATGCCGTGGTCGCGAACATCACCGAGTTCGTCGAGCGCGGAACACCGCCGGACCCGAGTGAGGAAACGCCGCACCCGAGGTAAAGGCTTCGCCACAGGGGCGCATGGTTCCGGTTGGGGGGTCCCCGTGGGTTCGGCGGGTGGGAGCAGGATCGTCCCCGGTCAGGCAGGTGCGGCAGGTTGCGGCGGAGGGGACGAGATGGTCATCCGGGGGATCGCGGGAGTCGTCGCGCTCGCCGCATTGGGCGGGGGGACTGTTGCGGCTCCGGTCGGGGCGCTGTTGCGGGTCACCGGGACCGTCACCCCGGATCCCATGGTCATCGGCGCGCAGTCCGTCTACATGGTGACCGTCGAGAACGCCGGACGCGGCGACGCCGAGAACGTGACGATCGTCAACAACCTCGATCCGAACACGACCGCCGGCCTCCTGTCCGACGACTGCGCCCTCGTCAACCGGGGCGCCACCGTCGTCTGCGGCGGTGCCGGGCTGGCGATCCCGCCGGGGTCGAGCGTGACGTATGAGATTCCGGTCACGCTCGACCCGGCACTTCCGGACGGCACGCGCGTCACCAACAAGGTCGAGGTCTCGGCCACGGGGACGGACGGCCGCTCGACGCGGATGATCAACCCGGCGCGGGCGCGGGCCAAGGCAGGTCCGCCCGCCGCCCCTGACGCCGGGGGCTCCGACAAGTGCGCCACCGTTCACAAGGGTGCTCGAAACGGTGGGAACGGCCGTCCCTGCGCGGCCGGCGGTGCCGAGCCCGCCCAGCCGCCGAGCGCCGGCCCGGCCACGTCTCCCGCCCGCGGCACCGATCCGGCCCGCGGCACCGATCCGGCCCGTGGCACTGATCCGGTCCGTGGCACCGAGCCCACTCGTGCCGCCGGTCCCGCTCCCGTCAGCGGTTCCGAGACGTCGGCCCCGTCAAAGCCGGACCCGTACGGGAGCTCCGCGGGAGGCGGCGATACGAGGCCCGGGAGCGGGCAGCCGCCCGCCCTGGACGGGACCGGAGGCGTGCTCCATGTCATTCACGGCGGAGGCATCATCAAGGGCGGTCCCACCGCGGGGCCGCACCGGCGCCGTCCCGGTGGCGGGCGCGGGTCTGACGAGCAGCCCGCCGCCGAGGTGGGCTCCGGTCAGCGCCGCCCGCGGCCGTCGCCCGGGGAAGCGGAGAGGCGGGACGATGACGGCGCCGTCCTTCCGCTGAGCGGGGTGTCGGTGTGGCTGGTGGGCCTGGGCGTCCCCATGCTCGTCGCCATCGGCCTGCTCGTATGGCAATTCTCCGGCTCCAACCGCCGCCCCAGCACTGGCAGCGCCGTTGGCGACCGCGTCGTCGCCGGGCGCCCCGGCCGCGCGGCGAGGCGTCGGGAGCAGCCCGGCGAGGCGTCCTGAGCTCAGCGGGAGGCCAGCGCGTCCCGGGTCCACGAGCCGAGCACCAGCAGCGTCTTGGTCCCGGTCACGTCACCGGCCCGGCGCAACCGGTCGATGACCTGCTGCAGGTGCCCGAGATCGCGTACCCGTACATGGATCAGGGCGTCGGGATCGCCCGCGATGGTGAACACCGCCTGCACCTCGGGCGCGTCGGCGGCGGTGCGGATGATCTCGCTCACCGGAGTCGTGCCCGGATACCGCAGCTCCGTGAACGCCTCGATGCCCCACCCCAGCTTGGAGTAGTCGATCTGCACGCTGAACCCCGTGATCACCCCGATCTCCCTGAGCCGGTCGACCCGCCGCTTCACCGCCGCCACCGACAGCCCCACCAGCTGCGCCATCTCCGAGAACGTCCTGCGCCCGTCCTCACGCAGCAGCCGCAGCACCCGGTGATCGATGTCGTCCACGTCTGCCATGCGAGAACCCCCTCCATCAGGCGCAAAGAACGTCAGCCACCAAGGCCCTAGCCCTCATATAGTTTGCGTCTTCCGCCCACTTTCTCATCTAATACTTGCGCATGTCATGTCCGCGTTGCTGTGCTGGGAATCAACGGTGAATCCCGATGCGCGGTAGGAAGCCAGGAGGTTCGCGTGAGCGTGACTCCCGTGTCGCTCGACGACAAGTACACGGCGGCGGACGGTCGGGTGCTGATCTCCGGCATCCAGGCCCTGGTCCGCCTGACGCTGGAGCAGCGCCGACTGGACGAGGAGCGCGGGCTGGACACGCGGGTGTTCGTCTCCGGCTACCAGGGCTCGCCGCTGGCGGGCGTGGACATGGAGATGGGGCGGGCGGCGCGCTTCCTTGACCAGGCGGGCGTGGTGTTCCAGGCCGGCCTGAACGAGGAGCTGGCCGCCACGTCGGTGGCCGGCACCCAGCTGCTCGACCAGGTGCCGGGCCGGCGGCACGACGGCGTGACGGGCTTCTGGTACGGCAAGAACCCCGGCCTCGACCGGGCCGCCGACGCCCTCAGGCACGCGAACGTGTCCGGCACGGCGCCCCTCGGCGGCGCGGTGGCCTGGATCGGCGACGACCCCGGCTGCAAGTCGTCCACGCTGCCCAGCTCGTGCGAGCCCATGTGCCAGAGCCTGTCCATGCCGCTGCTCGCGCCCGGCTCGGTGGCGGAGATCATCGAGTTCGGGCTGCACGCGGTGGCCCTGTCACGCGCCACCGGGCTCTGGGCGGGGCTGAAGATCGTCGCGGACATCGCCGACGCGTCCGCCACCGTCGACCTCGGGCCGCTGCGCGCCGGCATCCCGGTGCCCGACAAGCGCGAGCGCGGCTCCGCACCCATCCTGCTCGGCCCGGCCGCGCTGGACGCCGAGCACGACATGCTCACCCGCCGCCTCGACCTGGCCCGCGAGTACGCGCGCACGCACGGCCTGAACCGGGTGATGTCCGGGGAAGGCAACACCAGGCTCGGCATCCTGGCCTCCGGCACGACGTACGCGGTGGTGCTGCGCGCGCTGGCGGACCTCGGCCTCGACGCCGCGGCGATGGACGAGCACGGGGTACGGCTGATCAGGCTCGCGATGCCGTTCCCGCTCGCGTACGACGACCTGGCCGCCATGACGTCCGACCTGGACAAGGTGCTGGTGGTCGAGGACAAGGTGCCGTTCCTGGAGGGCCAGCTCAAGCAGGCCCTGTACGGGAGCGGCCGCGCGCCGGCCGTCGTGGGCCGGGAGCTGCTCACCGCCCGCGGCACCCTGGGCGCCGAGGACGTGGCCAAGGCCATCGCCACCTGCCTGGGCAAGGAGCCCGCCCCGCGACCCCGTAAGAAGGGACGCGTCATGCTGCCGCTGGTGGCCACGCGCACCCCTTACTTCTGTTCCGGCTGCCCCCACAACACCTCCACCCGCACCGCCGAGGGCACGCTGGTCGGCGTGGGCATCGGCTGCCACGCCATGATCGCGCTGGACGGCCACGGCCGCGGCACCCAGGTGGGCATCACCCAGATGGGCGGCGAGGGCGCCCAGTGGATCGGGCTGGCGCCGTTCACCGGTGACCGGCACTTCGTGCAGAACCTCGGCGACGGCACCTTCCACCACTCCGGCTCCCTGGCGATCAGGGCCGCCGTCGCGGCCGGGGTGCGGATGACGTACAAGCTGCTCTACAACGACGCCGTGGCCATGACCGGCGGTCAGCGGGCCGAGGGCAGGCTGGACGTGCCCGCGCTGACGCACGAGCTGGCGCTCGAGGGCGTGCGCCGCGTGGTCGTCACCACGCCGGAGCCCGAGACGTACCGGGGCGTGCGGCTGGCGGGCATCGCGTCCGTACGGCACCGCGACGACCTGCCCGAGGTGGAAAAGGAGCTCGCCGAGCTCGACGGCGTGACCGTGCTGATCCACGACGACCGGTGCGCGGCGGAGGAGCGGCGGCTGCGCAAGCGCGGCAAGCTGCCCACGCCGACCCAGAAGGTCGTGATCAACGAGCGGGTCTGCGAGGGCTGCGGCGACTGCGGCGAGGCGTCGACGTGCCTGTCGGTGCAGCCGGTCGAGACCGAGTACGGCCGCAAGACCCGCATCCACCAGGCCTCGTGCAACACCGACCTGAGCTGTCTCAAGGGCGACTGCCCGTCGTTCCTCCTGGTCGAGCCGGGCACCAGGCCGCGCAGGGAGACGCCGCCGCCTCCGGAGGCGCCCGAGCCGGCGAGCAGGCCCAGCGAGGCCCTGATCAGGATGCCCGGCATCGGCGGCACCGGCGTCGTCACCGTCTCGCAGATCCTGCAGATGGCGGCCCACCTCGACGGGCTGAACGCGGCCGGGCTGGAGCAGACCGGGCTGGCGCAGAAGGGCGGGCCGGTGGTCAGCGACGTCCGGATCTCCGCGCGCCCCGTGGACGGCTCCGTGCGTGCCTCGCAGGGGAGCGCCGACGTGGTCATCGGCTTCGACCTGCTGGGAGCGGCCGCCGAGACGAACCTGGCCGTCGCCGCGCCGGAACGCACCGTCGCGATCCTGAACACCTCCGTCGTGCCGACCGCCGCCATGGTGACCGGCCGGGTCGCCGTTCCCGGGCACGCCGACGCGGTCGCGCGCGTCGCCTCCGCCGCCAAGCGCGTCGAGTGCCTGGACGCCCAGGGACTGTCGGAGTCGCTGTTCGGCGACCACATGCCGGCGAACCTGCTCCTCCTCGGCGCCGCCTACCAGCACGGCTGCCTGCCGGTCTCCGCCGCCTCCATCGAGCGCGCCATCACGCTCAACGGGGCCGCCGTCGAGAAGAACCTCGCCGCCTTCCGCTGGGGCCGCGCCGCCGTGGCGAACCCTCTTGTGGAGGAAGCGGAGGAACCGGAAGGGCTGGAGGAGGCGGTGGCCACGCGGGTCGCCGACCTGACCGGCTACCAGAACGCGGCCTACGCCCGTACGTACGAGCAGGACGTGCGCCGGGTGGCGGCCGAGGCGGTCGAGCGGGCCGGCGAGGAGGCGGGCACGGCGATCGGGCTCGCGTACGCCCGCGCCCTGCACAAGCTCATGGCCTACAAGGACGAGTACGAGGTCGCCCGCCTGCACCTCGATCCGGTGGAGAAGGAGCGCAGGGAGCGCGAGTTCGGCGCGGACGCGGTCGTGTCGGTGCTGCTGCACCCGCCGCTGCTGCGGGCCATGGGCCTCAAGCGCAAGATCAAGGTACGCCGCGGCGCCGGGATCATGTTCCGCGGGCTGCGGGCCGCCAAGGTGCTGCGCGGCACGGCGTTCGACGTCTTCGGCCACGCCCATGTGCGGCGCGTCGAGCGCGAACTGGTCACCGAGTACCGCGACCTCATGCGTACCGCGCTGGCCGGCCTGACCCCCTCGACCGCCGAGGCCGTCGCGGAGATCGCGGGCCTGCCCGAGCTGATCCGGGGGTACGAGGACATCAAGCTCGCCCGGGTAGCAGAGTTCCGTGAGCGTGCCAGGACCGCGCTCGCACGGCTGGACGAGCCCGCCATGAGCCAGGAGAGATCATGACCGTCGAACGGCTGCTGCCCGATCAGGACGCCAAGGACCTCATCGAGCTGACCCGCGAGATCGCCGACAAGGAGCTCGCGCGCCGGGTCGACGAGCACGAGCGCGCCGAGACCTACCCGGAGGGGCTGTTCGCCACGCTGGGCGCGGCGGGGCTGCTCGGGCTGCCGTACCCGGAGGAGTTCGGGGGCAGCGGGCAGCCGTACGAGGTGTACCTGCAGGTGATCGAGGAGCTGGCCATGCGCTGGGCGGCCGTCGCGGTCGCCACCAGCGTGCACACCCTCGCCTGCTTCCCCGTCGCCGCCTTCGGCACCCCGTCGCAGCGCGAGCGGTGGCTGCCCGACATGCTGGCCGGCCGCCTGATCGGCGGCTACAGCCTGTCGGAGCCGCAGGCGGGGTCCGACGCCGGGGCGCTGACCTGCAAGGCGGAGCGGGTCGAGACCGGCTACCGGATCACCGGCAGCAAGGCGTGGATCACCCACGGCGGCATCGCCGACTTCTACGCGCTGTTCGCCCGCACGGGCGAGGGCTCCCGGGGCATCTCCTGCTTCCTGGCGCCGGGGGCGGCCGACGGGCTGACGTTCGGGCGGCCGGAGGAGAAGATGGGGCTGCACGCCGTGCCGACCACCAGCGCCCACTGGGACGGGGCCGTCCTGGAGGACGACCGGCTGCTCGGCGAGGAGGGTCAGGGCCTCCAGATCGCCTTCAGCGCCCTCGACTCGGGCCGGCTCGGCATCGCCGCCTGCGCCACCGGCCTCGCGCAGGCCGCGCTCGACGAGGCGGTGGCGTACGCGAAAGAGCGGCAGACGTTCGGCAAGCGCATCATCGACCACCAGGGGCTCGGGTTCCTGCTGGCGGACATGGCGGCGGGGGTGGGAAGCGCCCGGGCCACCTACCTCGACGCGGCCCGCCGCCGGGACGCCGGGCTGCCGTACAGCAAGCAGGCCAGCATCGCGAAGCTGGTCGCCACGGATGCGGCGATGAAGGTCACGACGGACGCGGTGCAGGTGTTCGGCGGGTACGGGTATACGCGCGAGTTCCGGGTCGAGCGTTACATGCGCGAGGCCAAGATCATGCAGATCTTCGAGGGCACCAACCAGATCCAGCGCCTGGTCATCAGCCGGCACCTTGCCCAGTGACCTCTGACATGCGAAAACCCCGCCTGCCAGTGTTGGGAGGCGGGGTTCGCGGTCTCGTGTTCGGGGCTTAAATGATCACTGTTCCGTCCCTGTTCCGTGAGAGACCTCGCGCGGACGGAGCAGTCGGTCGTCGATCGCCTTGCGGGCGCGGTCGTGGGAGCCGGGCATCATGTGGCCGTAGACGCGGAGGGTGAAGCCTGGGTCGGCGTGGCCGAGGTACTCGGCGAGTTCCCTGACCGAGACGCCGCCGGCCAGCATGACGCTGGCGTAGTAGTGCCGGAGCTGGTGCAGCCCCTCCTTGCGCGAGGTGACGTAGCGCTTCCGTTGGCGGGGGTCCTTGTCCGGCGGCGGGATCACGTCCGCTTGAACGAGTGCGGGCTTCCAGACGGTCTCGCTGTAGGTCCGGGATCTGATGTAGCGGTCGTCTGTCCACCGGAAGATCAGGTTGTGCGTGCGCGGCTTGCCGTCCAGCTTCTCCCAGGGCATTGAGCAAACCAGCGGGCGATAGACCGAGACGTGCCACTTGACGGCCTCGGCCGCCCAGTCGGGAAGCGGGACGACTCGTTCCCGGTCGTTCTTCGGCAGGGCGTAGGCGTGATCGCTGCCCAACTTCTTGATCTGTCGGCGTACACGGAGAACGCGTTCCTCGAAGTCGATGTCCTCCAGGGCAAGGCCGAACAGCTCACCCTGCCGCAGTCCGCAAGCGGCCCCGATCATGGGGAGCAGGCGAAATAGCGGAGGGTGAGCGTCGATCACCGCGCTGACCCTTTCGTCCGACCAGGCGATGATCTCCTCGGCAGATCGTTTGGGAACCTGAACAACGGGTGACTTGGCGGGACTGCGCTTGATCACTTCGTCGGCGACGGCGAGGTTGAAGATGCCCTGGAGGACCAGGAAGGCCGTCTGCACGGTCGAGGTGCCGAAGCGGCTGCTCAGGTCGCTGATCCACGCCTGGACGTGTGATGGCTTGATGCTCTTCACCTGGCGCTTGGCGAAGGTCGGCGCGACGTGCAGACGGTGGATGTACTCGTAACGGATCTTCGTCGCTGGATCGACGATGCGCGATGCCAGCCAGCGCTTGGCCAACTCGCCGAACAGCACCTTGCCCGCATTGGGGTCGATGTAGTCGCCGCGGGCGATGTCGGCGCCCATGGTGGCGATCTTTCGCTCGGCGTGTCAAAGGCCCTCCCGGGCGGATTCCAGGGGTCGTTGCAACACGGCTTGTCAGCTGGCTTCGGTCAGGAGCTTAGCGAGACGCTCGGCTGGGGTGTCCCAGCC